>JAYOSU010000027.1:0-25996 GCA_038139395.1 Cryomorphaceae bacterium
GTATTATTGAGTACAGCCACTCTAATCGCCTTAAAGTCCACTCAACTGATAGGTCTGCGGTGGGCTCACCTCATTTACAAAATCATCCTAGTGATTGGCGTTCTTACACTTCCGTTCCTTTAATCCTTAGCGAAGGATGTTCAAAGTACCCGTGAATATTTCTATTTCATCAAAGGGTAAATCCGCAATTAGTCTATAGTTATATGCACCAACGGGAAGAGGTTGGCCATTAAATGTACCGTCCCAGCATTCCGTCATGTCAAAGGTGTGAAAGACTTTATTACCCCATCTGTCATACACAGCGAATTCATAACCTTCAAAGCCTACTCCTTTTATTTTAAAGCATTCGTTAAGTCCATCCCCATCAGGAGTAAATGCATCCGGTATGTAAAGGTAAAAGTCCGTTTCTACGGCTACTATCAATCTGATTGAATCAATACATCCAAAATCGCTAGTAACCACCTGCAATACCTCATAATCTCCCGGGCTTGGAAAATCGTATTCAAAGGTTGAACCCGTGAACATAACTGTATCCAGATACCAAGTCCAGCTTACCTCATTCTGAGCTTTTTCATTAAACAATACGCGCAACGGAACATAGGGATCATTTAAATATTGAAATCCTGCACTAGGCTGTGGCATGTTCACCGCCATAGCACTATCAACGAGTATTGCCCCACAGCCGTCAGATAGGAAAAATTCATAAAATGAAGAATCTGCATAAGGCAAAACGGTTCTTGGGATGGTGTTTGTCAAGTTATCTGACCACGTAAAAACCGTAGGTGATATACCTCCTCTGTAATAAGGAACTAACATCACTGAATCGCCTGGACAAACCCTCACCGTATCTCTTGTATAAACTAATGGGTCATACTCTTTTACAAATAGATCTTGCGCATAATGAACAGTGTCCCCACATTCGTCCCACAATGTGAAAAATACGGTTGTATCCGAATTGACTTCAAAATACCTAGTAAATGCGTTAGAGGAATCTACATGCCAATAGCCATCGTAATTCCCTTCGTATGAATTCAATACAATCGACAATTCCAAACTATCCCCCGGGCAATCTACGCTATCTAAACCCGAAGTAATCACCAAATCTCCTAATAGCGAATCTTTATCTCGGATGTAATAAGGGATTCGGGTTACGGGATAATTATAACAATCGGTAAAAACATAATCCTGCACTACAATGAGCGTATCTATCCCCTCAACTACATTGTCATCGTAAATCCAAAAGGTCAAGGTATCCGATTGTTGGCCCGGTAGTAGTGTAATTGTATCAGGTAAAGTACTATAATCAACTCCCTCTATAGCATTCCCCTCCGTTTTAATCGGAATCTTCATAGTTATTCCAAAATTTGAAGAGCGCGAGAATATGATTTGATTCTCATTACACCCCTCTACTACAAGAGAGTCATTAAAAGAGTTTCCTACATTGGTAGAATCCGAAATGGAAATTGTTGGCCCTTTTAATGAATTCTCTTCCAGAAAAACTGCAGAACTCAAAATGTTATCACTGACGTTGGCGAGTTTTAATCGAATGGTATACCAACCTCCGCATTCAACCTGTGCAGTTGCCGTAAATTTATCCGTATATCCATCCAATGTGGTCACCGCCCCATTAGAAGCATTGTAATACATACTGTGCGCAACGTAATTTGGATTAGCACTTAAGCATTGAGCTGCCCCTCCAGGATTTGATGGAAAACCCTGATTAATGGTATTGACAGCAATTGGAACATTTGTACCAGGAATGGTCGCAATATTCTCTACAATAGTTTGACCGACAGGCGCTGTAACTCCATTTATATAAGTGCCTTCCAAAAAGAAACCAAAAACATCATTAAAATTTGAGCATGTATAGCCGTCGTATTCATGTGAACCAAAACAATAATTGAAGGCAATGCTATCCGATTGAGCTATAAAACTGAATTCTATCTCAACCATGTCTTTTATGGGGTTAGTTGCAACAGACATACCTAAAGAGGTAAGTACGCTCGCTAATTCAGGATCAGTGAATGTAACATTGTTTCCTACTCCAGTAGTCAAGGCAATGACGTCACTTGCATTTTGCGCAGCGACCATTACTATTCCACTTTGAATCGGAAAATTAGGACTATTAGCCTGAAAATAACCTATCTGATTCGACGAGGGCTGCGTTAATGGTAACCCATTTTGGCCAGAATTATAGATGGAAAGCGTAGAGTCTACCAGTACATTGGACGCCATCCAATAAGGGTTATTGTAATTTCCTGAAGAACTTACTGTCATCGATTGTCCAATCGTGGTTTGGACGAACAATATGCCAATGATTACAAAGAGCTTACGCATCCTCGAATATAGAAAATTCGGTCCTAATAACCCTTAGAGGCTATTTGATTGATTCCATGAGAGCCAATCCAAGTTTTCTAACAGACTCTCCCCAATTATGAGAAAGGGCAAAGTTTCTTCGTGAATTTTGTTCTTCACGGGTATTTGAATCTATCGCTCTTTGTATCAAGGAACTATATTCTTGTAAATTATTGGCCAAAAACACATGAGGAATAAAAGTCTGCATTGTAGGCGTATTAGTCGCAACCACTGGCTTTCCCATGGCCAAATACTCATCAATTTTGCGCGGATAATTACCTACCGTCATCCCATTTATAAGTTGTGGATTTATGCAAACGTCAAAAGAATGTACATAAGCTGGTAATTCCTCTGGTCTTTTTGATCCGATAAAAAATACATTAGTTAGCTGGTGTAGTTTGCTCTTAATAAAAGAATCGTCTTCTGGCCCTACAAAAACAAAGTTCCAATGAGCATGCAAAGAAGCTAATTCTTCTAGGAGTTCAATATCTAAACGCATAGCTAATAATGAGCCAACATATCCTATAATAGGCCCGTTTATACCTTCTAAGTCTGCAGCTTTTGAATCGTATTCAGAGGGGTTCCACTCCGTTAAGTCAACACCCTGACCAATATCGTAACTATGGGTATTATACTTTCTGCAAATCTTGGCTAGAAATTCAGAATTCGTAACACACACGTCTGATTTTGCCATAAGAATAGGCTCTAAACGCCTGCCGTGTCTTTTGTAGTAATCCGTAAAAATTAAATTATCCCGAGAATAATAAATGTAAGCATCCGGTTGCAACATTTCTTTCAAATAAAATCCTCTAAACATGTCGGAATCATTGAAGAGGATAAAATCGGAAAAGTTCAAATGAGCAGCAGCCCGTTTGATTACTTTGGAAAATTGCGTATTAACTTTCTTATTCGCCTGATCAAATAGTTTCCCGTCTGGAAAAAAATTAATTGAAGGAATAACCATTTTAGGAGTAAATACAGTCAGGTTTTGATTTATTTGTTGGTATTCAGAAACTTCACCTTTGAGAACTTTTTTTCTATAAAGGCTAAATTCATTTTCTTGAACAGCACTTTTAACACTGGTAAGCCAGTCCATAGGTCTATTAATAAATAATACCCTATTATGTTTTGCTAATTCCTTAGCAATATCTCGGACATTACTACCAATCGCACCGTCCCATGTTTGAGGACTAATAACAACTATATCTTTATTCTTGATTTTAATCATCTTCAAAAATCACCGTGGTAAAGTCTTTACTATTTTTACCGAGTTCAAGGTATAAGCTATTTTGATTCGAAAAAGTTTTCTAACCCTCTATGCGTAATTTTTTTAAAGACAAAAATACCCAGAGTACAGCAGCAAGTGTAACAACTGCGGGTTTAGGCATGATTAATTTCGCACTTCTTGCCCGCTGGGTTAATAAAGAAATCCTAGGGGAATGGGTTTTCTTTTTGGCTATCCTAGGTCTTTTGGAAATGGCAAGGACAGGTTTTTTGGGAAATGCGTTTCAAAAGCTCTACTTCGATGAAAAATCAGAATCCCATAGGAATGTTGTCATAGGATCTACATGGAAATTAGCTGCGGTAACAAATACAATAGTTTTAGTTTTCAGTTTTCTTCTTTATCTGCTATGCGAACTAGCTAATCCATCCTTTCCCTACGCCCATTTCTTTTGGTGGATACCTGCGGCTTTAATCGCCGGCCAAATTAATAATATAGGAGTTTGGCTTTTAAGTGCACGTGAAAAATATGTGGCTGTACTTTGGATGATGTCTAGTGTTCAAGTCATTTTCGCGGCAGGCATCTATTTAATCAATGTTGAAATTCTTCACCCAAATGAACTTATCTATATTTTCATTGCTTCACAATTTCTCCCTGGATTAGTCATTACTAGTCTTGGATACACTGGTATTTCCAATTGGAAAATGGGCAATAGAAAGGCCATGCGAACACTTTTCAACTTTGGTAAATTCACTTTTGGGACCTCGCTTGGAACTTCACTTTTAAAAAGTTCTGACACATTGTTACTTATGCCTTTCATGGGGCCTGCCGCAGTCGCGCTCTATGGAGTACCTGAGCGAGTTCTCAGGGTAATTGAAGTACCGCTACAAGGATTTATTGCCGCTTATTTCCCGCCAATGGCTCAGGCCAACCAACAAGATGGCTCCGCAGCTTTGAGAAACCTATTGCTGCGATCTATGGGGTACTTATTCTGGTTACTTTTATGCCCATTGGCCCTTGTTTGGATATTCACACCTGAATTAATACGGTTAATTGCGGGACCAGAATTTACGGACTCTCAGGAGGTTTTGAAGATTTTCATTCTTTACATTATCCTGATTCCTTTTGACAGACTTAATGGAATGGCATTGGATATCTTGAACCAACCCAAATACAATTTGAGAAAAGTGATTCTAATGGTATTGGTTAATATTTTAGGAGACCTCATAGTTCTGTTAAATGGCGGAGGAATTACCGGTGTAGCTTATGTTTCAATCGCAACATATTTTACGGGTATACTAGCAGGATTCTGGTACCTCAAGGGTTTTATACAGGTGCGTATAAGTGATATTTTCAAATTAGGCTGGATGCAGCTAATGAAGAAATCAGGACTTAACCATGTAACTTCTTTATCTAGAAAGCATGAAGATTAAAAAGCAATTTTAAATAGCATTATCCCTTAATTAAACCAACTCACGTTTAACTTTGGTATCGAACTACATATTATAAAGCCCAATGGATCCAAAATCCTTCATAGAAAACCACAAGGACCGCCTTTTATCCGAACTATTCGAATTACTTCGCATACCCTCGATTTCAGCAGACCCATCATATAATGATGATGTAGCCAAATGTGCCAGAGCAATTGAAGGTCATATGAAAGCAATAGGTTTGGAAAATGTAGAGATTTATCCAACTTCTGGCCACCCAATAGTTTATGGAGAATGCATAGTTGATTCGAAATTACCTACAGTGCTAGTCTATGGTCATTATGATGTTCAGCCCGCCGATCCAATAGAACTTTGGGATGCAGATCCATTTGAACCCGTAATTAGAAAAACAGATATTCATCCTGAAGGAGCCATCTTCGCGCGAGGTGCTTGCGATGACAAGGGACAAATGTTCATGCATCTTAAAGCTTTTGAAATACTTAAAGAGCAGGGGGATATTCCTTGCAATATCAAATTCATGATTGAGGGTGAAGAAGAGGTAGGCTCAATAAATCTTGAACCGTTTATTAAGAGCTATCGTGATAAATTGGCATGTGATGTGATTCTCATCTCCGATACTGGTATGATTGCCAATGACGTACCATCCATTACCACTGGGTTACGTGGTCTAAGTTATGTTGAAGTTGAAGTAACCGGTCCAAACAGAGATTTGCATTCAGGCTTATATGGAGGAGCCGTCGCTAATCCTTTGAACATTCTTGCGGATATGATTGGATCTCTTCATGACGACCGTGGTAAAATTACGGTTGAAGGGTTTTATGATGGGGTTGAAGTGGTCAGCGATGAGGAAAGAGCAATTATGGCTAAAGCACCATTTAGTCAAGATGAATTCAATGCCTCTATAGCTATACCCGCTGAAAAAGGTGAGTATGGATACACCACTCCTGAGCGCACTTCTATTCGACCCACCTTGGATGTGAATGGGATGTGGGGAGGATATATTGGAGAAGGTGCCAAAACCGTTATTCCATCAAAAGCCTTTGCGAAAATCAGCATGCGTTTGGTACCGGGCCAAAATCCAGATGAAATTACACAGAAATTTATTGAACACTTTTCAAAAATAGCGCCTGCAAGTGTGCGTATTAACATAACACCACACCACGGTGGTTTGCCTTATGTAACACATACTTCAGACCCAGCTTACAAAAGCGCTTCAAAAGCATATGAAACTACATTTGGGGTTCCTGCTCTTCCAGTCAGATCCGGAGGCTCAATTCCAATTGTAGCACTTTTTGAGCAAGTCTTGGGTGCCAAAAGCATATTAATGGGATTTGGTCTAGATAGTGACGCAATCCATAGTCCAAATGAACACTATGGCGTATTCAATTACTTTAAAGGAATTGAGACCATACCCTATTTCTATAAGTACTACGGCGAAGCACAAAAGAAAGCACTCTAATTCCTAGAGGCCACTCTAAGAATAAAGTAGCTATTAAGAACGTAAGTTGCTCTGATTAAAGGTATTGTGAATGTAGTACACCTTCTCTGCGTGTTTTATCAATTCCAATAAGTCTAGAATGATATTTACCTGCAATCGAACTAATCGATTACTAACGCTATTCAATGTGTAAAAATTTAATTCTTCACGCAACGCGTCGTTGAGCTTTTGTTCGACTCTTCTTGCTTTTTCCCCGAGTTGGCCACTCTCTTGATCCCTTCCAGATAAAATTTGTCTCCGTACATCATCTAAATACCGTTTAATTTCATCTTCTGCATCTATAATGAGGTCCAGGTACTCACTTCTGGGCACACCACCAAAATTTGTAATGTGATTCAAACAATTCTCACTAAGTTTAAACGCGACTCTATATAATTCCGTCATACCTCTGTGGGCATTGATATGTAATTCTGCATAGAGAAGTTGGTCTTCAGCATTAAACATATCGCGCGTCATAAAGGCCTTCTTAAATGATTTCTCTAGCTTCTTACTATCTGACGCTAATCGTTTGGAACACTCCAAAAGAATGTCTTTATTAGAACCTACAAGTGATCGTAATGCCAGAGTAACCATCTTATCCAAGTTTCGCAAATCACTTCCCACTTCTTCCTTATGAACTTCAAATTGTTCACTTAATTCCGATTTTATTTCTAGAGATTCAACATCCAAGTCAATTTCATCAGAATTTCGAAACTTCACATGAGAACGAATGAGCGTAATTCCCGCGAAGGCAACTACAGACAGCACGCCAACTTTACCGCCATAAAACATGATTAAACCGAAAAGCGCAGATGCAGCGAAGGCTATGATGGCCGTCATGATCCAACCACCAATAACCTGTAAAACACCTGCAACCCTATAAACAGCACTTTCAATTCCCCATGCACGGTCGGCTAGCGACGTTCCCATGGCAACCATAAAACTCACATAAGTAGTAGATAAGGGCAGCTGAAGAGAAGTTGCATAAGAAATTAAAATGGATGCCGTCATCAAATTGACCGAAGCACGCAGTAAATCAAAACTTGCTGTTGCATCCTCCATTTCCGCTCTATTATGAGCAAATCTCATATTTATTTTGTGAACTGCTCTTTGGCCTATAATCAACCCTAAAAATTTAGCTAGGGATACAAAAATCCCTACGATACCGCGAGACAATGCATTGGAATTAAACCGTTCTTCACCCTCGCCTTGACGCGCTAACTTTACTTCCGTCTGACTAACATTTCTTGCCTTTTTGGACGTCCACAGTGTGATAACCATAATGGCACCCGCACCGAGCAGCATTACTATTGGCGCCTTAGCTTTTTCACCCAAAACATCCATAAAAAAGGACTCCGCGGGGACCCCAGCAAGTGACCATGCTTCTAAACTTTGCCATCCAGCAACCGTAACACCAATAAAATTGACTAGGTCATTTCCTGCAAAGGCCATGGCCAAAGAAAAGGTTCCTGCTAGAACTATGAATTTAAGGGGGTTCAACGCAAAAGTTCGCTGCATTATAAACGTTGCTAGCGTCCAAAAAAGAGCGTTGCTAATTAGGATAATATCTGTATGTTCTACAATAAAATCTCGCGTTTCGCTGCTAATAAAACTCGCTCCTTTCAACCCCTTAATTAATAGAAAATACGTGATGGCTGTAATAGCTATTCCACCGAAAATAGCTCCGTATTTCTTAAGACCAACCTTCAGGTTAAACGTAAAAAGTAGGCGGGTAATAAATTGAACTAAAGCTCCTGAGCTAAAGGCCACTAGGATAGATAAAAATATACCAGATATAATTTTACCCGCAGTAGTGAAATTTATAAACTCCGAAAATTCAGCATCCAAATTTTGTTGGTAACTGTAGAGTAAACCAATTATAAAACCAGCTCCAAGTAATTCAAACACGATACTTACCGTAGTCGACGTTGGAAGCCCTAAACGATTATAGAAATCTAGAAGAATAATATCTGTCAGCATCACCGCAACGAATACCAACATAATATTATCAAAAGTAAAGAAGCTCGGAACAAAGACGCCTTTTCTTGCAACCTCCATCATTCCTTCTGACGATACAGCACCTGCTAATACACCTACTGAAGCGATGATTAAAATTGTTCTGAACGAAGCAACTTTTGAACCTATTGCTGAATTCAAAAAGTTAGCCGCGTCATTACTAACACCTACTGTTAAGTCTATTACGGCCAGGCAAAAAAGGACGAATACTAAAACTTCGTACCACATATAAGGTAAATTCAACCGCTAAAATAGGTCAATAGAGAATGTTCAATGAGAACTTAAGGTTAAATTTGAGAACAGGTTTTTTACCCATTTCAGAATGCACTTCAATAATTTAGAGAATTCCAACAGCTTGTATTTGCAGCAGCATGCCACCAATCCTGTGCATTGGCAAAATTGGGACGAAAATTTACTGAAAAACAATATCCCCGGTAATCGTCTTCTAGTTATTTCTATTGGCTATTCCTCTTGTCATTGGTGTCATGTCATGGAAGAAGAAAGCTTCGAAGATGCTGAAGTTGCATCGGTAATGAATAAACATTTTATTTCATTTAAGGTAGACCGCGAAACTAGACCAGATATAGATGCGCGATACATGAGTGCATTACAATTGATGACTGGAACAGGTGGTTGGCCGCTGAATATTATTGCTCTACCTGATGGTACCCCTGTATTTGGTGGCACGTATTTTTCCAAACCTGATTGGATAGCAACGCTAAGGCAAATTTCGGCTCTTTGGAAAACAGAACCTCAACAAGTATTGGATTATGGAATCCAAATGCAAGCCGGAATGGCAGAAATGATCAACGTTAGCTCAACCCCAATGAAAGATCAATTTCGCAAGGAGGACTTTGATGATGTGGTCAACTTCTGGATGCGCACTATTGATCCTATTCACGGCGGTCCAAACGGATCACCAAAATTTCCAATGCCTTCCAATTATAGTTTTCTCCTAGATTATAGCCTTCATTCTGGTAATACCGCAGCTTTAGAACACACCATATTAAGTCTGCAGAAAATGGCTTTAGGGGGTATTTACGATTGTATTCACGGTGGAATGACTCGCTATAGTACAGACCGATTTTGGAAAGTCCCTCACTTCGAAAAAATGCTCTACGACAATGCTCAGCTACTTGGACTGTATGCCCGTGCGTCGAGAGCAACCAAAAACAAATTGTTTTTAGACACGGCACATAGTATTGGTAAATTCTTGGAAAACGAAATGCTCCTAGATTGTGGATTATTTGCAAGTGCAATTGATGCCGATTCACCTACTCCCCAGAATCAAAAAGAAGAAGGAGGGTATTATACGTGGAGCGCGGATGAATTGAATGCGCTTTCTATACCAAACCGCGACTTTTTCAATGATTACTATGATATCACCCCTCATTCTAGCTGGGAAGGTAAATATGTTCTGCACCGCAGTAAACCCCTTCAAGAGGTTGCAACCCAACATAAAATATCGAATACACAAGCGTTAGAATTAGAAAACAAGTGGAGATCTATTCTAATCGACGCCGCTAAGAAAAGGGAACACTCGCACCCGAAACCTGTTCGTGATCCCAAGGCACTGACAAATTGCAATGCTATGCTGGTTCAAGGATTTTTTGAAATGCATCTTGCAGCACCAGATAACGGATTCGATTCTTTAGCTCTCAACTTACTTGATTCGATTGAAGGATTACTTGTAAACGGCGATAATGTATTTCATGAATTGAACGGTAAAAAAGGCTTTTTAGACGATTACGCTACCTTAGGAATTGCCTTACTAAAAGGATATGCCTTAACCGGTGTTGAAGACTATGTCAATAAGGCCACTCAATTAGCAGAAGAAATTCATTCTCAGTTTTCTTTAGATGGAAGCCCTTTCTACAAGTATTCCAGCGACACTTTTGCTAAATGGCAAGAAGTTATTGAGATTGAGGACAATGTGATTCCAAGTGCCAATTCATTTGTTGCTCAATTTTTTGGAGAGCTTGCTGCATATAGTGGTGCAAGAACTTGGGCAGAAAAGAGTTCTAATATGGTGAGCAGTATTCATGGGAAAGTATTTAAAAACGGTCAAAATTTCTCAAATTGGCTCAATATTGCTCTTACTCAGTGTTATTCCTCTAAAGAAGTTGTTATCATTGGAACACATCCCCGAAGTTTACTTGGTTCCATCACGAATTCAAATTACAGGCCTAACACCCTCTTATTGCAGAGTCCATCCTCTGGTTCTCTTCCATTAACACTAGGTCGTAATCCTGCAGAAAACGCATATTTCATCTGCAGTCATGGATCATGTTCACTACCAACAAGTGACAAGCAAGTTGCAGTAGAGCTATGGATGCAATAGAGCAAAGATGTCCTTGGAGCACGGGCTCTGAGTTGTACCAACATTATCATGATTTTGAATGGGGCCGACCGGTGCGTGATGAGCAAAAAATGTTTGAATTTTTGACTTTAGAGACCTTTCAAGCGGGTTTAAGCTGGATTACCATTCTCAAAAAACGAGAGAATTTTCGAGAGGCATTTCACCAGTTCAATATCAAAAAAATAGCAGCGATGAATGAGCAGGATATCGATACATTAATGAATAATGTGGGTATTATACGAAACCGAAAAAAGATAGAAGCTGCCATACATAATGCCCAGATTCTTCTAAGACTTCATCAAAAGGGAACTACGTTGGTAGATACATTATGGGCTTATATGGATAATATGCCATTGGACAATCAGAGAAAGCACCTCGGAGAGGTTCCCGCGCTTACACCGTTAGCTACTCAAATATCAAAAGACCTCAAAGCAATTGGATTTAAGTTTTTGGGACCCACGACCATCTATGCCCATATGCAAGCATCCGGCATGGTCAATGACCACCTCGTCTCATGCCCGTCTCACAAAGATTGTCTAGAGTAAGTTTTTCTTAGACTTAACGGCAACAAAATCCTTTAAGTAAAAGGGCTCAAAATATGCGACGTCTTCTTCATTCATCCCCCCGGCACTGCAGCGTTGATTCATAAATAAAGCATTTGGAAAACTGTTTTGGCTATAGGTCCAATGAGAATTTCCATGTAACTCTTTAACTTTTTGTGCGGCATCACCAATTACAAGAACTTCTTTTTCCTTCCATTCTGGCCAAGAATCTGTATGTACCACTTCAGCATGTTCTATACCAATGGCAACAAAAGAAGTCCCTTCTCGTTTCCACTTCAAGGCATAAACCTCATCTCTTCGAGCATCTAAAACAGATAAGACAAAATCTTTGCGAATTGCTTTGAAGTCAAAACAACCCAAAGTTGGTATGCTGTATAATTTTTTTCTTGAAGCAAAACATATTCCCTTAGCAGCACTTACACCAATGCGAAGACCTGTATATGAACCCGGTCCTTTCCCTACACAAACCCCAGAAAGTTCTTCAAAAGAAAGATTAGCTTCATCCATGATTTCTTTGATGAAACCATGCAAACGCTCTCCGTGTATATATTTATCGGAAAATTGAGAACGATGCGCTATGCAAACACCTTTTGAAACTAGGGCAACACTACAATTCTTAGTTGCCGTTTCAATGCATAGGATCATTTTTTTTCTTGAAGTTTAATGCTTGAGCCCTTCTTTAGCTGGCGAGACACCGCACTATAAGGACCAATGACTATTTCCGTGCTGTCTGGTACACCTTCCAAGATGATAAATTCATCATCTTGTATGCCACTTTTAACCACGTTGACATCCACTTTTTCCCCTACTGGAATAAATACAACTTCAAAACTTTTGTCTTGTTCATCACTATTCCCATAGGCCCTTGCGGTTGCAGAGGTGTCTTCTCGCACTGCCACCGCCTGTATAGGAGCAACAAGGGCATTTTTTACCTTATTAGTGATAATTTCAACTGTTGCTGTCATCCCGGGTCTAAACGGGTTCGCCCCGTACTTTTCCTCTAAATGAGCGTAGCTTTCATTTAGGATCCTAATTTTCACTTCAAAATTGGTTACTTGATCGGCAGAAGCACCCAGAGCCAAATTTGCACTGTTCGCGATCTCACTTACAGCACCCTCAAATTTTTCACCTAAGAACGCATCTAACTCAATAAGAGCTGTATCGCCAAGCATGAGCTTTACGATATCATTTTCATTTACTTCAACCAATACTTCCATGGTATCCAATTCTGCGATTCGCAGCATCTCCGTACCGGTCATGGTTGCTGTACCCACTACCCGCTCACCAAGCTCAACATTCAATTGAGTTACCGTACCAGAAATTGGAGCAATAATAGAAGTGCGCTTCAAATTTTTGTATGCCTCGTCCAAATTTGCTTCTGCACTTTGCAGATTGTATTGAGCGCTTTCTTTCTGTAATTCTGCAACGGTGATAGCACGCTGCGCCGCATCATATTCTTGTTGAGATATTGCTCCTTTTTCGAAAAGAACTTTATTGCGCTCCCAGAGCTTATTCGCTTCGATTAAACTCGCCTTGCTTTGCGCAACGGTTGCCTTGGCGCTATTAACAGCAGCTCTTGACCTAGTAATTGCACTTTCGTACAAATCCTGATTAATCTTGACTAGCAGAGCACCTTCTTCCACATATTGACCATCAACTACATGTACTTCAATAATCTCACCACTGACTTCAGGACTCATTTTTACTTCAACCTCAGGCTGAATCTTTCCACTTGCTGTCACAGACTCCACAACCGTCCTTTTATGTATGTAGCCAGTGGTTACTTCAATTGCGCTAGAGTTGCTGTCAATCCAACCTTGTTTTTTCGCAACAATGGCGAGTATAACAAGTATTATTACTGGTAAGACTATTTTATAATTGATTTTCATGTGTAGTTTAGGTTAAAGGGATATTTGGTTGAACAGATAAAACTCAAGGACCTTTACCTTGAAGAGGTAGTCAAATTTAGTTTGAATTTCTTGACTCTTTGCCGCTAAGTATTGGTTCTTAGATAAACCTAAATCAAAAGCACTAATTACTCCTTCATCAAAATTGAGCTGGGCATTATTCAAGGCTAATTCCGATGCCTGTGCAGACGCATTTGCTGCATTAAATAGGGCCAATGAATTTTTCGCATCTACGAACGCCCTTTCTATGGTTTGGCGAACAGCTAGTTCGCTAGCTTTCTTGTCAAGGGAAGCATTATTTTCTTGAATTTTAGCCCGTTGAACCGCAGCATGAGTAGCTCCCCCATTAAATAGTGGAACTTGAAAACCAAAGCCAATGAATTGATTCCAGTTATCTGAAAGTTGATTACCAACCGTATACTTAATTTGAGAATTCGGATCAGGGACATTAATTACCTGAGGGATCTGTTCAATATTTCCGGTTAAAGGGTCTTCGACTAACGTGTAGGTTGTTAATTCCAGAAAGTCCGTAAAATAAGGTAAGCCTTGTACATAATTTGAATTCAACTGTGCTAGAAAAAATAGGTTTGGGTACCTCGCGGATTTGGCTAGTTTAATGCCATACTGTGCACTTTCTAAGTTAGCCTCAGCAGCTCGAACAGTCGGTTGATTTTGGACTGCTTGATCTTTTAAATCATCCCTGCCGTAATCATTTAGGCTCAATTGATTTAGATTAACTTCCGGTACTTCAATATCAAAAGACTCAAAATCTGTTTCAAGCTGTAAAATTTGAAACAACTGCAACTTACTGAGCAGAACCGCATTAACAGCACTTGTCAAATTACCTTCATCCCCTTTAGTTTGAGCGACACTTTGGAGATAATTGTCTTTAGAAATGGCACCGTTTTCAAAAAGAATCTGCGTACGTTCCAAACTTTTCAAAGAGGTATTTAACTGGCCTTGAGCAACCGATTCAAGTTGTAGATTTACTATGATCTGAAGGTAAGCGGAAGCAATATTCAAAAATGTATTGTTCTTAACCTCTTCTAATTGATAGAGAGCAGCCACACTATTCAATCTACTTTGCTGTAATTGATAAATATTCCTACCTCCTGAAAGCAACGTCCAATTTCCAGATGCCGTTGTACTTAACGTTTGTCTTGAGCCGGGTTGACGAGTATTGGTTATCGGATCAATGGTCAATCCAAAATTCCAATAATAACCTCCATTGATATTCGCTGTTGGTAAAAACGCTAGCTTACTTTGCCACCTAGCAAGGTCTGCGTTGGCAAGAGCATTATAGCCTCTTTGGATATCTATATTGTTTTCCAGAGCATGCTCTATGCATTTATTTAATGACCACTTCTCTTGGGCATTTAGTATAGAACTCATTATTAAAAATGAGCAAACAAATAGACTAGATTTCTTCATTGATACTACTGTAGGTTTAGTGGTACCTCGAAGATAGGATATTTAGTTGGCTTTTCGGGCTCGATACAATCTATAAGCTATGCCGCCAATAATGAGGTACGGAAAAATCATCAAATATAAAATCCCATAATTGAGCCCTGCTCCAAATCCACCTCCATTGGCGCTCTCGGCTACCGCTTTGCACATACTGCACTGAGCAAAGCCCATAAAAGGTGTGAGTATCAGTAATACAATCAACCCCGAATGCCTCATCAGTAATAGGGTTGCATGAACAGATATACGAGTACTCCAGTGAAACTTACATATAGCCAGATAGGAAAGGAGAATTTTGTGATTTTTTTATGTTTCTCAATATTATTTGTCCAACCTCTAAATATGCTTAGCAGTGCCAAGGGTATGACCGGAACGCTCAGAATGATATGAGATATGAGAATAAAAAAGTACACGCTTCTAATTACCCCCTCACCTAAAAATTTAGCACTTGGATGGGTAGTATGATAGACAATGTATGAAATCAAAAAAATAGAACTTAGAAGTAAAGCTAGAAGCATGAAAGTTCTATGTATGATTACTTTCTTACTTTTTATAGCAAAAACAGCAAGAATGAGAAATACGAAGGTCATTCCATTGAGAACTGCATGGACCAGTGGTAATGTGCTGACAGCATTATTTTCTATCAATCCCAGACTCACCTTCCATTTACCTGGCATGAACATCATAAGCGCCACTGCCAAAGGAACAACAGCACTAACGATATAAATAAAATTTAAAACCTTCTTATTTTCTGGTAATTTAATCATCTAACAAGTTGTGTTTGTCACGTTCATACTCCGCAATTA
This sequence comes from Cryomorphaceae bacterium, assembly GCA_038139395.1. Classification (GTDB taxonomy): domain Bacteria; phylum Bacteroidota; class Bacteroidia; order Flavobacteriales; family Schleiferiaceae; genus UBA10364. The sequence goes on from JAYOSU010000027.1 coordinate 15,621, forward strand.
ATACCTTAATGTCCGATTCTAAATCATTCAATTGATTCACTTCTAGAACATCATAAGAGCCTACAATGTTTCCTGAATCGTCTTTTCTGCTTCTAATATTTCCGTTCCAATCCACAAGGATTGCATTTGTGCTATGAAGGAAGCCTCCTTCTGCGGTTTGATCTTCGAATGCATTTAAAAATAATCCTTTAGCTAAATCATAAATTTGTTCTTTACCACCAGTTACAAACATCCATTTATCAACGCTGTAGTTTCTTTCTTTTTGGTAAAATGCAAGAGCTTCAACACTATCTCTATCTGGATCAACCGTAATACTTAGCAACTTAAAATCAGGATAACCCTTGAATCTATTCTCAATTTCATTAAGATGAAAATTCATTGCTGGACAAATTGAAGGACAATTAGCAAAGAAAAAACTCACCACATAGATGGTTGAATCCAAACTTTCTTTCGTTACCGGTCTGTTTTGAGAAGAAAGCAATTCAAAAGCTGGAATTTCATAATACAATGTATCCTGTGTTTCTTCATCATAAACTTTCTGTCCAACGTAATCTAAGGTCTGAAAGAAAACTTCATTTTGCCCATAAACAAAAATGATATAAACTAAAGCGGGTAGCACCAATACAGCTATTAGTGCTACCCGTTGAAATAGAGTTATTGTCTTCATTATGTAAAGAGGTATGTACCTTCAGTAAGCAAAATGAACGTTAAGTATGGAATAAGGATTAAACTAGGCAAATACAACGCATACTTCAAAGCTTTTTTCTCATACTTGACGTGCATAAAAACCTGAACTATATATCCTGCCTTAACTAAGGTTAAGACGATAAACACAATATTAAGGATGGAAGTACCTAAAAAAGGTCCTAACATAATTTCAGGCTTAATTATACCTAAAACTACCTCCACTCCTGTTATTACCAATAGAATCCAGAATACTTTCCAAATCCACCATGTTCCAACTTGTTCTGCCATGATTTCTCTTTATTAAACGAGATAAAAGAATGTAAATACGAAAACCCATACAAGATCAACAAAGTGCCAATATAATCCCACTTTCTCCACCATTCGGTAATGCCCCCTTCTCTCATAGGTTCCTAATAATACGTTGTAGAAGATTACAAAATTGATAATTACCCCAGAAAACACGTGAAAACCATGAAAACCGGTGATAAAGAAAAAGAAATTTGCGAACTGCTTTCTCCCGTATTCGTTTCGTATCATGTTTGCTCCTTGAACTACATCGCCTGACTCAAGAAAAGCAATACTCTCTTTATGGGTAAATGCTTCACCTTCTTTTCCCGGTTCTTTCAAATAATATTCCTTGTTGCTCTCAAGGGAAGTTAGAACTTCTGCTTTACTAAATGTTTCGCCATGATTACTTGCATGACCTTCTTCCATACCATGTACAAGCTGACTGAAACTTAATCTTTCACCTTCTGCATTGTACACATGGAGTATTTCCTGATGTGAAGTTTCAATGGCGCCGCTATCTCCCATTATAAAGTGATACCACTCCCATGCTTGGGAGCCAACAAAAATGAAACCGCCAAGAATTGTCCAAAGCATCCAACTCGTTACTGCCTTACGATTCATTTTTTCACCGGCATTTACAGCCAGTACCATAGTAACTGAAGACATGATCAAAATAAAGGTCATAAGCGCAACGTACAACAGAGGTTGGTCACCTTCTAAACCCGGGAAATGCGTAAAGACATTTTCGGCAATAGGCCAGGTACTCTCGTACTTAAATCGCATTAATCCATATGCCGTTAAAAAGCCAGAAAAAGTCAGCGCATCAGATAGCAAGAAAAACCACATCATTAGTTTTCCGTATCTCGCTCCAAGAGGTCTAGAACCCCCTCCCCAGTTATTTTCTTCCTTCGTCATTTCAGCGGTCGAAGCCATAATGAATAGTTTTCAAAGTTTAAGCAAATTTAACGCATAACGCTTAAAAAGACATACAAATACACCCACAATAGGTCAACAAAATGCCAATAAATAGCAGTGAGGCTTACACCATGGTAATCTTTTACAGTATAACGCCCTCTTAATGAGCGAATAAGTGTTCTAATCAAAGCTATTATTCCACCAAAAACGTGTGCTGCATGGAAGATGAAAATCGCATAAACCCAAGAGCCTGAAGGATGCGATTGCGACCCAGCGAAAATGATGTTCTCTGCCATTAATTGACCCCAAGCCTCAGCTTGCAACCACATAAATACTAGACCTAGTATCAATACAGCGACCAACGCAGGTGTTAGCGCTTTGGAATTTCCCTTGCTAAAAGTACGCTTGCCCCACCAAAAAATCGCCGAAGATAATAGCATCACAATTGTACTGTACATAAATGCACTTGGCAACGCAAAGGTGATCCATTGTTCATTCGCAACCAAGGTTGTACGACTAACAACATATCCCGAAGTCAATCCAGCAAAAGCCATAATAATTGAGCCTATACCAATCCACAAAAGCGGCTTGGATGCTTTTCTGCGTTGTTGTGCTAATGTTTCCATTCTCAGATAAATCTATCAATTACATAAATGAGTTGCATTCCTGTGAGGTAACCAATACTACTCAACATTAGTTTACGTGCAATTCTATCTTCACCGCTCTTGAATAACTTAAAAGCGTTAACTAAAACCCAAACCCCAAGGACAGCCACTAAAAGTGCTCCTTGAGAACTCAGCGTTAGGTCACCTGTTATACCAAAGGCAGGTAAAACACCAACGATAATCATACAGAAGGTATATACCACAATAAAGGTTTGTGAAGCCCTGTTCTTTGCTCCTGATGGCAATAAATTATAACCTGCTCTTTTATAATCATCAAAAGAAAACCAAGCTATCGCCCAAAAATGAGGGAATTGCCAAAAAAACTGTTGGGCAAATAATGTTCCTGTTTCTATGTCAAAATCATTTCGAGCCGCTACCCAGCCCAGCATATAAGGAATGGCTCCAGGAAAAGCTCCTACGAATACTGCTAACGATGTTTTTGCTTTTAATGGAGTATATATTAAGGCATATAACAAAACCGATAACCCTCCGAAAAATGCAGACATTGTATTTATGCTATACAAAAGCACAAGTCCAATCAACAAGGCTAATACAGCAGAATAATAAGCTTGACGAATGGTCAATGTTCCCGCTGGAAGAGGACGATTCTTGGTCCGGTTCATGAGCCCATCTTGCTTCACCTCATAAATTTGATTAAACGCATTTGACGCAGCCACAACCAATAAACCACCCGAAGTTAGCAATAGGATATCTGCCCAGGAGAACTCCTGGTAACCCAATAAATATCCAGCTATAGAAGAGAAGACAACGGACACACCCAAACGGAATTTCCCTAATCGAATGAGTTCTCTAAAAATAGATGGACTGCTTGCTTTGGACACTTAATTACTGAATTGGAAAGGTAAAGATACAATAGAGTTTTTTGAGGCTTACTGAGCTAAAGAACAATAAAATGAGGGTTCAACAGGTCTTCTTTGTTGTATCGTAAAGGAAGTCTGCTTTCTTTTTCCAACATAGAAAAACCAGCGGCTTCGACTACAGCCTGCCCTGCAGCTGTATCCCATTCCATAGTTGGCGCAAATCGGGGGTAAACATCCGCTAATCCTTCTGCCACCATGCACATTTTCAATGAAGAGCCCTTTGATAAAATGGCTACCTCTCCATGTTCTTCCCTGTAGGTTTTTAAAAAATCTTCTGTTTCCACGTTCATGTGACTTCTAGAACCAACTGCTGTGAACTGACGTTCCATTTTTATAGGAATCGACTTTCCTTGACTCAAATGCTCACTACTTAGTTCAGCTTCTGAGTCTATGATTAATTTTACAGCACCTTGGCCTTTGGTCCCCAAATAGAGTTCCCCTGATACAGGAACATATACCACTCCCAATATTGGACGACCATTTTCTACTAGAGCAATATTTACGGTAAACTCACCATTGCGCTTGATGAATTCTTTTGTGCCATCTAGCGGATCAACAATCCACAGCTGTGACCAATTCACGCGCTCCTCAAAAGGAAGATGTTTCCCTTCTTCGCTCAACACTGGAATACCCGTAGGCTCTAAAATCTTCATGATTGCGTGGTGTGCGCGAGTATCCGCTTGTGTTAATGGACTATCATCTCCTTTTGTCTGTACTTGAGCTGTTTCGTTATTATATACTTCAAGAATTTCTATCCCACCTTTCAGCGCAGCCTCAGCCGCAGTTAGACTTAAATGATTTAATTCTGTATTAGACATGCCAACTTAATTATTATGATTAAAATAGAAAGGCCCGGAACTTTGTCCGGGCCAATAATATGTTTTCTACTAGTTATTGCAACCTAGCGTTAATAGGAACTGTATACTGCATTCTAACTGGTTTCCCACGTTGTTTTGCCGGTGTAAATGTTGGTAGTTTTTTGATTACTCGAATCGCTTCATCATCAATAAGCTTGTCCACTCCTCTAGCAATAGTTACCGAACTTACTTTTCCGTTTTTTTCTATTACGAAATTCACATATACTTTTCCTTGGATTCCCATTTGTCTAGCCAATTCAGGGAATTCAAAGTTTTTACCAATATGTTTCATGATTTCCTGATTGAAACACATGAATTTTTCGTCTTCGGTTGCACGCTTCTCACAGCCTGGAAAAACGGGTTTGTTTTCAACAACGGCAAAATTGAATATCTCATCATCTTCTTCAACTTCCTCAACGATTTCAATTTCTTCGCTTTCGTCTGTTTCTGTTGATTCAAATTCAACTTCTTCAATTTCCAGATCATTCTCCACTATTTGGATTACCTCCGGCGGTGCAGGTGGTGGTGGCGGTGGCGGTGGTGGCGGAGTTCTATTGGTGATGATTGCAATCTCATCATCTTCGTCGAAGCTCAACTTACCTAAGTCTCCAGGACCATTTTCATAAGAACGATACTCCAAGAAAAATAATGTTAATGCCAAAGACAAAGTAAGGCCGATCAATAAGAAGAGGTTCTTCTTATTTTCAGCGTCTGCCATGTAGGATTTTCTATTTTTCATGAATGGGAAATAATTAGGTGCTAAAATAGCCAAAACAAACTTTAGCACAAATGAGTTTTATGCAGTATTTATTGCAGTTTTACATTGATTGGAAGCATATACGACATGCGAACTGATTTTCCGTTGATTTTTGCAGGTATAAACTGGGGTAGACTTTTAACCAAACGTATCGCTTCTTTTCCTATTAGCTCGTCTTCACCGCGAATAATACGAGCAGTTTCAACACTACCGTCTTTTTCGATTACGAATTCAACGTATACCTTTTCGCCTGATGAAAACATCATCATTTGATCATCAATTTTAAAGTTCTTGGCAACAAAACGTAAAAGGTTTTCTTGAAAACAGTCAAATCGCTCTTCTTCAATAACCAACTTTTCGCATCCCTTAAAAACAGGTTTAGACTCTACTGCGGTAAAGTGGAATACTGGAATATCTATGGGTAAAGGATCAATGATCTCTTCATAGCCTTCATCAACAAAACCAGAGAATATATCAGGATTTAACGCTGGCAAAACTGCCGTATTTGCTACAACACTAAGAATATCAGGATTTGTCTTTACTGTGGCTTTGACTTGCGGCAATTCTGGTTTTCGCTCCGCGGTTATAGGAATAATCCAATCCTCTTCATCCGCGAAGTATTTCTCGTTTAATTCAAAATCAATTAGACTACGCTCGGCGAAACGCCATTCTAAGGACAGGTAGGCAAATGAAAGTGATAGCACTAAACCGAGAATGAGAAATAATGGACGTTTGTTTTCTAAGTCCGCCTGAACGGATTTTCTGACTTTTAGGCTCATATGCTTTTTATTTAAGGGGTTACCTTTTAATAAGCCTAAAAACTATGCCAAAATCCTATGTATTATCCTAGAACAGACCATTCCCGTTAATGCTCCTGCAGTATTAGCTAATGCGTCTAACACATCTCCAGACCTACCGAGCGCCATCCAATACTGCAAGAATTCAATACAACCACCAACGGCAATTGCGGCGACCCAATAGATGAGAACTTTTTTTCTATCAATTACCCTTTGATAGGCCCTAGAGGATCCAAAATAAAGTAAAATCACCCATGAAAAGTACATTACAAAATGGATCAACTTATCATTGATTTGAATGTCATACGGCGAATGCAGATTACTTGCCGGCAACAAACAGGCATAAAGAATAAAAAAGCCCCAACCAATGGCAGGAGCTCTATATATCCAAGGATTACGCATGATTAACCCAACATTGCTTGGTAAGCATCAGAATCCATCAAATCATCCAGTTGTGTAGTATCGCTCATTTTTATCTTAACCATCCAGCCTTCACCGTAAGGATCATCATTTACTGCCTCTGGTGAGTCTTCAAGAGCTTCATTGAATTCGATGATTTCACCGGCAACCGGCAGATACAAATCGCTTACCGTTTTGACCGCCTCCACGCTACCAAAAACCTCATCTTGGTCTAAGCTTTCGCCTTCAGTATCCACGTCAACAAACACTATATCACCAAGCTCTCCTTGAGCAAAGGCCGTAATACCTATATAGGCTTCTTCCCCTTCAACGCGAACCCATTCGTGATCCTTTGAATACTTTAAATTATCTGGATAGTTCATTCTTTTCTGTTTTTGACAAATGTAAAATGCTTTTGCATTTCATTCCAATTATTGCGCAAGATTAAATCTAAACGCAATTCCTGCATTCGTATTTAACGTTGGAAATGCATTTGAAGTTTTAAACTTACTCACGGCTTGATCGTAATAAAGTCTGGCCGTTAATTTGGAAGAGAGCATATAATCGGCACTCGCCTTAATGGACCATACTCGCTGCCCTGCTGTTACCTGGTCGACTCCTTCTTGAATTCGTCGGATAACCGTTTGGTTATCTCTCAAACTAAAGTCTAATTTCAAATCCAAATTAGAAGTGATTTTTTGCGGCTTTCCGTCGCTTACAATTGTAAAACTAACATCTTTTATGATATAACCTGTTCCCACTATAAGTTCATAACCTCGAGTATCGGATAACTGATTGTTTACTAAGGATAAATCTAATTGTCTGTTTTTCTTAATATCTAACCTCAAACTAGCTTGATTTTTCATACGCATATTTAAGCCTACAAAAGGCCCGAAATTTTCCGAAATACTCACTTGAGTAATTTGCTCGAGCGGAAGGAAATCACCATTACTGTTTCGGATGTTGTTCGCAGGTTCGCCATTTTGAATACGCTGTTGAAGCAATAAGTTGCTTTGGAACGAATTCATGGTGTATAAGCTTTTATACGTGTGCGTTACCGTAAACGTCTGAAAATTCCGCTTAAACCACGGAATCTTCATCAAACCGTTAAAATTTAAATTCCAATTTGGCATGGGTAATAAAGGCCTTCCATCCAGTACCACTTCACTTGGATCTTGATCGCCATAGGCAGCTAAAAATGCAGGTATGAGCACCTCCGCACTATTGTAGCTATAGCCGTCATAACCTTCTCGCGTTCCCGTAGAATCGTCCACAGCCGCAATGAACGTGCCGGAATACGTTGGGTCAGACGCCAGCTTGTTATCTCGAAGGCGTTGAGAGATCGTATTGCGATTGGCTAAGAACAAATTGTATACTGGGGAATTTGACGAATCCACAGATTCAAAAGCACTACCTAACGACATAAAGCTTATGCTATAATTGCCTTGTGTCATTGGATTGAAATTGTAAAAGCCAGGTGCTAAGCCAAGGGTAGAGTCCAATAATGGATCATGGTACCTGAATATGGAGGAATTATTTAAACCTGCCACCTTTGTTGCATTTATCTGCAAACGTAAATCCTGCCACGGCTCAATGGTCGCTCTAAAATTCAAATTCTCTGTGAAGGTCTTTCTAAACTGATTTGGCTGCTTGGTGTTTTGCGTCAACCACCCATTTTCTGCAGCCCTTGTGGATACATCTGTCTGAAGCCCTACAACAAAGTCTAGTCCAGGTGCCATGAGTGCTTTGGGATCAAGACCAAAATATATGGGATTGGTAATCACTCCAGGAAGCATGGTGCCGTTTGTCTGAGAATACGTTAATGAGACGGTTCGAAGCATCATAACAACACGAGCAAAACTTAGAAGAATCTTAGAATCTTTCTTCTCCTCCTCGTCTTCTTTTGCTTCCTCCTTAGCGCCTCTTTTTTGTGGCGTTCCTCTACGAGCTATTGGCTGCGGTCTACCGCCTTGATTTGCCTTTTTTAAGAAGGGAACGAGATTGTAAAAATTAACAAAATTGGCATCTGCCGTCAATTGGATGCTGTTGGAATTTTGTGCATTGTTCCCAAAATAGATATCAGGATTTGACTTTGGGTTCAATGCTGCGGTTGAATTGGTTTGCCAATCGTAGTTACCAGAATAACGAAGACTCGCAGAGGTCCAATCCATTAATGGAAGCAAATTTATTGGAACCTGCCAATTGAGATTGATGGTTTGATGAAATTGTGTTGGCCTCCCCATTGAAGAAAGTCCTGCCAATATGGTATCGCGATTTGCCTGTGTTTTAGGATCACCAGGCAACTCGTCAATTCTACTTTGTGCGGTAGCTGTATAATCAAGTTTTAAAGACGTAGATAAATCGTATGCAATATCATAAATGCGTTGTGTGGTCAAAGCCTTGTTATAGGTTACGGGCAGGGCGATTTTGGGATCAAAGGTGTTGCGCATCTGCATGGTTGCAAGTTGTCTAGTAACTTCTGTTCTTACGCTAACTTTTGACGGTAAATAGTAGAAATTGAAATCGCGCAATAAAGCCAAATAATCACTTGTTATGAAATTGCTGAAGGGCTCTATGTTTTTGGGTCTTGTTTGGTAGTTGTAATTCAATGATGCCTTGTGCATAAGACGATGATCCTGCACAATATTGATATTTCTGCGATCGCTTTCTGTAAAAGCATAGGATGCATTGAAATTGCTAATAGCAACAGGAGAGTTGGCCCAGTTAATGCCTTTTTTCTTAACTGCAGCACTTTCTTTTTCAGCAATCACAGGTGTTTTTGGTCCTTGCCTTACCCTTTCTCCTCCTTTACTTTTCTCCTTCCGTACATTGGTGAAATTGATGCTCTTACGCATTTCATATTCCTGTCCTGCATACCTTAGACTATCTCGTTCCTCCTTAGTATTTACGGCGGCTAAAGATTCTTTGAAGTTTATATCCGGATCGAGCGGATTGAATTGGGGAGATTTAAAACTTTCATTAAAACTGTAGAACATTGGAAATTTAATTCCCGCCTCTTGGGGAAGTAATTTGTCTATGTTCAAATTGGTTTGAATACCGTAGGACCGTTCCGCAAATTTATTGCGTTCATTAACGGTTTGTTCTATTGAACCGAATCCAATGGTACTCATTGTACCGGTCAAATTCACATTAGCCACATCCGCCAATTTGGCGCTTGCAGTTGCTGTGGCAGCCCAGCCGCCTCGGTTGTCAAAGTCACTTAATCTGAGTTCATTAACCCAAATTTCTGCGCACTTAGCCTGACCATCATCACCGTCTATACCGCTTCGCTTTTTAGGATTACGAACTCCAATTAATAAAGTTCTGATATTTCCCAAATTAGGTGCTCCAACTACTGACATTTTATGTCCTTGTACAGTTGTAATAGTAAACTTATTGATAAGACTTAATGAAGGGTCTGTTTCCATAGCCGCATTACGCGTCAATTTCAGCGTTTTTAAATCCTCAAAAACCAAATCAACATTATTATCGTTAGGCCAAATATCTTCTGGAAGTAGTGTGCCCCAAGGAGTCACTTTTAGCGGCACTTCATATTCATAGTAGTTGCCGTTGTAATCTGATCCCAATCGAACAAAGATGCTCAGGTCACCGTCGTTTAAATTTTCGAACTGGCCCGCTGCTTCTGCGTGAACAAACATGCGTAAGCGTTTGTACATCCGCATGTCAAAGTTGAAGTTTCTAAATACAGCGCGTGCGTCGCCATCCTCAATATCGCAGATTTCTAAAGACATACTCTGTTCATTCTGCTGAATGATTTGAGTCCCGCCATATACTTGCTGACGTTCTATATCTGGGGGAAGAACATATGGAATTGGTGATCGCCCTCCGTTTTCTTCAAGATTTACAGCATTTACATTAAATGTTGTTTTATCATCTTCATCCACTGGAACAATATCACTTACATCGTCCAATGAAAAGGGGAACCTCCTCCATTCGCCACGCACCAATTCAAGACGAGCAAAACGCAGGACAATTGGACGCTCAAATTCGCGAAGGAACATTCTCAAAAATCGAATGGAGCGAAAATCTGTAATGCCGCCTACTTTTTTCTCGGGTTGAAAAACAGGAATCTTAAATTGAATCCAGCGGGTAGGACGAGCCATCCCATT
>JAYOSU010000027.1:26096-27666 GCA_038139395.1 Cryomorphaceae bacterium
GTTGAAAAACAGGAATCTTAAATTGAATCCAGCGGGTAGGACGAGCCATCCCATTCGGTAAATCGTGACTGGTTGTTTCGTAAATATCGGTAATGTTGTTCTCACCAACTACCAAATCTTCAGGGCGCATGGATACGCGATACTGATAATAACTTTCCGTTTTACTCAAAGTTTGATCTCTGTTGGCATCCTCTTTATCAGGAACATTCGTTGCCGAAGCAGGTACACCGTCAACGGTAACGGTTGTGCTATTGCCTTGGGTACCATTAAATCCTTTATAGCGTTGCAGAATATTAGCACTTTCATTGTCCAAGCTATCGCTTCGGTAAAAGTGGAAATTATCTCTAGAAGGGTCAGGAAAGGCGCTCTGATATGCATCGCTACCTGTTCCATAAGCCGTTGATATACGGTTCAAGTAGCTTGAAGAACCGGTGGGTGACCATAGCCTTTCTTCACTATCCAAGAGCGCATCAAAACCAACATCTTGAGCCGTTCGGGCACCTGCCGAATTATCAAAAAATTCAGTTATAGGCTGAATCTCGCTTAAATACCCCCAACGAGTGGTATCCATTTGGCTTTTATCCCCATTTGCGGGAATCCCATTTTCAAAGCTCTGGCGTCCGTCTTTAAGAATGTCTTCACTTACACTCCCTAGGTTGAAGTACAAATCACCTCCGTCAGGAGGGTTGTCGTTTTCATAAAACGGGTCCATTACCCAGAATTGAATGAATTCAATATTTTGCTCTTCAAAATTATTTATCTGCAGTGGACGCATAATCCCACCCCATCTTGAGGCAGGATCAATTAACTTGCCATCTTGACTTAAACCAGCACTTATTCCCGGTTCACCTTCCACATCAAAATTGTACGGTCCTGGCTCTTGAGGATAATAAGCCACATCAAACATGGCCAGGTTGCGAGCTTCATTTTGAGCAAGAGAATAATTTGGGAAAACTTCTTGGACTAGCACTTCTCGTGTGCGCTGATCGGAAGTGATTTCAGGATCGTTTCTAATATTTTCCGGTACAGAGCTACCGCCTGTATATAAAGAGGGGTCAATAATATACCAAGCAAGCTTGGCTCTATTATAGCCGTAAGCTAAGTCGTTGTTAAGGGCACTTTCAGGAAACAAAGAATTCTGATTACCCGGAGTAGAGGCTAAGTTCCAAGAATTTAAACTACGCAAGTCAATGGTAGTTTGCGAACTTTCAAAGTCATCTAAATAGGTGGTTTCAGAGCCAGTAATCCTAATGCCCCTTGGTGATCCGGGAATTAACTGAGCAAATTCACCACGGAATTGCAGCTGTGATTTTTCCTTAGTTTCTATCAATGGCAGCGCATCCATTAAACGTGTCAAATAAGGAGCATCATTGCTGTAATTGGTGTTCATTCCCCATATGGTATTGGATATGGGTTCGTCACCAATATTTACTTTTTGAGTTAATGGGCGCTCCGTTAAGTGCAACCATGTCCCTCCAATATTGAGATTATCGTTGACTTTGTGATCAATATTGGTACCGTAAAAACTTTTCGTTTGAACATTAAAAAGTGTATTGTTCTCAAAATTCAC
>JAYOSU010000028.1:0-26936 GCA_038139395.1 Cryomorphaceae bacterium
TGGCCGTCAAACATAAGTTCCCATCCGTTTATTATTTCTTCCTCTGTAATAGTGTTGTGCTTTTTAGATAGCGTAGAAATTTCGTCAGACTCGTTGGGCATTTTAACAGGCGTATTGCAAGCAATTAACAGAATGGCTGTAAAAGACAATAGATATCTCATTGTTTCAGGTAATTAAGTATTTCTTGATTTTCCAAAATTTCCTTTGTTGGAAGTAACGTTACAGATTTTAAAATCCCCTTTGCCAATTGATGGGAGGTAATACTAAACTTTGGCCCCAAAGCCTTCCATAATGGATACAAAAGTCTAGAGACCCTGTAAGAGAAATTCGGCTCTACGCGTCTTTCAACAGGGTAAATATAGCCGGGCCTGAATGTGAAAAAAGAGCCGTTATATAGCTGACTTAAGAGGTTTTCCGCTTGCCCCTTATCCTTGGCAAACATCATTCGTGACTCCTCTGAACGGTCCGCCCCTTGTCCAGAGAGCAAACTGAAACAGCCATTTGGACTGGCCAGTAGATGTTTCTTTGCCAATTCAACAGGATAATCTACCGTTATTTGACGAAAAACATCGCGTTTTACTGCACCAGTGTACACTCCAACGCAAAACAATACATGGTCTACTGAAGGTAATTCTTTAAGCATTGAAACAGGAAATTGCGTAAAAACCGGACTCAGAAATTCCTGCATTTTTTCATGCTCAAAATCAACAGAACTTCTGCCATACACAATAACCCTAGAGATGGATTTAGATGCTAACGCGTCTTTTAACACAAGGCTACCTACCATTCCGGTGGCTCCGGTAATTAGAACCGTCTTATTCATCTAAACCAAGTGCTTTTCTATTGGAAGAAGAATCTACATCCGTTGCGGCGAAATCATCAAAGGCGCGCGCAGTTGTAGGTATAATCCAGTTGGCTATTCGCTCTGCTCCTTCTTTTGCACCAACTAACGAATCTTTAAGACAACATTCCCATTCCAATACTGCCCAACCCTCGTAATTGTATTGTGCCAGCTTAGAGAAAATCGAAGTAAAGTCAATCTGACCATCACCCACAGAACGGAACCTACCGGCACGCTCCAGCCATGGTAAGTATCCTCCATAAGCTCCTGTACGCGCATTTGGATTAAATTCAGCATCCTTCACATGAAAGGCCTTTATGCGTTCGTGGTAGAGGTCAATATATCCCAGGTAATCCATACCCTGCAGTATAAGATGAGAAGGATCATAAAGCATGTTCGCGCGGCCATGATTACGCACCTCATCTAAAAACCGCTCAAAAGTTACCCCGTCATGCAGGTCTTCTCCTGGATGAATCTCAAAAGCAACGTCCACACCACAATCTTCAAAATGATCAAGTATGGGCATCCAACGTTGACCCAATTCCCTAAATGCTTCTTCCACCAATCCAGCCGGACGCTGTGGCCAGGGATAAAAATAAGGCCAAGCAAGCGCACCTGAAAAAGTTGGATGTGCTTTTAAACCAAGACGACGCGATGCCGTTCCCGCCAATTTTAGTTGATTCACAGCCCATGCAGTACGAGCTTGACTATTGCCTCGAACTTCTGCAGGAGCAAAAGCGTCAAATTGTGCATCATAAGCAGGATGCACTGCTACTAATTGGCCTTGCAGATGAGTGCTTAATTCTGTAATCTCTATTCCGTATTCTGACGCCACGCCCTTCAGCTCATCCGCTGCATCCTGATTTAAGGCAACGTTTTCAAGGTCTATCAATCGCGTATCCCAAGATGGAATTTGTATCCCTTTATATCCCAAACTAGAAGCCCAATCGCAAATGCTTGACCAAGAATTAAATGGTGCGGAATCGTCCGCAAATTGAGCCACAAATATGGCCGGTCCTTTCAGCGTTTTCATAATGCTGTATATTTTTCGTTACCTGCATTGTTTTTGACAATAGCCTCAATGAATTTCATGCCTCTAACTCCGTCTTCAATTCCAGGGTAATCTAGATGTATGTTTCTTGTGTTTCCACTTTCTAAGGAGCGAATATGTGACGCAAAGTTCCTGTATAAATTAGCAAATGCTTCTAAATATCCTTCTGGATGGCCGGGTGGAACTCTATGATGTGCTAAACTAAATTCTGAAGTCCCAGCCCCAGCTGTTCGAAGAAGCTGTACAGGGGCGTCCAAAGGCATTACAGTTAAAGTATTGTTGTCCTTCTGTTCCCAACAAAGACCGCCATTCTCTCCGTAAACTCGGATTTTAAGATTGTTCTCCTCACCTGCAGCAACTTGAGTTGACATCAACACCCCTGTTGCGCCCTCTGCTGTTTTAAATAATACAGCGCCATCGTCATCCAATGCACGAGAGGCAACCACGATATTTAATTGCGCACAGACTTCCGTGATTTTATGACCGCTAACGTATTCTGCTAAGTTAAAAGCGTGTGTACCAATATCCCCCATTGCCCCTACTTTTCCTGATTTGGAAGGATCTGTTCTCCATGATGCTTGGGTATGACCCTCGCTTTCCAAAAGTGTTGAAAGCCATCCTTGCGGATATTCTACATAGATTTTCCTGACTTTTCCTAAAGCACCGCTAGCCACCTGAAATTTGGCTTCTTTAACCATTGGATACCCGGTATAGGTATGAGTTAAACAAAACAACCCTTTTGATTCTTTAACAGCATGATGCATTGCATGAGCCTCTTCTAAAGAAGTGCATAACGGTTTATCCAAAACAACGTGGAAACCAGCATTTAGCGCAGCTATAGTTGGAGCGGCATGCAAGTGATTTGGGGTTGTGATTACAATAACTTGCACTTTTTTATCCTCAGGAAGCATGGACTCCTTATCCATTAACTCTCTCCAATTTTGATACGCCCGATCTTCGGAAATTCCCAATTCTCTTGCCGTTTCCAAACACTTTTCATGCGTTGAAGAGAATGCGCCAGCTACCATTTCATAGTGACCATCCATTCGCAAAGCAATACGATGTACTGCACCTATAAATGAACCTGGCCCTCCACCTATCATTGCCACTCTCAACTTGCCTTTCATGCCTGAAACTTTTTAGTTAATGCAAAGTAGCGGAAAATGTGCAATTCAAACTCATTTAAGATTGAATGAATTAGCCTTAGGTAAAAAAGTGAGACAAAAGGTATACACCGCAAATCGAGTAAGGGTTAAATGGTGTTTTCTTAAAATGTATATTGTACACTTGAAACGTAAACACTCGAACAAAATCATGTCAAACGCAACAAATAGACGCGCCCTTTTCGTGGCGAGTTGTGCCAGCCTTTTGGTTACTAGTTTAAGTTTTGGAATCCGAGCAGGGATATTAAACGATTTAGGAGTAGAGTTTGAATTAAGCACCAGCGAATTAAGTCGAATCGCCGCCACTGCCTTTTGGGGATTTCCTGTTTCCATGATTATTGGCGGTGCTATTGTAGATAAAGTGGGAATGAAAAACCTGATGCGGCTTGCCTATTTAGGGCATTTCGCAGGAATTCTTCTGACCATCTTTGCTGGTGGCTTTTGGTCATTATGGACTTCTACATTGCTCATTGGCCTGGCCAACGGCATGGTTGAAGCGGTTTGTAATCCGTTGGTAGCATCCGTTTATCCCGAAGAAAAGACGACTAAACTCAACCAATTCCATCTATGGTTCCCTGGAGGTATTGTGATTGGGTCATTGGTGGCTTTCGCGTTTGGAAAAATTGGTCTTAATTGGCAATGGATGATGGCGGTCATGCTTCTGCCAACCGTTTGGTATGCCATTCAGATGGAACGATTAGAATTTCCTGTTACCGAACGAATAGCAAATAAGGTTTCAGATAAAGAAATGTATTCAGCCTTGCTCAACCCCCTATTCCTAATAATTACAATTGCTATGCTTGGTACTGCCACTGCTGAGCTCTTCATTAATCAATGGGTTGATGTATTACTTAGAAGTGTAAGTAACAATGCTATTTTAATACTACTTATTACTTCAGGGGTCATGACTCTGGGACGCGGCATGGCAGCCCCTGTCGTAAGTCGTTTTTCAACTACAGGAATGCTTCTTTTTAGTGCAGTGTTCACTACTATTGGACTATTCATGATGGCGAATTTAGACGGAACCTTGCTCTTCTTGAGTGCCGTAGTATTTGGAATAGGAGTCACCTATTTCTGGCCTACTATGTTGGGATTTGTAGCAACCTATATCCCAAAAACGGGAGCTGTAGGTCTTGCCGTGGTAGGTGCTGCTGGGATGTTTGCCGTTTCCATATATACCCAGATGATGGGCGGTTATTACGACGGTCTCATTGCTAATTTAAGTGAAGTAGATGCCGGTCGCGCCGTTATTAGAACTACTCTGTATATACCCATAGCATTGATTGTAATATTTGCTGGAATACACATGTACATGAAACAAAGAAAAGAAGCTTAAAACCTAGAGCTTGAATCGCAGAACACACATAAAATCTCTAATGAGCCTTGCGGCTACCACCGCATTGCCAATGCATTTATTTGCGATGGAAGGCTCTGATCGCTCATTCGGATACAAGCGCAGTGTAAGTCACTGGACGGTTTCTGAACTGGAGTGGGAAGATTTATGCCCATGGCTAGTTAAAGAAGGAATTGATGCAATTGATTTAGTAGGACCAGAAAACTGGCACCATCTAAAAAAATTTGGCTTAGACAGCTCAATGTGTAATGGGGCAGAACTCAACTTAGTAGACGGATTTATCCATGAAGAGTTTGAGGGTGTGCTTCACCAGAGGTATAATGAAATGATTCCAAGGGTAGCCAAAGCGGGTTACAAGAATTTAATATGTTTTAGTGGTAACCGTCGCGGATTAACTCAGGAGGCCGGCCTAAAGCAAGCGGTTAAAGCACTCCAACCGCTCGTGAAAATTGCTGAAGAGCATGGGGTGGTTCTTCAAATGGAGTTGTTTAACAGTACGGTTGATCATCCTGATTACATGGCAGATTCCTCACAATGGGGAATTAAATTAGCAAAGGAATTGAATAGTCCAAGCTTTAAGCTGCTCTATGATATCTACCACATGCAGATAATGGAGGGCAACCTCATCGAGAACATCCAAGAAAATCATCAATTCTATGGGCACTACCATGTAGCTGGAGTTCCTGGAAGGAATGAACCTTGGCACAATCAAGAGATAAATTATCCTGCAGTAATGCAGGCAATTGATAGAACTGGGTTTATGGGCTATGTGGCCCTTGAATATGTTTTTAGGGAACCTATTAAAGAAAGTATGAAAACGAGCTATAACGAGTATATAAAATAACCTAAACACCATGGCAGAGGATAACATGCACTACGACGCAATCGTTGTTGGATCCGGAATTTCCGGTGGCTGGGCGGCCAAAGAGCTTACCGAAAAAGGACTGCGCGTCCTCATGCTCGAACGCGGAAGAAATATAGAGCACATCAAGGATTATACGAATACAAACAAAGACCCGTGGGAATTCCAACATAGAGGTCGTCCCACCACGGCGCAAAAAGATCGGAATCCCGTTCTTCGTCGTGATTATGCTTTGAATGAACTAAACCCTGATTTTTGGGTGGATGATCAAGATTGTCCATATACAGAAAAGAAGCGTTTTGATTGGTACCGAGGATACCATGTTGGTGGCCGGTCCCTCATGTGGGGAAGACAGAGTTACCGCTGGAATCGAGAAGATTTTCTAGCCAATGCCAAAGAGGGTATTGGAACTCCGTGGCCTATAGGTTATGAAGATTTAGCACCGTGGTATGAACATGTTGAGCGCTTTGCTGGCCTGAGTGGTTCTCATGAAGACATGGACGTACTTCCGGACAGTGTCTACCTGCATGCAATGGAATTAAATTGTGTAGAGAAAACTGCGGCAGAGAGAATCCGAAAAGCATTTGATGAAAAACGCCGCTTAATTATTGGGCGCACTTCCAACATTGCTGTGCCGCATAAAGGCAGAACCGGTTGCCAATATAGAAACAAGTGTTGGCTGGGCTGTCCCTACGGCGGATACTTTAGCACCCAAGCTTCTACTTTACCCGCCGCAATGGCCACAGGAAAGCTCACTTTGCGGCCTCATAGTATTGTCAAGGAGTTGATATACGACAAAGACAAGCGGCGTGTAAAAGGTGTGGAGGTATTAGATGCCGAAACCAACATGACCTATGAATTCACAGCGCCGGTGGTATTCTTAAATGCTTCGGCATTGAATTCAACATGGTTATTAATGAATAGTGCAAATGATGTTTGGGAAAATGGTTTGGGTTCAAGCTCAGGACAACTCGGCCACAACCTTATGGATCACCACTTCCGTGTAGGCGCATCAGGTACTTGGGAAGGTGATTTAGACAAGTACTATTTTGGTAGCCGGCCCACAGGTTTCTACATTCCACGATTCCGAAATTGGTATGATGATAAGCGCGATTACCTGCGCGGCTTTGGTTACCAAGGCTCTGCCTCAAGAAGCGACTGGCGTCGGGGCGTGCGTGAATTAGGTATTGGTGCAGACTTTAAAGATGCAATCAGCAAACCCGGACCTTGGCGTATGGGAATGACAGGATTTGGCGAAGTGCTGCCTTACCATGAGAATAAAATTGAATTGGACCATACAAAGACGGATAAATGGGGACTGCCCGTACTCTCTTTTGACGCAGAGCTCAAGGAAAATGAACAAAAAATGCGAGTTGATATGGCACAAGATGCCGTAGACATGCTTGAAGCTGCTGGGTTTAAAAATGTTAGCCCATGGGAAAGCGACTATGCTCTTGGCATGGGTATTCACGAAATGGGAACGGCAAGAATGGGAACAGATTCTTCCAATTCGGTTTTAAATAAATGGAATCAAGTTTGGGATGCGCCCAATATTTTTGTTACGGACGGGGCAGCTATGGCATCCGCCTCTTGTGTGAATCCATCTCTTACTTATATGGCAATGACCGCTCGTGCAGCAAATTATGCTGTGACTGAACTTAAAAAAGGAAATCTTTAAACTGCTGAGCTATGGACCAACAAAAAATCACTCGCAGACAAATGGTACAGCGGATGGCTATGGCCATTGGGGGTACTCTTGTAGCGCCACACGTATTATTAGAAAGCTGCTCATTTGATCCAAGCACCTCAAATGCGGGACCTGCACGACTTGCGCTATTAGATGCTATTGCAGAAACCATTTTGCCAAGAACAGCCACCTCAGGTGCCAGAGACGCTCAAATTGGCGCTTTTATAGACGTAATGATTAGGGACTGTTACTACCCTGATATGCAAGAGAAATTAAATACGGGTATTCAGGAAATCGCAGTAAAAGGTAAAGACGAACTTGGCCGATTGTTTGAGGAATCCAACCAACGAGAAAGGGAGGCGTTTTTGCAGTTGTATGATCAAGCTTCTTTTCAAGACGGCAATCATTTCTTTAGGACTATCAAGGAACTAACTCTTTTGGGATACTTCACCTCACAACAAGCAGCCGTCGATGGCGTTATTACCTATGAACCGATACCCACTAGATATGATTCATGCATACCTTCAGATGAAAACTCGAAAGTATTCTACACAAATATTTAAATCGGTTGAGTGAGCCGACGGCACGTTTTTACCTGTTTTCTTGCCAAACTATCACTTACCAAATTGAGAAAGCCCGTATGATTCATGCGGGCTTTTTCTATTTACAAGTGTAAACCGCATTCGGTCTTTGGACTATTATTCCACCTTCCTTCCCTACCTATTCCAGGCTTGGTACAATGTGTGCATCCAATACTAAAATATCCTTTGTTCTGCAAAGGGTGAAAAGGTAATAAGTGGTCTTTGATGTAGGCCTCGCGCTGCTCCCTAGTCACATCTAACAGCGGATAAAACTTCAAAATTCCACCTCTGTCTTCAAAAACATCAAGAGAGGAGCGACGGTCGCTCTGCCAAGACATCAAGCCACTAATCCATACTTGATGCGCTTCCTTTAACTTCTCAAGAGGCTCTACTTTGTTAATGGTACAACAATAATCAGGATCTTTTTTCCAAGTTTCGTCTGTGGTGGTAAAATCATGTTTCCAATTTTCAGCGCGAACTTCTTTGGTTTGGAGTCCATAGATATTAGTGAGATACTCCTTATAAATCAAGGTCTCCTTAAAGTGATATCCTGTGTCAATGAATAAGACTTCTTGAGCCGGTTGATACACAGAAAATAGGTGTAGTAAATACGCAGAAGTGGCAGCAAAAGAACTTGTAAGCATGACTTCGTCGGCAGAAAAATGTCTGTATAATTCTGTGATACGTTGTTCCGGCTGTAAGGGCCTAAATATCTCATTGAGTTCGTTGATGCGATTAATCGCTTCTAATTTGGCTTCCATGGTATTAGATGTGTTGTTGTGACAAAAGTCACGTTTGAGAGCGACAATAACAATGATAAACCTCAGAAAACATTTTCTTTTTTAACTCGGTTAATCAACATAAATAGTGGTATTCTTATTTGTAATACCTATTTGATTAGTAGCCAGCTAAAACCTCATCAAGAGTCTTTATATTTCATACCTTACAAAAAGACCTAAACAAATACGTACACACGAGAATTTATGAGACTACGATTACTCTGCTCGTTGGCCTTCACACTTATAGGAATAGGAATATCTGCACAAAGCCTATCCGTTGCTGGTCAATCACTTGATTTCAGCTCCCCACTAACCGCGAACCCAACCCTTACTGCAGGAGGAACTTGTGTGTATGACAACGTAGTAAGTATCAATGGTACCGCTTATGATGCCATTGTAACCATTGATTCCATAAGTAATGCCTTGATTACCAACTTTGATAATTCCACGGCAACTAACGGCAATGATGCTTCTTATTTTTCCCCACAAGTAATTTGGACTGGAGCAGGGAGCATAGCATATTCTATCGCTTTCATAGAAGACGGCACTGCAGGGACACCTGTAGGTGTTAATTTGAGTGACTTTGTTCTTAGTGCGTGGGACTTAGACGGCGTGGGACCTTCGTCTGTATTCTTTGAAGCTGACGGTGTAAGCAGTTATACCATTGGTTCAAATTCATTTTTAAACTATTCAACTACAGGAACCGGAAACGCTCGATTTACCAATAACGATGCTTTTTCAAATACTGCTGGAAACGACGGCAGATCAAGGGCTTCTGTCGAATTTTCGAGCACGAGTACCATTCAATTCAAAATAGGAGCAGCCAGCTCTGGAAACAAAATACACCTCATTTCCGGTAATAACCCATCGGACTGGTTTCCTACAACAGCTGTGGAGACTGCTATACCAACATTAACCATTCTAGGTACGCTTGGCGACTTCCTTACTTGTGACAGCGTTGCATCTGCCAGTCAAGGTCTATTTTTAGAAGGTAGAAATCTCACTTCTGGAGTCTCCATCACAGCGCCTACGGGCTATGAAATAAGCACGGATAGCAGTAATGGATGGAGCATCAACCTGTCCCTTCCAGTTACAAATGGCAGCATTGACACCGCAATATTTGTTCGTTTGGATGGAAGCGATTCACCTGTAAACCCTTCGGACATTAACCTTAGTACGGTAAATCATCCAGGATACACCGTTAGTGTCAACGGAACCAAAAAAGCACCCTTAGTAGCAAGCAATTTTACTGGCAATAACCCTAGCGGCTGTGGGCAAACTGATGGAAGTATTTCTTTTAATGTGTCCAATTTAAATGACGGAAGCTATCAAGTTTCCTATGACGGCGGGGTGGCAACAGGTGTTGCTATAGCAGGTACTGTAACCCTCTCAAACCTTGCAGAAGGACCCTATTTTAATATCGTCTTGGTAGATTCTGTAGGTTGCACCACAGCAACAGGAAATAATATAACCTTAAGCGATACTATTGACTTTAACATCAACTATGCCCCTACAGATAAAGAATTATGTGTGGGTACGTCCGCTACGTTTGGAGTAATTGCCTTGGGAGCTCCTGTTTCCTATCAATGGCGAATACTAAATGGTAATGTTTGGAACGCGCTTCCCGGTGATACTAATGCTACATTTACAACACCCGCTCTTAATGAAGCAGCTACTTATGATGTTCAGGTGACCTCCGCATCAGGATGCAGGTGGACGGCTCCTCAAGTTACCGCAACCGTCCATGTATTGCCCACGGCCATTTTAAGTGCCACCCCTACAAACTGCTCTGCTGCCACGGACGGCGCCATAGACCTAACAGTAACCGCTGGGCAGGCCCCTCTCACTTACCAATGGAGTAATGGAGCAAGCACCGAGGACCTAACAGGGATACCTAGTGGGAATTACAGTGTGACCATACTAGATCCCATAGGCTGTCAAGGATCTGCCTCAATAACAGTAAATGATAGTGATGCAATAGCGCCTACAGTTATTGCAAAAGACATCACCGTTTACTTAGACTCTCTAGGTTTCATCCAGATTGATGAAAATGATGTAGATAATGGAAGTAATGACAATTGCTCGCTTTCGTTGAGCATAAGTGACTCTAGTTGGAGTTGTACGGATTTGGGCACAGATACTCTATTGCTTATAGGGAGTGATGCGTTCCAAAGCGATACTGCCTTTAGCGTTGTGACTATTTTAGATACAATAGCTCCTGTGCTTTCCTGCCAAGCCGACACTACCCTATATGCTACATCAGATACTTCCGGGGTAATGTTTAGTTGGACATTGAATGGGCAGTATGACAATTGCGGTATAGACAGCTCGTGGTCATCCGTATCCAGCGGTTCATGGTTTCCTGTTGGGACCTATACCATTTACACCTTTGCAAAGGATAATGCCGGAAACACTGATTCTTGCTTCTTTATCCTTGAGGTCGAAGACACCATTGCCCCTTCTTTTACCAGCTGTCTTGCAGATACCATATTGTATGCAGGTTCGGCAAGTTGTAGTGTTCCGTTAAATTGGACTCAACCTTTGGCCACGGACAATAGTGATAGTATAAGCTACTCTGCAACAGATAGTTCAGGTACTGTTTTCTCTATTGGAGCGAAAACGGTAATGCTTTTCGCTACAGACCCAAGCGGAAATACAGATACTTGTATGTTCCTCGTTACCGTTCTTGACACCATTGCCCCAATTGCTACTGGGCCAATAGACACTTTAGTTTTTCAATCACAATCTGATTTTTGCGGCATAATTACTGACAGCACAAATCTCAGCCCGCCCGCCGTTTTTGAAGCTTGTGGACTAGATTCATTGTTCTATTTTGGGGATTCTGCTTATGCCATTGGTACGCACGACTTTAATTGGATTGCCCAAGATGAAAGCGGCAATACAGATACCATTCGTCAAATCCTAATTGTTCGCGATACCGTTGCTCCAGAAATTTACTGCCCTGCAGATACTGTGATACTAGCTGCCGATTCGGACAGCACATTAACCCAAATCACGTGGTCCGGAGATAGTGTCTTTGATATTTGTGGCGTAGATACCTCCTACTTCTCAATAAATAAAGGGGATTATCTACCCATCGGCATTTATGAAATCGGTTTTTCTGCAAAGGATAATAATGGAAATGTAGACAGTTGTAGCTTTTTCCTGAATATCCAGGATACCACACCGCCTATATTTGTCTCCTCTTTGGGGGACACTACGCTTTACTTACCCGCAGACAGTTGCTCTATAATCTACAGTTGGACTACACCGGAAATTCAAGAAAACTCAACCCTTTTCTCTACGGAAACAAACGTTACTGTGCCAAGTGATACATTCAGTATTGGCTCCTACACTTATTATTATACTGTTAGAGATTCCGCAGGATACTCAGACTCATTAGGCTTTACCATCTCTGTGGTCGATACAGTTGCGCCAACCTTCGTCAACTGCCAAATGGATACAATACTTTACACAAACAGCACGAGTTGTGGCGTTCATTTCTCATGGGCTCCCCAAATTGCCACAGATAATTGTGACAGCATTACGTACGGTCAATCGGACACCTTGGGAACCTACTTCCCCATTGGCGTAGACACTATAATGGTATTCGCAACAGACCCAAGCGGTAATTCAGATACATGTTCCTTTACCGTCACCGTTATGGATACATTAGCGCCCTTTGGAAGCACAGCTCCTGATACTTTATTCTTTTCATCTAGAACTGATTTCTGTGGTATTATTTCAGACTCGGTGAATTACAAAGAACCCAGCTGGTATGAAGCCTGCGGACTGGATACACTTTATCACCTTGCAGACTCTACCTATCCAGCAGGAATGCATAATTTATTTTGGTTAGCAAGAGATGATCAGGGCAACACGGATAGTATTGTACAAATACTAGTAATTGAAGATCTTGTCAAGCCAGAGATTTATTGCCCTGCAGACACCTTGTTCTTTACTGCTAATCCGGATAGCTCTTGGACTCAGGTAACTTGGAGCGGCGATAGTGCTTGGGATGTATGTGGCATTTCTAACGCCTATACCACACTTACCAATGGCGATTATTTACCTATAGGATTCTTCAAAATTGACTTCTTCGCCTACGATAACAATGGTAATGGTGATACATGTAGTTTCTATATTGATATAGAAGATACTACAGCACCAGAATTCACTTCTACCTTGGGTGATACTACCTTATTTACCACGGCAGACAGCTGCTCCGTATTTTACACTTGGGCGCAACCTGTGGTGAAGGAAAACTCTACGAACTACACTACCCAAACAAATGCAATTGTTCCAAATGGGAACTTCGCCATAGGAACACATACCATTTATTACACGGTGACCGATGCTGCCGGCTATTCTGATTCCATTGGATTCACCATTACTGTAATTGACCAAGTTGGGCCTGCACTATATGCCAATTCGCAGTCTCTCACCCTGGACAGCAACGGATTTGCATCATTAACAGTTACAGGTGTTAATAATAATTCTACTGACTGTAGTGGAATCGACTCCCTTTGGATTTCTCAAGTGCTCTTTACTTGTTCAGATATTGGCTCGCCTTTAGTGTGGTTCTACGGCCTTGATAGCCTTGGTTACACCGACAGTATACAGGTGCCTGTTACGGTGGCAAATAATCCATTGGGGGTGATTCAAACAACACTAACTTCCTCCGACGTACTTTGTAATGCTGACAGCAATGGAACGGCATCATTGATAGTCTCCGGAGGTTCTTTGCCCTATACTTACTTGTGGAGTACCGGAGATATTGGTTCTTCAATAAGTAATTTAGGAGCCGGAACTTACAGTTATACTGTAAACGACACTAACGGTTGTTTCGCTCAAGGTAACTTCAATTTAGACGAACCTTCTGCTTTAACATCTTCAATAATTACTTCTAACTATAACGGTTATGGGGTCAGCTTCATTAGCGCCTCTGACGGATCGGTAGATTTGACCATAACAGGAGGTACTACTCCTTATTCATTCAATTGGAATAATGGGTTTGCAACCACGGAAGATTTATCAGGTATTACAGCCGGCATCTATTCTGTTCTGGTTACCGATTCCAACAATTGTGTAATTTCGGATACTACCCTATTAACAGAACCTGATACGCTAATCGTTCAAGCTGTTGTGTTAAGTGATAATCTATGTCCAGATGACCAACAGGGGTCTATATATGCGGCTATTGTTGGAGGCGTTGGGCCATATACCTTAAGCTGGGATAATGGCTCTTCAACGGATACCGTTTCCAGTCTTCAAAGTGGTATTTATACCATTACGGTAATTGATACCAATGGCTTTATAGCTTCTGACAGCGCCACAATCATTGCCTTAGACGAAGATTGTGATGGTATTCTAAACCAAGATGAAGGAGGAATTCCAGGTGGCGGAGGAGGAATGGGTGACTTAGACGGTGACGGTATTCCTAATCAATTGGATACAGATAGCGATGGCGATGGAATTGCAGATGCTATTGAATTTGACACCAATGGAGACGGTATTCCATTTGACGATTGTGATGGCGATGGTTTTCCTGATTTCTTGGATGCCGATTTATGCGACTTAAACCCTGCCTCTGTAATGACCCCGAATGGAGATGGAAAAAATGATTTCTGGGAGATTCCTGAATTATCACAGCACCCTAACACATCTGTTCAAATCTTTAACAGACATGGTATACTGGTTTATTCTAATGACAACTATGCCAATGATTTTAATGGCAATTCAAACGTTCAAACTGTGCTTACTAATGATACGCGTGAATTACCAACGGGAACTTACTATTACCTCATTAAACTTGGCGGTACGGAGCAAACGATGAACGGATATATTTACATCAACAGATAAATCATGAGAAAGCAAACGACATTTTTTAAGCAAATGCGCACGGCACTTCTCATGTGTCTTGTAGGTAACGGGCTTTGGGCTCAACAACATCCTTCATTGGATAATTATCTATTTACCCCTGTGGCCATAAGCCCTGCCCATGCAGGAATGCAAGGAAAAGACGTGGTTAGCCTTGTGGACGCTCAGTTAGTTGGTGTAGTTGGAGCACCAAGAACCGGTCTGCTTTCTGCTGATTTCAAAACTTTGAATGGACTCGGCATTAACATTATGGCAATCTCGGATGCACTTGGACCTATGAGTACAGGGCAATTGGCAATTAGCACTGCTTATCATCTGCCCATAAATGAAGAATGGAACTTAAGCACGGGTCTTCGTACAACGGTGAGCCGCACATCAATAGATTTAAATAGTGAAATTTTTTACGACGGATTAGACCCTAGTATCTATACACTTGCAGGTCCCTTTATTGCCAACATAGATATTGGTACTACCTTAAATGGGCAGAATGCTTATTTCGGTCTGAGCTATAAAAATGTAAACCGAGCTCAAATCTATCAAAACAACTATACCGCTCAAATTTTCCATCTATTCGCAGGTTATACACAAGCTCTGAATAAAGAATGGTCTATTCGAACCAGTTTTTTAGCAACGGGAACCACAAATTCACCAGGGGACCTAAACCTGCATGCTTTCCTAGAACACAAAAACTCTTGGGGTTTTGGTGCACATTATAGCCCATCAGATGAAATGGGACTGATGCTTAAAATCAATACAGCCAATGATTGGAATTTCTATTATCAGTATAATTTTCCACTTACTGATTTAGTTTATATCACCAGAAGCAGCCATGTAGTTGGATTTTCCTTTGATATCATAAACAAGGCTAAGAGTTTAACTTCTCCAAGATTCTTTCTATGATGCGCAAAAATTACACCTTCTGTTTTTTCCTTGGTGCAATGCTCTGTGCCATAAGTCTACATGCTCAATCTATGTTAGAGCAATTAGGAGAACCCGATTCACTCAACATAAGCCTTCTAGGCGATCCAAACGCGGAGGACTATGGCGCAGTACCTTATGGCGCCAATCATCTTCTTTTTGCTTCTAACAGAAATACTTCCGCTACATCCCCTAAAGATCCGGTAACCAATACACCTTTCCCGTCACTCTACCTTATGAGAATTTCAGATAGAAAGGTTACACGTTACCCAGGCAACACTACAATTAATCAGCTTAAATATTATGTAGGTCCCGGCGCATTGCTTCCTGATAGCTCTGCAATTATCATGTCGCACAGTCGTCAAAAACCCGACTCAAATGGTGACATCAAGATGACCTTGAGTGAGATTTCCTTCAGCGGAAACCCCACCAAAGAGCTCCCATTTATTGAACAATCATTCGATTATATTCATCCTTTCTTTGACCCTGAAAGCTACACACTATACTTCGCCTCCGATTTTGAACACACAGGGGATTATGATATCTACAGGAGTACCCTCAGTTTTGACGGTGTCTGGAGTCAACCAGCGCCTGTTCCAAAGGTAAATACAACTTCCAATGAAGTCTTTCCTACGCTGCTCCCAAATCAAACCATTGGGTTTTCACGCAGCTCAAGGAATTACGGTTTACAACTACACACCTTGGAACTAGGTGATTCAATTGCAAGAATCTTATCCATTAACGGTAGAGGAGATGATATGGGATTGCTGCAGCTTAACGATACTACATTGATGGCTGCACAGAGCAAAAGGAAGGAAAGCGTAGCTAATTTTAACTTTTATAGCCCTCTCTCCAAGACAAAATCATTAGCATTAACCACTGAAGTAATTGACAGTGCAGACAATAAAATTATTGCTACGCCAGATTCGGATGAAAATACCGAAGGTTCGGCCAATGGAAAAAATAATGAAGTTGTTTCTACTGAAGATAATAGCGGTCTTGAAGGATCCAAAACTTCCCCAGCCAAAAAGTCCTGGGTCACCGATGATGAATCGGCAGCTGGAACTACCCGTGGATTTAGTCTTATAGTAGGCGGATTTATAGAAAAACAACTTGCCTACCAGTTTTTGGATAGGATTTCTAACGATTGGGCACCAGAGGCCTTTATTGCTAGATATAATGACAAATATTACGTTGTTCATAGCATTCATTCTACCCGTTCTGAGGCTGATATGGCAAAGTCCGCGGTTAACAACAAAGGCAATAGAGCTTGGATACTTCGCGCTGAGTTGAGCAAACTTTAAAAGTTAGCCTTAATTACTTCGTTTATGAATCGACTTCCAATTATTCTTACTTGCGCTTTGATTGCCTGCAGTTGTACTGTGGCGCTGCCTGAGTTTCAAACTGCTGCCTCTACGCCAATGGGACAGCAGAAACTAGCCGTAGGTGGTTTTTCAGGTCGTGGACTAAATGCGAGTACAGGTGGTATAGCCGTTTACAATAGAGGTCTGACAGGTCAATTAGACTTGGTTTCCGCAACGGCCGTTTCTAGACTTAATATTGAGCAAGACAACATACGTATAGCTACCTTAATAGGTCCCAAATGGTCTAGCGAAGACCAAAAATGGGCATTTTCAGTTCCAGTAGGCTTTGAGTATGCAGAAACATTTAATGATATAGATGCAGGGTATACCTTTTTGTTAACCCCAACACTGTATAAGAGTTGGAACTTCAAAAATCCCAACATAACTTACACTTTCTTTGCCCGCAGTGAGGCTGCACAAAACTTTCGCGGTAGGTGGTTTTCCTTAATTGGAGGCTACGGGCAACGTTATGAAACTGAAAAATTAACACATTTTATTTCCGTTTCTGGAAGCACCAATGGTCCGTTTTATGGGGTGTATTTTGGCTACGGGATTTCTATAAAACCTTTGAGATGAAAAGAACTATTCTATTAATTGCCATTGCCTTAACCGGTTGTTGTAAGCAAGAGCCTGAAAATGTGCAACGCATGGAAGAATTACTTCATGGTGATTGGTACGGCGTTGAAGTTACCAATCACCTCATCGCCCAAGGGCTTTGGGACACCCTGCATCCGCACTCCATCACCGACATAATTGGAACCTTTGATACCTTGATTGGAACTTTTGTAGTGGACAGTCTTGGCGAAACTTTAGATAGTGCAGATTTAGTGATTGATAGCGATAGTGTAATAACCGTCAATGGTGCAGTAAATGCCATAGATTGGTCGTTCGACCGACAACTTATTAATGACTTCGGTCAACCCGTGCTTCAGCAACTTGAAGCCAACTGGAATGGGAATCAAAAATTCAAGATTCTCAAAATCACTGAGGATGAACTGTGGCTCTATTTTGATGATGTTATTCCAGTGACCATTGCAGGTTTTACCGCAGATATGGAGCTGCGACATACACAGTATTGGCAGCGATAGAAGCGCGCTATTGAATTGTCAGCCCCATCTGTTTATACTCAACTTTTGTTGAGAAGCCAGCTGCTTGATTGAATTTTATCCCCTAACCCATCAATGAGTGAAATTCCCATTTCTTCGCAAACTGGACGTTCTGGAATAGTATCGTTATTCTGATCGCCTCCGTTGGCGAATGAAAGCTCGTATTCATTTCCATACTCCTGTGCAATCTTCCTTAACGTTGCACATACCGTACGGTCTTCATCTACAGAAAGAATAGCCTTGTCCACTGCCTTGATGTTGCTAACGATGATCATACGCTCCTCTTGGTTCTGAAATTCTTTACTCCCCTTCAGTGCCCTTTGAGCGTCATTATTTACAATGACAAACAACTCATCCGCTAACGCCCTCGAATTATTGAAATATTCTAAGTGCCCTTTATGTATTGGATTAAAATACCCCGAAACGATTACCGCTTTTTTCATGTGTTTTTAATTTACTTGGATTCTGGTGTAGATCGATTATAATCGTCTTGAACCCTAACGATATCATCCTCATCAGAGGGATTATCCGGATCCGTATGCTGCCAGAACTCTGCAACAACGCCCCAGTTCTCCAAACCAATTAATCTGTGACGCTCACCCATCTCCATCACCACGGTTTCTCCTGTTTGGAAAGTCTCAACAATCGACTGCTCATCTGTTAGACTGCGAGCAATTCCAACCGGACCTTCAATAACACGCCAAGTTTCTTTTCTTCGATGATGGTATTGCCAGCTCAACCGAGCCTTGGGCTTAACCAATAATATCTTGGGGCTAAGCTTTCCTGCAAGGCGTAATCCACTCACATCTAATCCATCAAAATATATATCGGCAAATTCTTGCGCCTGATCTTCGTCTATCACAAAAAACCCGCCCCAGGGTCTTTGCTCGTCAGAAGCAACTACAGTTAAATGTTGTTCTGTCAATTTATTTAGAATACTAGAATAGAGTTGAGTCATGGGCACCAAAAATCAAATGAAAAACAATGATAAGGTGATTATAGAAACGATTCAAATAAATTCGAATTGTTTACGAATTGATTGTGAAATAAAGAACCTGCTTTAGGTAGATTGTTTCATTCCATTCTAAAGAGCATGCACTTATTTTACTTACT
Organism: Cryomorphaceae bacterium; assembly: GCA_038139395.1. Lineage (GTDB taxonomy): Bacteria > Bacteroidota > Bacteroidia > Flavobacteriales > Schleiferiaceae > UBA10364. The sequence continues at coordinate 18,700 of JAYOSU010000028.1, forward strand.
TTTCCACGTAATTAAAAATTCGACCAAAAGAAAAATAGAATGTTAACCATAGAAATCAGCAATGAATCAGGTCTTAGTAACCGGAACCGCGGGCTTTATTGGCTTTCATTTAACTAAGCAATTAGTCGATGACGGCTATGAGGTGGTAGGTTTAGATGTGGTCAATGATTACTATGACATAAATCTAAAGTATGCTCGTTTGGAACATCTTGGCATTCGAGTAAATCAATTAGCAAAAAATCGCGCCGTTGCCTCGGATTCATGGAAGAATCTTCGATTTATAAAGGCAGATATTGCCGATCACGAGTACATGGTCAATATGATGGAATCAGAGTCATTTGATTATGTAATTAATTTGGCTGCTCAGGCAGGTGTAAGGCATGTGGATAATACATCGAACGACAAAACGATGAATCTAGAAAGAATGCTATTTTGATAAAATCTAAAAAGAAAGCTAAACATGGCATTGTTGCTACACAGCATTAATATATCTATTATTCAAATGGATACCCAAATTGAATTACTCCAATTCTAAATCCCCACCTCTCTATAACTTGACACATTATCAAGGAACCACTTATAAGCCAATGTTATGCCCTGTGCTAAGCTTACCTCTGCCTTCCATCCTTGACTCTCCATTTTTGAATTGTCCATCAATTTTCTAGGAGTGCCATCCGGTTTACTTGAATCCCAAATTATATCACCTTTATGTCCAACAGCCTCCTGAATAAGCTCGGCCAATGATTTGATCGTTAAATCTACTCCTGTTCCAATGTTGTACAAGTGTTCATCCAAAGAATTTTCAAGGGCGTGTAATACCGCCTTACCTAAGTCGTCCACATATAAAAATTCACGCATTGGAGAACCGCTACCCCATAACTTAACGGTGGTATTTCCTGCCTCCTTTGCTTCATGAAACTTTCTAATCATTGCAGGAAGGACATGAGAAGTCTTCAAATCATAATTATCATTTGGACCGTAAAGATTAGTTGGCATCAGAGAAACATAATCCCTGTTAAATTCTTTTCTTAATGCCTCTATCAACTTAACGCCTGAGATTTTTGCAATAGCATACCATTCATTCGTGGGTTCTAAGGAATCGGTAAGGAGATATTCCTCTTTTAAAGGTTGAGGAGCAAATTTTGGATAAATACAACTACTCCCTAAAAAGATGAATTTTGGTACATTATTTTCATGTGCTGCCCGTATTAAGTTGTTTTGAATCAACATATTGTCCATCAAAAACTCATAGGGGTATGTATCATTAGCTAATATGCCACCAACTCTTGCCGCTGCGTCAATTATTACCTCTGGCCGTTCGTTTAGAATAAAGTCATTTACTGCACGCTGATCCCTCAAGTCTAACTCTTTCGAAGTCTTACCTAAAAGATTCGAATAGCCGGCTGAGTTCAATGCCCGCCAACAAGCAGAGCCAACCATGCCCCTATGACCTGCGATATAAATTTTTGCGTTTTTAGAAAGCATTACTCAAAGTAATTTAAGGTTTGATATCCACCATCTTTTAAATAACGATCTTTTTGCATCAATTTTAAATCGGAAGTCATCATATCTTCTATCAATTCCTCTAATTGAATCTTTGGCTCCCAACCAAGTTTTTCTTTTGCCTTGGTAGGGTCTCCAATCAATAAATCAACTTCTGTTGGTCGGAAATATTTATCATCAATAGCAAGCACCTCTTTACCAGCGCTGATTTGATATTTAGGGTCATTACACTTAACTATTTTCGCAACCTCATGTACACCTTTTCCAGAGAACTCTAACTCTATTCCTACATGATTAAATGCCATTTTTACAAAATCACGAATCTTTGTTGTGGTACCTGTAGCAATTACCCAGTCTTCAGCTTCATCGGCCTGAAGAATCATCCACATCATTCGAACATAATCCTTGGCATGGCCCCAATCTCTTTGTGAATCAAGGTTTCCTAGATACAATTTATCTTGAAGCCCCAAAGCAATTCGCGAAACAGCACGTGTTATTTTACGGGTTACAAAAGTTTCTCCTCTTATTGGACTTTCATGATTGAATAAAATCCCATTTGAAGCAAATATCCCATACGCTTCTCTATAGTTTACCGTTATCCAATACGCATACATTTTTGCTACGGCGTAGGGCGATCTCGGATAAAACGGTGTTTTCTCTGTTTGAGGAACTTCTTGAACCTTTCCGTACAACTCAGATGTTGATGCTTGATATATTCTTGTTTTATTTTCTAATCCCAGAATGCGAATAGCCTCTAATAACCTCAGCGTCCCTATACCATCTGCATCTGCAACATATTCCGGCACATCAAACGATACCCGTACATGACTCATTGCAGCAAGATTATAAATCTCATCAGGCTGAATCTCTTGAATCAATCTTACAAGATTTGTACTGTCTGTCATGTCACCATAATGCATAAAGAACTTTGCACCGTCCATATGCGGATCCTGATACAAGTGATCAATTCTATCCGTATTAAATAATGATGTACGGCGCTTTAAGCCATGGACTACATATCCTTTTTTTAAAAGGAATTCTGTTAAGTACGCCCCGTCTTGGCCTGTAACACCTGTGATTAAAGCAATTTTTGCCATAATAATGTTATCTATCTTTTGTTTTGCCGAAATTATTGAATCAACCTTGATTAAGCATGTTTTTTTTAATCTTCGTAATCAAAAGAGGTCAATTCTAACATCATTATACCCTTGATTTTGACTATGGCGCCAATTTATAATACTTTTGCAACAAACTTGGAGATTAAATCAATTTAAACTTTTAGTTTACCAAACCAAACAAATGAAATCATGAGTTCATCTTTATTTCCACTAGTTCCGCCTTTCGTAGCTATCGTGATATTGTTTGCACGACTGTTAGTCAATTTCGGATACAAATTTGGCTTAGTAGATAAGCCAAATGAAAGGTCGTCTCATACAGGGCAAATTCCACGGGTTGGAGGAATAAGCGTTTTTATTCCATACCTACTTTTAGGACTGTTTTTGTTTATCTCAGGGTCCGCATTTATTGAGTTAAATGCCCCATATTGGATTGGACTAACATTTATTATACTTCTCGGGACTTTGGATGACCGACTAGATTTAGGCAGTTCATTGAAATTTTTTTTCCAATTTACTATATCCACATACTATGTTGTGATGTCTGGCAATTATTTGGATAATTTATACGGTCTGTTTGGTATCTATGAACTTCCTAGTTGGTTTGGTTTGATGTTGAGTATTATTACCGTTGTGTATTTAATTAATGCGGTAAATCTTATAGACGGTGCTGATGGTTTAGCTGCTGGCACATCACTATTGAGCCTTTATTTATTCAGCTCTATTCTGGGAGGTAATCATCATTTCTTCTCATTCGCCTTCCTTGGATTAGGCTTAATTGTTTTTATGGGGTTCAACTTTTCAAAAAACAAGAAAATTTTTCTTGGGGATGCTGGCTCTTTGGGGTTGGGCTTTGTTTTGGCTACCATGGCAATGGAATTTTTACATAGTGGTAATCAAAATGTTGAAAATCTTAATTTAAATCCACACATCGCTGCAATTCTCATTTTGGGTTATCCAATTGCTGATACTATGCGTGTATTTGTGATTAGAATTGCCTCAGGAGTTAGTCCTTTTAATGCGGATAGAAGACACATGCATCATGTCTTATTGGATAAGGGGTTTTCACACTTTGGAACCACAACATTTATTATGTTTTGCGTAGGATCAATCGTTTTTATGAATAAGATGCTTGCTCCTTTAGTGAATAGCCATTTTATTATTTTGCTAAACGTTGGCGTAATTCTCTTAATTCATATGTTTGTAAGACACCGGTCAACTCAGTTGAGGTTGTTTTGGAGATCTTTTTCAAGAACAGTCTTTAATCCTGTAAAAAAGGTCTGGAATAAATATGTTACCAATTAGCTTGATAGATTTAATCTCATACACGCCTGAATTGAGCCATTACTCTTACGTAGTGGCTTTTTTGTGTATTGTTATTGGATTGCTATGGGGTCGGTTCAAGGCAATGCACGTTTTTGGATATACGGTCTTAGCCCTCCTTCTTACTGGCTTTATGGGTGTCAGACATGTTTATAATGCTGCTGTTAACCCATCCTTACTTACGGTTATGGCGTTAATAGCGTTAACAAACGTTCTTAAAAAACAAGTGCGAATTGATCTTGCCTTAAAGAACCTAGGTAAGGGCAAAAGGAGTTTTCTACTGTCTGTTTCAACATTTACTGCTTTATTGAGCGCAATCGTCAACAATACTCCAATAGTCGCACTTTTAATTCCAGGAATTAAAATAAAAGCTAAAGAAAAAGGTTGGAATGCGCGTTTATTTTTACTCCCAGTGTCTTTCGCTGCTGTTGCTGGAGGAACAATAACACTCATTGGAACCTCCACCAACTTAGTACTCAATGGCATGATGATGGAAAACGGCATTCCTGAATTTGATTTCTTCGACTTTTTGGTTCCTGGTATATTCGTCACTCTTGGGGTTTTATTAACCTCCATATTATTAGCGCCTATTCTGCTTAAAACAACAGATAGAGACATTGCTTCCAAATCTTTTTCAGAGAGAAATTATACAACTGAACTAAAAGTTATTCCAAATGGATCAATGGATGGAAAATCCGTTAAAAAGGCTAAACTTAGGAACCTTAGCGATCTTTTTTTAGTCGAAATTTATCGTAACGGCGAATATATTTCTCCCGTTACCCCTGAAGAGGTTTTACAAGCCAATGACATGCTTTATTTCACTGGTGGGATTGAACATGTTAAAGAGCTTTTAGACCAATTTCCTCATGGACTCAAAAGCGTAGAGGCCAAATTTAAAGTTGAAGGGCGATCCAACCTTCTGGAAGTCATTGTTCCCAATAATTCTAATTTGATTGGACGACCTTTGAAGGAAACTAATTTCAGAGAACGTTATGACGCCGTTATTGTTGGTGTTCAAAGAGAAGGTAAGCCACTTAAAGGTAAAATTGGCAGGATAGTTTTACAAGTTGGTGACCTATTATTACTTGCTACCGGCGCAAGTTTTCATGAGAAAAACGCTAAAGAACGAACTTTACTCGCTATCGAATCGCATGCCAGAAAATCCACTTCAAAACTGAAACGTGAAAAATACTTCTTGCCTAGCTTAATCATCACTATTCTTTTAGGCATATTTTTGGAATGGACCTTATTGTTGACCTTGGGAGTGATGCTGATTAACGCAATAGTTTGCGGGTTAACTTTTGCTGAACGCATTAAGAATGAATTCAACATACAACTCTATGCTCTGTTAGTACTCTCAGTCGCCTTCGGATCCGCAATTGTTGAAGGCGAGCATGCAAGTTACTTCTTGGATATGATTACTTTACCTGAAAACAGCCGTGTGGCTGTATTAATGCTTTTCGGGATTACAATAATCTTCACCAACTTCATGACTAATGTTAGCGCCGTTGCGATTGCTTTTCCGATTGGAGTGGCTATTATGAAGTATTATGGTTTAACGCATCTTGAAGTATTCTTACCTTTGGCCTTCGCAGCGAGCGCGAGTTTTCTTACTCCTACTAGCTATCAAACGCATCTTATGGTTATGGGAGCAGGGAATTATTCGAATCGAGATTTCTTGAAAATGGGTATTCCCGCTCTAATCATTTACAGCTCCATTGCATTGTGGGTGTTATTGTAATGTATAACATACTTTTTTTAGCCAAAACAGTAGATAAAACTGCTGAGAGTTAATCTATTACCGATGTTGTTAAATCCTCTTCAAAAAGCGATAGGATACAAATTAATGCAATAAACCCTAAACGCTGTAAAATTCCTTTTCTACCTTGTTAGGCTTAATCTATAAATAGTTATGTCGTAAATACTCATTATTAGGCACTTTCTATTAGGAATTAGTTGATAGAATTTTCATCTTGCGCGCTCAAACAAGAAAAGCATTCAGGGCGTGGGCGAAAAACTACACATAATCCCCCATCAACACTCGGTTTCCAAACAAGACCGTGAGCAACAAAACGGACATAAAGGACATGTTTTATGGTTCACGGGACTCAGCGGTAGCGGTAAAAGCACAGTAGCTTCTGCCGTGGAACGCGAATTACATCAGAAAGGTCTTAGAACATTCATTTTAGATGGTGATAATGTTCGTGCAGGCCTTAATAGTGACCTAGATTTTAGTGCTGAATCTAGAGAAGAAAATATCCGTCGAATTGCACACGTTAGTGCGCTTATGAAAGACGCAGGACTCATCGTACTCAGTGCTTTTGTAAGCCCGTATGCTAAAGACCGAGATTTTGTGAGATCCGCCTGTGATAATGACTTTTCGGAAATTTTTATTAGCACACCTTTGGAGGTTTGTGAACAGCGCGATGTGAAAGGGCTTTATGCAAAGGCCCGCACTGGTGAGATTAGTAATTTCACAGGCATTAGCGCGCCATTTGAGGAACCAGCTAACCCTGAGTTGGATGTCCCAACCCACACAATGAGTATTGAGGAAGCAACCGAAAAGGTAGTATCCTTCGTTATAGAAAATGTGAAATTAGATTAAAGATGTCAGATAATTATTCGTTGACACATTTGGAAGAATTGGAAGCAGAGGCAATCTACGTTATTAGAGAAGTCTTCGCCCAATTTGACAATCCTGCTATACTTTTTTCAGGAGGAAAAGATAGTATTGTGGTAGCTCATTTAGCTCGTAAAGCTTTCTTCCCAGCTAAAATTCCGTTTCCCTTTGTACACATTGATACTGGCCACAATTTCCCGGAAACTATGGAATTTAGAAACCAACTCATCAAGGATTTGGGAGTTCAGTTGGTTGTGGGATCGGTTCAAGAAAGTATAGATGAAGGTGCCGTTGTTGAAGAAACTGGGCTTAACGCATCTAGGAATGCACTACAGACTACCACTCTTCTAGATACCATCGAGCGAAATAACTTTGATGCTTGTATGGGTGGAGCGCGCCGTGACGAAGAAAAGGCAAGAGCAAAAGAGCGTTTTTTCTCCCATCGTGATGACTTTGGTCAATGGGATCCAAAAAATCAGCGTCCCGAGCTTTGGAACCTTTTTAATGGTAAAAAGCGTATGGGAGAAAACTTCCGCGTGTTCCCTATTTCAAACTGGACTGAAATGGATGTTTGGCAATATATTCTTCAGGAGAATATTGCTATTCCTGAGTTGTACTTTGCCAAAGAACGCAATGTCATTTGGCGTAACGGGTCATGGCTGCCGGTTAGTGAGCACATTACCCTTCGCGAGGGGGATGAACCTCAAATGAAGATGGTACGATTCCGCACGTTAGGTGACATTACCATCACAGGTGGACAAGAGAGTGATGCCGATACATTAGAAAAAATTGTCCAAGAAGTAGCTTCTTCACGCCAGACGGAACGTGGTAATAGAGAAGACGATAAAAGAAGTGAAAGTGCTATGGAAGACAGAAAACGTCAAGGTTACTTCTAATTTTCAAATACGAAGAAAATACAATGGAAAACAATTTCGATACACAAAGCTATTTGGATATGGAACTCCTCCGCTTCACTACCGCGGGAAGTGTAGACGATGGAAAATCGACTTTAATAGGTCGCCTTCTTTACGATAGCAAGAGCATATTTGAAGATCAAGTTGAACAGATTGAACAAACCTCAAAGAAAAAAGGACTCGAACACGTCGATCTGAGCCTTTTTACAGATGGATTAAAAGATGAACGCGAACAAGGTATTACTATTGATGTAGCCTACCGTTATTTTGCAACCCCAAAGCGCAAGTTCATTATTGCAGATACACCTGGACACGTTCAATACACTCGAAACATGGTCACTGGCGCTTCAACGGCTAACCTAGCACTAATTCTAGTAGACGCACGAAATGGAGTTATTGAGCAAACCAAGCGGCATACGTTTATTGCCTCACTTCTTCAAATTCCGCACGTTTTTGTTTGTATCAACAAAATGGATTTGGTGGATTACAGCCAGGAAGCTTACGAAAAAGTAATCAAAGAATACACTGATTTTGCCTCTAAGCTCAACGTGAAAGACGTACGATTTATACCAATTTCTGCACTTCACGGCGACAATGTTGTTAACCGTGGTAAAAATATGAATTGGTATGAAGGCGGAACACTGCTTCATAACTTAGAGACAGTGCATATATCGTCCGATCACAACTTAAGAGATTGCAGGTTTCCTGTGCAGACTGTTATTCGCCCACACAGCGACGAATACCATGATTTCCGAGGATATG
>JAYOSU010000029.1:0-26881 GCA_038139395.1 Cryomorphaceae bacterium
AATGCTTTTGCAGGTCCTGTGATGAATATTTTAAATATGACCGGGTATGAAAAAAGTGCAAGGAATACAATGCTCGTTATGGCGGTTTTAAATGTTATTTTGAATTTCTTATTCATACCGCAACACGGACCCGCAGGGGCTGCAGTTGCCACCACAGCTACCATGATAGGTTGGAATGTATGGGCTGCTGCTCTAGTGTTTAAATATCACGGGGTTGTAGCGGTGCCATTCTTTACCCACATTCGTCGCAATGAGAAAGGCTAACCTATTTATCATTGGCGCAGCGAAAGCGGGAACCACGGCGCTCTCTGAATTATTAACTTCCCATAAAGAAGTGTCGGGAATGGCGATCAAAGAGCCGGGACATTTTTGTAATGATATCTATGAGAACGGCTTTTCAAAAGAATACCAAAACCTTCTACGTTGGTCGGAGGAAGAATACTTTGAAAAGGATTTTGAAAAACGCCACATGTCCTTTATTAAGGATATAAAAAACTATAATAGGTTAGTTGAGGAAACTCCAAAATCAGCCTATATATTGGATGCTTCTACGGCCTATTTGCCTAGTGTAAATGCTGCAGAGAATGTATTTAATTATAACCCCAACGCCAAGATTATAGTTTGCCTTCGAAATCCAATTACTCGTGCCTACAGTCACTTTAACATGGCATTGAAATATGGCAAAGAACAGCGAACATTTCTGGATGCCGTGAAGGCTGAATCCAAGACAAAAGCAAGGTGGGGATGGGAAGAAGGCTATTTAGAATTAGGTTTATACGCACCTCAGTTAAAACGTTGGTTAAAGCACTTTCAGACAAAGCAAGTTTATATTGTGTGGCAGGAACAAATGCTTGAAGATGCCGATCAGGTCCTAGAGGAAATTAGAAATTTTCTGAGCTTAAATAGTATGTTTAACACCCCAAATAATACGATTCATGGATCCGAAGTGCCCAAAAGTAAAATAGTATCTAAGATCATTGGTGGTATTGGTCCAAAGGTGGCGTCATCCTTACCAAACATTGTTAAGCAAAAGGTGAAAAAAATTGTGCTCTCTAAACCTGATGCTATGAATAAGGAGGCATGCTCATTTTTACTTCGTTATTTTGCAACATCAATTAACGAATTGGAAGCCCTTTTAAATAAGGATTTATCACACTGGAAAGAAATATAATATGGAATATAGTAGCTCAAATTTAATTTCATTTGTTTACAAAAACAGAAAGCCAATTATCATTATACCATTCCTAGCAATGGTTGTTGCTGTTCTTTTTAGTGGCCCAAATTTTATTAAACCACTTTTCCAATCACAAGTTATTCTCTTTCCATCTACAACTAATTCTGTATCCAAGGCTTTATTGCCTCAAACCAATGGATATGGTGATGAAGATATTTTTGAATATGGTGATGAGCAACAAGCAGAGCAGCTGTTGCAAATTTTAAGTTCAGGGGAAATTCGGGATAGCGTGATTACCAAATTTGATTTGATGAATCATTATGAAATAGACCCAGAATCTGATTATCCTAGAACAAAACTGTTCAAGGAGTATGAAAATAAAATTGAATTCGTACGAACGCAATTTATGTCTGTTGAGATAAATGTTCTAGATACAGATCCTCAATTAGCTGCTGATATTGCGAATTACATTTACAAATTAGTTGATAAGGTCAAACGACGTGTGGCAAAAGGTCGCGCCGAAATCGGCCTACAGATTGTAGAGGTTGAATACAGGAGTCTGCAAAGTGAAATACAGGTGATGGAGGACAAAATCACTGAACTTAGATTCAAAGGTGTCCATGACTATGAGAGCCAGAGCGCTGTTTTTAATGAGCAGTATGCTATTGCTCTTGCCTCAGGTGCACCTCAGATAAGGTTAAGACAGTTAGAAACGCGTTTAGATACGTTAGCAAAGTATGGAGGAAAGTACGTAGCTCTTCGTGATGAGCTGCAACTTTTGAAGGAAGAAGAAGTAAAGCTCAAGACCAAGTTTGATCAAGCCAAGGTGGATGTGAATCAGAATTTACCGGCTACCTTTAAAGTGGATGAGGCTCGTCCAGCAGAGCGCAAAACATATCCTAAACGCAGTGTCCTAATTCTTGCGATTGGTTTTGTGGCATTCGTTCTTGTGGTCTTTTCACTGTTGGTTAGAAACACGCTTCTAGAATTTCGGGAAAAAGGGTAGTGCAAAAATCGCTACAAATAACGAACAAAGGCTTAACGGTTCTTGCAGGAGTAGTTCTTTCAATAATTGCTGTGGTCATAGCCAAAGAATGGTGGGAACTATTGTTACTTCCTGTTGGCATGCTGGTAGTTTGGCTGACCCTATACAGGCTAGATTGGGCAATGTGGTTTGTAGTGGCTGCAACCCCTTTATCCGTAAATTTAACAGATCTCACTGGTGGCTCTGGCTTGTCTTTGCCGACTGAACCTATGCTAGTTATGATTACTGGATTAGTAATTATTAAAATGGTATTCTTTGGTGAATTTGATAGGCGTCTCATACAACATCCAATTTCTATTGCGATATATGTTTATCTAGTTTGGATGTTGCTCACGGTAATTACATCACAATTGCCTTTAATATCCTTAAAGCAATGGGTTACACGCATTTGGTTTATAATACCGTATTATTTTTTTCTAGGCCATCTTTTCTTGCGTAGCCCTAAAAATGCCATTCGTTTTTTATGGTTTTTTTTAGTTCCGCTGATAATAGCATGTTGCTACACCATTGTGATTCATAGCCAATATGGTTTTACTAAAAAGACTTCTACTTGGGTTATGTTTCCTTTGTTCAAAGAACATACTTCATACGGCGCTGTCCTGGCTTTGTTTTATCCTGCCGCTATTTATCTGGCTTTTCGCAAAACATCTTGGATTTTAAAAGCAATTGCCTCTTTGCTTCTTGTGATTCTTACCGTTGCGTTAGTGTTGTCCTACACGAGAGCGGCTTGGCTTTCTCTTGTTGGTGCGGGCTTAGTATATCTCATTTATCTTTTTCGCATGTCCAAGTCTTTAGTTTGGACTTTGGTAGGCATTGTCTGCATAATTACGGCACTTAATTTCTCCATGATTAGTTCCAAGTTTGAAAGGAACACGACCGATTCTTCTGATGACTTGAATGAACATGTTGCATCAGTCACCAATGTGAGTACTGATGCTTCTAATTTGGAACGCATAAATCGTTGGAAGTGTGCTTTACGTATGTTTCAGGAGCGGCCACTTTTAGGTCATGGTCCAGGCACCTATATGTTTTTGTACGCTCCTTATCAAAAGCCATCAGAGAAAACAATAATCTCCACCAATGGGGGAAATCGGGGCAATGCGCATAGTGAATATTTGGGCCCGCTTGCTGAATCCGGAATTTTGGGTTTGGCCACATTTTTGGGCTTAATCATTTCAGTAATTATAGTATCCATCAAAACCTATCAGCGTATAGATGAGCCCTGGGTTCGGGGCATACTTCGTCTGGCTTTCTTGGGCTTAATTACGTATTATCTGCACGGATTTCTCAATAATTTCTTAGACATGGACAAGGCGAGTGCGCCATTTTGGGGTTTCACGGCGATAATTGCATCACTTTCAATAAGGCATCGGTTAATAGTTAAGTGATGTTATGTTAATTTCTTTCGTGTTATAGATTCACTAAGGGAATGGGTTCTTGAGTTGGATAATTTGCTTAAACCCTTCATAATTTGACCTAAATCTGTCACATTTAAACCCAATTCGCTCATTGATTGTCAATTTTCTATTTGTAGTAAGTTGTTAATTCATGTGAGAACATTTATCTAAAAAGACTTGTTTTTGTGCGCTGAAAGTGCAATTTTTACAAGACTTAACATTCGTTTAACAAAAATAGGTACAATGAAAAACAAGTTTTTACTCGTTTGGTCCTTCTTTATTGCATGTAGCGTAACTGCTTTTGCACAGAATGATCCAAAGAAAGGCGAGGTGCCAGAAGTTCCAGATGTTTTTGAACAACTGGAAGAGGTAGTAGTTACTGCCGGTGGTATTGCTCGTGAAAAGAAGGCACTCGGCTTCGGCGTTGAAGAAGTGAAAGGTGCTTCTATCAAAGAATCTGGTGAAACCAATATCGTAAGTGGTATTTCAGCCAAGGTGAGTGGTGTCCAAGTGACTAACTCCTCTGGTGCTGCTGGTGCTGCTTCGTACATCAAGATTCGTGGTAACGCGACATTCTCATCCAACGACAATCAGCCTTTGATGGTTGTGGATGGTGTGCCCATTGACAACTCTCAAATCGCTACTTCTGATTTGCGTGCGGGTGTTGCTAATTCAAACCGTGCAATTGACATTAACCCAGACGATATTGAAAGTATTTCAGTTCTGAAAGGTGGTGCAGCAGCTGCGTTATATGGTACTCGTGGTGCAAACGGTGTAATTTTAATTACTACTAAGAAGGGAGCCTACAACCAAGACTTTAAAGTTAATGTGAGCTCTTCAATGGAGATTTCACAAGTGAACAAAATGCCTGAAGTACAAAACAAATACTCTCAAGGTTACTTTGGTTCATATGCTGGTGGGACTGGTAATCCATTCTCATGGGGTCCTGCTCTATCAGATTTAGCGTACGACTCCAATGGTATGATTACTCAGGATTCAGCCACTGTAGCAAATAATCCAGGCGGTGTTTCTCCTTACGACAACACAGCATTCCTTCAGAGAGGTAGAAGAATGAATAATTCTATCACACTTTCTGGTGGTGGTCAAAAGAGTGCTTACTATTTATCTATTTCAAACCTACAAGATCAAGGTATTGTTCCTTTAAACGTATTTGATCGTACTACTATCCGTTTGACGGGTACTGGTCAGATTGCTTCAAATTTGAAGGCAACTGCTTCTTTGGCGTATTCAAATTCAGGTGGTTACCGTGTTCAGCAAGGTTCTAATACATCAGGTTTGATGTTAGGTTTGTTGCGTACGCCTCCTACATTTGACAATTCAAATGGCGTTGAAGATCCGACTGATCCTGCGGCTTATTTGAATGCTGATGGTTCTCAAAGAAATTACCGCGCAGGTGGAGGTTACGATAACCCTTACTGGACGATCAACATGAATCCATTTACTGATGAAGTAAATCGTGTATTTGGTTACACTAAGTTTGATTGGTCTCCAGCAGATGATTTATTGATTTCATACCGTTACGGTATTGATCAGTATTCAGATGTTCGTAAGCAGATTATTTCTATCAACTCAAGAACGTTCCCAGGTGGTTCAATCTCTGATGAAGTTTATTCAATTAAAGAGCAAAACCACGATCTTACTGCAACATACAGCATGGATTTAGGTCCAATTGGTGCAAACTTCTTGGGAGGATTTAACGCAAATCAGCGTGATCGTAAATATGTTGGTACTTACGGGACTGGATTGGTTCTTCCTAATTTCTACAACATGAGCAACGCTCAAAATCAACAAGCTTATGAAAGTATTGTTGGTCGTCGTTTGTGGGGTATATACGCTGAAGGACAATTTGATTATGAGGATTGGGCTTTCTTGACATTAACAGCACGTCGCGATCAAGCGTCTACTTTTGGTAATGTTAGCACGCCAATTATTTATCCTTCTGCATCTCTTGCTTTAATATTAACGGAGGCTTTAGACATTCAGAGCGATGTTTTGAATTATGCTAAGCTTCGTTTATCTAGTGCACGTGTAGGTTCTGAACCTCCTTTTGCTTCCAATGCAACGTACTTTAACCAAGCAGGTGTTGGTTCAGGTTGGATTAACGGAATTAGTTTCCCTTATCAAGGTGTGACTGGTTTTACGCAAAGCAATGTTTTGGGTAATCCAGATTTAAGACCTGAGTACACGATTACGAATGAGGTTGGTTTTGAAACACGTATGTTCGGTAATAAGATTTCTGCTGACATTACACTGTATCAGCAAACTTCTGAAGATTTGATTGTAGCGGTACCAGTTGCCGGTTCATCTGGTTTTACTTCTTCGTTTGTAAATGCTGGTTCTATGACCAATACAGGTGTGGAAGTTCAACTGAATGCCAAGCTTATTGACACAGAAGACTTCAAATTAGATGCAGGTATGACTTTTACTCGTAACCGCAATATTGTTCAGAAATTAGCCGATGGTGTAGATGTTATTTCTCTACCATGGGGTTTCTTTGGTGCTAACCAACGCCTTGTTGAGGGTGAGGCTTACGGTACGCTTTACGGTGATGACTGGGCTCGTGATGAAGCAGGTAATGCTTTAGTTGATGCCAGCGGATATCCAATCTATTCTTCAACGGAGGTAGTAGTTGGTGATCCAAACCCAGATTATTTGATGGGTATCACTTCAGGTGCGACTTACAAGAATTGGAGCTTTAACATGCTTTGGGATATACGTCAAGGTGGCGATATCTGGAACGGTACACGAGGTGCATTGTACTACTTCGGTACGCACATTGATACTGACGTAATGCCTGATGGCACTGGACGTGGTGAGACATTTGTTTGGGAAGACGTTGTAATGGGTAACAACGGTGTCTATGCACCAGGTACAGTTGACGCAGATGGAAATGACATCAGCGGTAATCCTAATACAAGCGAAATCTTAAATGATATTGATTCTTACGCTCTAGGTCCACTTTCAGGATTTACAGGAGCTTCTCGTCCATTCATTGAGGATGGTAGCTGGGTACGTTTAAGAAACATTGGAGTAAACTATAAGTTTGACCCAGATGCACTTAGCGGTACAAAATTGAAAGGCTTATCAGTAGGTGTTAGCGGACGTAACATCTTCTTGAGTACTCCATACCGTGGTGTTGATCCAGAAACTAACCTTTCTGGTGCAACAAACAGCCAAGGTGCGGATTACTTTAACATGCCTAATACTATGGGTATCATCTTCAACTTGAAGGCTAACCTCTAAATAATTAAGCATTATGAAAATTAAATCATTAGCAATTTTAGCAGTAGCCGCAGTTGGGTTTACTGCTTGTTCAGATGCATGGTTGGAAGACTACAAGCTCGACCCAAACCGTCCTTCTGATGTAAGTATGGAGGTACTTCTCCCTTCTGCTCAAGCCGCTTACGGTATGACGCAGGGTGATGTATTGCCTCGCTTGACTAGCATTTTTATGCAGCAAATGACTGGTACGGATCGTCAATCTTTGGCGCACAACCGTTATGCACAGATTGGTGAAGGTGATTTCAACACGCCTTGGAATAATTCTTATGCAGGAGGCCTCTATGATCTCAAGTTGATTGAGGAAAAGGCTGAAGCCGCCGGTGCCTATGCATACGTAGGTGTAGCTAAAATCATGACAGCTATGTATTTAGGTGTTTTGACAGATCACTTTGGTGATATTCCTTACACTAATGCATTGCAAGGTGCAGATAACTTGAAAGCTACGTTTGATTCACAAGCGGATATCTATACCACTATTTTCACTTTATTGAGTGATGGTAAGAATGCTTTGGCTCAACCTTCTTCAGTTACTCCTGGTGGTGACGATTTGATACACGGTGGTGATTTAGCAGCTTGGGCTGCAACTGCGGATGGTCTTAGAGCACGTCATTTAAATCACTTAAGTAAAACATCGGACTACAACGCTGCAGATGTTATTGCGGCTTGTGATGACGCGTTAAATGCAGGTGTTTACTGTACTATAGGTTTTGAAGCAGCCTTGAATCAAAATCCATGGTATCAGTTCACAGTGATTGATCGTGCAGGATACATTAGCCAATACGGTACAATGTATGATATGATGGAAGCGTCTTCTGATCCGCGTATAAATCTTTACCGTTCTGCAGACAGTTTAACTATGCCTGCTTACGGTGATGCAACGTCTGCTCTTCCTATCGTAACTCCATTTGAAATCATGTTTGTTAAAGCTGAGGCTCAATTGGCAGGTAGCGCATCAGACGCTCGTGCAACTTTAGAGGCAGCTATTGAATCACACATGACTTGGTTGGGTGTTGATGCCGGTGATATTGCAACGTATGTTGCTGCATTACCTGCAACTACAGATCTAGAGTTAATCATGAATGAGAAGTATGTTGCTATGTTCTCTTCAAGTGAGTCTTGGACTGACTGGAGAAGAACAGGTTTCCCAACGTTGAGTGCTCCTGCAGATGCAAACCTAAGCGGAATGCCTCGCAGAATGCCTTACCCAGAAGGTGAGTACTTATACAATAACGATAATGTACCTATGCCACTGGATGCAACTCCTGATGATAAATTTGGAGTGACTTCTACTTACCGTTTATGGTGGGATATGTAATTCGACAGATCATTTGATCATATAAAGGCCGCCGCTCCCAATGGAGCGGCGGTTTTTTTTGCCCTAGATTAAGGCCGAAATATTTGAACTTTTGGCAAATAGATGCGAATGATTTCATGAGATTATTCGTTCTTATGGAAGTTAAAACCACTTCATCTATTGAAAGCATTGACTAATGGGGTATTTTTGTCCCATGGAAAAAAGCATCATCCTTTCTCTTCAAAAATCTTTTGGTGATAGTGCTATTTCGCGCTCAGAGATAAATGCCTTCCAAGAGAAACATCAATGCGTCATTGAACAGGATTGGTTGGAATTTGATGAGGCGGAGGATTGTTATTACCTAACACCAGAGCTGTTGGAGTATAAGGCTTCCCAAAAAGAGAACTATGAAGCACTTGGTCTTGGTGATCTTGAGGACGAAATAGTTGGTGCTTTAGAACGCGGTAAATCTATTCCCTGGGGAAAGGTTGCCTTTGCTATGTGGTTCTTTTTCTTGTTTATTGTTATTTATACGGTAATAGAAACCGTACTCAAATAAAGTAACACTTACTTCGCTCGTTCCTTATATGAACCGTCTGCAGTATTGATTACTATTTCTTCATCTGTTTTTATGAAAAGCGGTACCTGAACTTGCGCGCCGCCCTCCACAGTAACGGTTTTCATGGCATTTGTGGAGGTATTTCCTTTAACTGCAGGTTCTGCATAGGTTACCTTTAAGTTCACCGTACGTGGTAATTCAACGGCCATAGCTCTGCCCTCCGTTGCATGAAAGAGAACCAAACACATCATACCGTCTACTAAGAAATCCGGTGCGTTGATTAAGTCTTTTGCAAAAGTTAACTGCTCGTAATTTTCGGTATTCATGAAGTGGTAATCGGTACCGTCATTATATAAAAACTGGTATTGACGAGTTTCTACGTCAATGGTTTCAATTTTTGAGCCCGCAGGAAAGGTATTATCCAAAACACGACCAGTTTCCAGGTTTTTGATTTTCGTGCGCACGAATGCCGCTCCTTTACCTGGTTTTACATGTAAGAATTCAATGACTTGAAATGGCTGTCCATTAAAATTGATACACATTCCGTTTTTGATATCTGAAGTACTTGCCATAATGCAATTTTTAAAGCTTAAATATAATTGAAATCGACGGGGCTTTCTCTTTCCTTAGTAATGCTTTTCAAGGATTAGTTCACTATCACAGAAAGCATATTCACGCTTAACATAATTGCTGGCAACAATTACCGTTTTATCTAATGTAAAATGTTCAATAAGATGTTTATAGAATTGAACGCCGTCCGCATCTAAATTACTAGTTGGCTCATCTAGAAGTAATAACGAACGATCGCTTGCAATGGCCATCAATAGGCGAACTCGTTGAAGCATTCCCGAGCTGTAGGTTTGAATTCGTTTGCTTTGATGTTTGCTGAGTCCTGCTTTTTCCACCCATTCTGAGATTAAAGCATTCTTCGCAAACCCACACATCTTTTCATGGAAACTCAGGGTTTCTGTGAGTGTGAACATTGGATTAAGAGCCAAATATGGCGCAGCCATACTGCAGTATTTGCCGGCTTCATTTGCTGCAACGGGTTTGTTGAAATTATATTCTGGGGGATTATTTGAAGCCTCAACGGCCCCACTAATAATCTTAATTAAGGTAGATTTCCCTGAACCGTTAGACCCTAATACTACCGTTTTGGAGCCAGATTCAAAGGTGTGTGTGATATTCCTTAGAATATGTTGATTGCCAAATTTTTTCTGAAGTCCGTTTAAAGTAACCATAGGCCTATTTTCTGATAAGCCCTCTTTCACTTGATTGAATGAAATCAATGATTTCAGAGGCTAATTGACTGGATTGAAACTCAACTTTAACGGACTCAACGGCTTGGCTGATGTTTTTACCACTTTGATAGATGATCCTATAGATATCCTGAATCTCTCTAATCTGTTCGTTGTTGAATTCCCTTCTGCGCAATCCAACGCTATTTACACCGGCATAGGTTAAAGGGTCTCCTGCCGCAGTAATAAATGGTGGAACATCTTTTCTAACCATTGCGCCGCCACCTACCATAACGTGATTCGCAATTTTTACAAATTGATGCACAGCGCTGAGTCCGGAAATTATGGACCAGTCACCCACTTCTACGTGACCGGCAAGCGCAACAGAGTTTACTAGAATCACCCTATTTCCAATGATGCAATCATGCGCTATATGCACATAGGCCATGATAAGACAATCTTCACCCAATGTGGTTTTGCCGTAAGCTTTCGTACCGCGGTTGATAGTAACACATTCACGAATAGTGGTTCGATCACCAATTTCAACAGTTGTATGCTCACCGTCAAATTTTAAATCCTGTGGTACGGCCGAAATAACCGCGCCGGGATATATGTTGCAATTGGCACCTATCCTAGCGCCATTCATAATAGTGACATTAGGTCCAATGGTTGTTCCCGCTCCAATTTCTACATCTGCCGCTATGGAAGTAAAGGGACCAACTTTAACTTGGTCTCCAATCCTAGCGCTTGGATGTACATCAGAGAGCTTATGAATCATTATTTGGTAATCTGGGCCATAAGCTCTGCCTCACTTACCAGAGTATCGCCAACGAATGCTCGCCCCAGCATATGAACAATACCTCTTCGAATCGGACTTATGAGCTTTAAATCAAAAATTAGCGTATCACCCGGAACTACTTTTTGCTTGAATTTCACGTTATCAATTTTCATGAAATAGGTGAGGTAGTTTTCTGGATCGGGTACCGTACTCAAGGCAAGAATGCCTCCACATTGTGCCATGGCTTCTACTTGAAGAACTCCAGGCATAACCGGTGCACCAGGAAAATGACCCACGAAAAACGGCTCGTTCATCGTTACGGACTTCACACCAACAACGCGGTCTTCTGTTAATTCCGTAATCTTATCTACAAGTAGAAAAGGTGAGCGGTGAGGAATTAAAGCCATTATATCCTCAACCGTTTTGACGGGAGGAACATTAGGGTCGTATTTAGGTGCTCGTGGTTTGCTTTCTTCTTTACGAATCTTAGCTGCCAGTGCTTTTGTGAATTCTGCATTGACTCCATGTCCGGGCTTAGTGGCAATCAATCTAGCTTTTAAAGGGCGACCTAAAAGTGCTATATCTCCAATAACATCCAAAAGTTTGTGACGAGCAGCTTCATTGGAGAATCGCAATTCAATATTGTTCAGTGTACCTCTATTGGTTACCTCAACATCTTCCTTGCCAAAGGCAGCTTTTAGTTTATCTAGGGTTTCGGGCGCAATCTCTTGATCCACATATACAATGGCATTATTTAAGTCCCCGCCTTTAATCAGACCCTGATCTAATAACGGCAATAATTCACGTAAAAAACTGAATGTTCTAGCGCTGGCAATGTCCTCTCGGAAATTGGTCATATGATCTAAATGAGCGTGTTGTGGACCTAGAACAGAAGTACCATAATCTATGAGAGCACTTACCTCAAAGGTATCGCTAGGAAGGGCCATGATTTCACATCCGTCTTCATCTTTGAATGTAAAAGGCTCTTCAAGCACATAGTAGTTTTTCTCCTGCTCTTGTTCAAAAAGTCCTGCTTGCTCAATCAAATCAACTAAAGGCGCTGCGGAACCATCTAAAATGGGCACTTCACTTCCGTTAAGTTCTATCCGCAGGTTATCTACGCCAAGCGCATAGAGACTAGCCATTAAATGTTCAACGGTTCCTACTGAAGCATTCCCTTTTTGAAGGATTGTTTGACGGTTTGTACGATTGATGTGTTTTGCTAAGGCTGGGATTTCAGTATTTTCTAAATCCGTTCTTACAAATACAATTCCGGTATTTACCTCACTAGGTATTAGGCTTACTTTAACGGATTCTCCTGTATGAAGGGCATTGCCTTCGAATGAAACAGTGTTTTTGAGTGTTTGTTGCAACATATCTATTGGCCTTGTTTTTTGAAGGCCGCGAATGATTTCAAAAAATGTCTGCGGTCTAATGCCGGCGAGCCAAAGATAACCTTATTGTCCGGAACATCATTCATTACGCCACTTTGCGCATAAACGGTCACATTATTGCCGATTTTTAAGTGTCCAATGATACCTACTTGGCCTCCGAATTTGCAGTCGTCGCCTACGCTTGTTGAGCCTGCAATCCCAGACTGTGCGGCGATTACACAGTTGTTTCCTATGGTTACACCGTGGGCAATCATACATTGATTATCAATCTTGGTTCCTTTGCCGATTTGTGTATCCGTAATCGCTCCGCGATCTACCGTTGAATTGGCTCCAATGAAAACATCATCACTTAAAATAGCTTTTCCAAGCTGTGGAATCGTATGATATGTTCCGTTTTTATCAGGGGCGAAACCAAATCCTTGAGATCCAATTACCGCTCCTGCTTCAACAACAACACGATTTCCTAAACGCGCTGCGCCGAGTATTTTGGCACCAGCTCCAATTCTACAATGATCACCAAGGACTGCTCCTGCTGCTATAATTGCACCTGCTTCAATTATACAATCGTTTCCAATTATAGCTTCCGAAGAAATGTGCGCATTTCCCCTATCATCTAGTGAAATACCACCAATTTCTTTTTCAAGGTGTACAAGATGCATCATGAAAGTCATGTATGGATCATCACATTGGATTAGCGCTGCGCTTGTTTCCAAAGTAGTACCTTTTTTGACGAGTATGGCGCTAGCATTAGAGGCGGTTGCCTGGGCTGCATATTTAGGGTTTGATAAGAAGCTTAAGAAACCTTTTTGAGCATCTTCAAGTGCTGAAATACCAATGATTTCAATATTTTCTTTTCCGGCAGGACAATCAACGCCAAGTGAATCGCAAATTGACTTTAAAGATTTTTGGTTGTGCCTCATAATAAATGTCTCAATTCTCTTGGGAAACAGATGAAGTGACGTTCAACGGGTTCGCTCAGTGCATTGATGGTCATTTGGTCTGCGGCTGTACTGATATCGCTAATTCGTCCGTCTTTGTATAACAGATTGATGTGTCCCTTTTTCTTATTGTAAGCGTGATTCTTGACCTTATCAATGATTAACATGTAATGCTCTTCTCCCTGTTTAAAGCCGTACTGGTCTCTGATTCCCTCAGCCATTTTATGGGACAACTCTTTAGCAAAGGGTTTTTCCTGTAATCGTATTTTTAATAGGTCTCTATTGATAATTCTTGTGCTTAAATCACTCAATAAAAGATCTTTATTATTTACCCATTCTTTGATACCGCTCATGATATCAAAGTCATCAAGGCTCAAGAATTTTTTTAGAATTTTCGGGTTTTCTTCAAAATCATTCCATGTGTAATCAGCTTTTAAAAAATGCTTCAGCGTTGCGGGTCCATCTAATGCAATACCCTGGGATGCCAAATACTTGGCACGCTTTAGGATATTGACCAACATAAACTCTGCGCTAATTACGGTCTTATGCATGTACACTTGCCAGTACATGAGCCTGCGAGCTACCAAGAATTTTTCTACGCTGTAAATTCCTTTGGAATCAACAACAAGCTGGTCGTCTTTGACATTCAGCATGGTCAGTAAACGCTCTGAATTGACACTCCCTTCAGTGACTCCAGAATAAAAAGAATCTCTGCGTAAATAATCCAGACGATCCATATCTAACTGCGAGGAGATCAATTGATGCAGATAAGCCTTTGAATAATTATTGGTGAAAATATCTATTGCCAAATCAAGGGAACCGTTATACTCTAAATTGAGCTCTTCCATGATTTTTAAACTCAACGCTTCGTGACTGACCCCTGGTATTAGAGTGTGTTCTAACGCATGCGAGAAGGGGCCGTGGCCAATATCATGAAGCAGTATGGCGATTAAAACACCGCGTTCTTCTTCACTACTTATCTCTTGTCCTTTTTGTCGCAATGTATAAATGGCACGGCCCATCAAATGCATGGCACCAATAGCGTGATGAAACCTAGTGTGGTAGGCACCGGGATAGACCAAATAAGTCAAGCCTAATTGGGAAATTCTGCGTAATCGTTGAAAATAGGGGTGGTTGATCAGCTCATAAATTAGAGGATCTTTAATCGTAATAAACCCGTAGATAGGATCGTTAATGATTTTGTTCTTTGTGCTCAAAGTCAATAGTTTTACCTGTTTCGTAAAAATACTACAGGTCTTAAGGCGAGTCGGGGTTCTCACGCATTACTTTTAACAAGAATAAAACGATCAATTATGCCGGATATTTTATGGGTTGACGATGAAATTCACATGCTCAAAGGCCATTTGCTTTTTTTGGAGGGCAAGGGCTATACATTTCAAACCTGTAATAACGGTAGTGATGCCATTGAACTCTTTGACAATACTGCTTTTGATGCGGTCTTTCTAGATGAAAATATGCCGGGATTGTCAGGCTTAGAGGTGCTGGAGGAAATGAAATCTATACGCCCTGAAACGCCGATCGTGATGATTACCAAAAGCGAAGAGGAGCAAATTATGGAAATGGCGATTGGGTCAAAAATTGCCGATTATCTCATAAAACCTGTGAATCCAAACCAAGTTTTGTTGTGTTTGAAGAAACTCCTCAAAGGAAAAGAACTTGTTTCCCAAAAAGCTACTAGAGGCTATCAGCAGGTATTTGGAAAATTGACCATGGAAATGCAACAATTAGAAACGTGGCAAGAATGGTCGGATTTTTATCGTGAATTATTGAAGTGGGAATTGGAACTCGAAAAAAGCGCAGAGGAAGGCTTGAAAAGCGTTTTAGCAACTCAAAAAAGCGAAGCTAACGAGTTGTTTTCTCGATTTATTTCAAATCATTACGAGCATTGGTTTGAATCCAATGATCGCCCCATGCTTTCTCATGAAGTGGTGGGAAGGATTGTTGGCCCAAAGATCAGAGCTGGCGAAAAAGTATTTTTTGTTGTGGTGGATAACCTTCGATTGGATCAATGGATGGTTATGAAACCTATGATTGCAGAGGATTTTAACATCAAGTCAGAAGGTATCTATAGCAGTATTTTGCCCAGTGCCACTCAATATGCTAGGAATGCACTTTTTGCAGGAATGCTTCCCTTGGATATTAAGAATAAATTTCCACACTATTGGAAGGAAGAGCATGAGGAAGGGAGCTTGAATGAATTTGAAGGAGAACTTTTTGAAGAACAATTGAAAAGCTTGGGGCTTGGATCAAAGAATGTGAAATATACCAAGGTGACTAATATTCGTTGGGCCAATAAATTCATTTCAAACATTCATCAAAATAAAGAGGCAGATGTGGTAGCATTGGTTTACAATTTTGTTGATACGCTTTCGCATGCCAGAACTGATGTCGAGGTCATTAGAGAATTGGCCTCTGATGACAATGCCTACCGCAGAGTTACTGCAACTTGGTTTGAAGGCTCTCCATTGCGCAAGGCCTTGAAATGGGCGGCGGAAAACGGTTTTAAAGTCGTCTTGACTACCGATCACGGAACGGTAAATGTCAATAAAGCATCCAAAGTAGTCGGAACAAGGGACTTGACTACGAATCTACGTTTCAAGAACGGCAATGGAATGAGCTACCAGGGAAAACACAGTTTTGTGGTTAAACAACCAGAGAAAATAGGACTGCCTAAACACCACATTGTAGATGAATATATTTTCGCATTGAGTGATTATTTCTATGCCTATCCCAATAACTTTAATCATTACGTGAACTATTACCGCAACACCTATCAACACGGTGGGGTATCTTTGGAGGAATTAATCATTCCTTATGTTGTCCTGGAAGGAAAATAACGTTCTTAGATTCCAACACGTCCAATTGGACGATCTGCCTCAAGTGGCTACGGAAATACTTGAATTTGCAACGTGTAGTGTAAATGTACTTCAAGCTCCTATGGGCTGTGGTAAAACAACCTTATGTAACCAGATAATTAAGCAATGGGGCAGCACAACTGAAGGGTCTTCTCCAACCTTTTCTTTAGTGGAAGAACACCATGGTCCAAAGGGAACCCTCTATCATGCAGATGCATATCGTATTGAAGAAGAAGAGGAAGCCTACGATATTGGTTTTGAGGAATACATTGAATCTGGCAACCCTTTGTGGATTGAATGGGCAGAAAAAGTAGAATCTTTCTTACCTTACAAGGTAGGAGTCGTATACATCAAAATTGAGGACATTCATACTCGCACTATAGAATTTTACTCAGAATTGTCCGCGGCTCAAATACAATGGAACCATGAGTGATTATTTAAGTTGGTCAGAGACTGCTTGGGCAACGCAGGAAGAGCGTTTGGCTGTAGATACTAAAAACGCCAAGCTGGTCATTGGTGTTCCCCGTGAGCGCGATATGGATGAACATCGCATTCTTTTGAATCCTGCAGCAGTTCAGGTATTGGTTCAGAACGGGAATGAAATCCTTATTGAAAGCGGAGCAGGCTTACTTGCTGGATGGGAAGACAAAGAATACGCAGCCGCTGGCGCAAGTATATCTTCAGATGCCAATAGTATTTTTCAATGTGATATAATTGCCAAAGTTGCTCCTCCCAATGAAAAAGAGATTGCCATGATGAAAGGCAATCAAACACTTATTAGCGCACTGCAATTACGTACAAGAGATAGAGACTTTTTTAAAGCTTTAGCAGATAAGAAAATTACAGGTATCGCTCTAGAAGAAATTCGTGATGCGGATGACCAAAGCGCACTGCGCATTGCTATGAGTGAAATCGCTGGGCAGCAGGCGGCAAGATTAGGCGCAAGTTTGTTAGCTGAAGGATTAAGCGGTAAAAGAAAGGGTAAATTAATGGGAGGTGTTCCTGGGGTGGCTCCTGCATCAGTATTAGTCATTGGGGCAGGGGTCGCAGGAATGGCTGCTGTCCGACTTTCTCGAGGAATGGGTGCAGAGGTTGTTCTTTTGGATCAGAGTATTAGTAAACTGCGTTATGCTACAGAGCAAATGGGCGGCGGATTAGTTACAGAATTAATTCAAGAATCTGTACTCAAAAACAGATTACAACATGTTGATGTGGTCATTGGTGCTCTTTCCCCTATTGAGGGAAGAACGCCCATGGTAGTTACGGAAGAGATGGTTGAATTAATGCCAGTAGGAAGTGTAATCATTGATATTAGTATTGATAGCGGCGGCTGTTTTGAAACCTCCGAAATCACTTCTCACGGCGAACCAACCTTTGTAATGCATGATGTTTTACACTATTGTGTGCCAAACATGAACAGTGCCGTAGGGAACACCTCCAGCATTGCTATGAGCAATATTGTGGGTCCCATGCTTCTGCAGCTATCAGAAAACGGTGGAGTCAAAGAAAGTCTTCATTTCGATTTGAACATTAGGGCGGGTCTCTACCTTTACGGAGGTTTGCTCACCAAACGTCATTTAGGTGAGCATTTTGATTTGCCTTATTCTAGTGATGATCTTCTTTTTGGAAATCTATAACCTAACTCATTCATGGCTTTTTTACGTCGATTGTTATTCTATATCATTGGTATCGGACTTGGAATCTTATTGGTTTATGCATTTTTTGGCGACCGGGATTTTGACTATGCCTATGGACCTAAAGCTCGGGTAAAAAAGAATTTTCGAACCAAGGTTGTAGATTCAACCACATTAGTGCATCCACTGTTGGATATGAGCTTGGACAGCATCTATTACTGGGCGGTGGCTAATGGTGAAATTCACCTGGGCGTTAGTGCCCCAAGAAAAGAACCTTGTGGCGAATACTTGTACACGTTTTCGCATAAAAGTTATGCCTACAAAATGGTTCTTGAAAATTGCGACACCGTCAGAGTATTGAGTCTGGAAAAGGATTGGGACTAAGCATTTCTGCGGGCAAGCTCTTCTTGAATTAATTTTAGTTCTCGCCCAGTTTGTCCTTCTACCGATGTGTTTTCTTCTGCTCTGCGAAACAAATAAGGCAAAACATCTCGCACGGGCCCAAAGGGTAAGTATTTGGCTGTATTTAATCCGGCATTTGACGCATTAAAACTTATATGGTCACTCATTCCAAAAAGCTGAGCCACATGAACTCTTGGATGGTTTAGAGGCAGTTTTGCATCTTCTAACAGCGTTGCGGCAAGTTGAACACTTTCTTCATTGTGCGTACCTATGACCACTGCCATGTGCTGAATATTTTTTAGAATAAGTTTGAGTGCTTCATTGTAATCATGATCTGTCGCAGCTTTATTTGCTTGTATGGGTGAAGGATAACCCATTGTTTTCGCTCTAATTCTTTCCTTCTCCATATAGGCGCCACGAACAATCTTTACTGCATAGATGTAGCCTTTTTGTTTGGCTGTTTCAAGTGCCTTTTCAAGTTGAGCAAAACGATCATGTCTATAGAGTTGAGCCGTATTGTAAACAATAGGAACCTTGCGATTGTACTGATTCATATATTGAATCACAAGGTCATCTACTGCAGGTTGTATCCAGCTTTCTTCTGCATCAACCATCACAGGGACTTCTAATTCAGCAGCCTTTTCAATAATTTTTTTCCATCGATCAAGTGTTTGATTCCACGCGAGTTGTTCTTCCTCACCAAGTGGTTTTTCTTGACTAATTTTTTCATAAATATCTATTCTCCCTAATCCAGTAGGCTTGAATACCCCAAAGGGTACATTCTCATTAACCTTAGCATATTGAATCGTTTCAATGGTTGTTGCTAGCGTCCGATTGAAATCTTCTTCTTGAGCTTTTCCTTCAACGCTGTAATCTAAAATTGCACCAACATTTCCGTCAGCCAACCGATCAATTTGTTGCGTGCATTCCTCAACACTTTCACCACCGCAGAATTGACGAAAAACAGTTGCCTTTACAATTCCTTTAATAGGGAGTCTAAGTGCTAGTGCGGCTAGCGTAAATGACTTAAGAACGCGAACTACCATTGGGCTGCTCAATGTAGAGAATAGTAGCCTGCTTTGCAGCAAGTCAATTTTGGTTTTCATTTTGAACGCCGTCTCGGTATTCGAGAAGTCTATCATGTTCTGTGTTTTGGTACTCAAATATAGCGCTGAGAAGTGTTACTTTTGAGGTGTGCGTACTACAGAAATAACTTCATACTTTGGAACAGAAGGATTTAGAGTCTTAGATGAATTCTTATTCAAAAAGAAGGCGTCCAAGACGTTCATTTTAGTGGATGAAAACACTGCTTCCTGCATAGGTGAATTCTCTAATCAGCTCGCGCACCTAGATTCCGATTTTGATATTCTTGAAGTGCCCTCTGGTGAGGAGAGTAAGTCCATTGAAGTAGTTGTTCAACTCTGGGCATCCCTGTTAGAATATGGTGCAGATCGTCAGGCGTTATTGATAAACCTTGGCGGAGGAATGGTTTGCGATTTAGGTGCCTTTGTTGCCTCCACTTATAAACGTGGTATAAGCTATGTTCAGGTACCTACTTCACTTTTGGCTATGGTTGATGCATCTATCGGTGGTAAAACAGGAATAAACTTTCAAGGTCTCAAAAATCAAATAGGGACCTTCAGTGATCCAGATGCAATAGTGATTGCCCCTATGTTTTTAGCCTCCTTATCTAAAAAGGAATGGATCAGCGGTCATGGAGAAATGATCAAGCATTCACTTTTGAATGGAAGCGATTGGCCTGCAATCTTACAATTGGATGCGTCTATGGATATAGAGGAGGAGATTCGACGTTCTGTGCAAATTAAATCGAATGTGGTCTCTGTAGATTTCAAAGAGAGTGGATTCAGAAAAGTACTTAACCTAGGGCATACCTTTGGTCATGCTTGGGAGAGCTTGATGTTGGAGAAAGGCACACCAATTCCGCACGGTATGGCTGTTATTCAAGGATTACACCTAGCATTGGCATTAAGTCAGCAAGATGAATTACAAAAGGAGTTGTCCGGCAAATATCCCTGGGAATTTGTAAATGAAGATGACTTAACGCAACTCTGGACCAATCAGTTGGCGGATAAAAAAAATCAAAATCAAAGTATTCAATTTGTGCTTATAGATGGATTAGGCCAACCTACCATTGACAATCCTGTGGATATCAAACGTTGGATAGATTGTATACTACTCTTAAACCAAAAAGTCCATGGCTGAGGTTCTGCAGTTACAGAAACTAAGCGGTTCTATCACTGGTCGATTTGAATTGCCACTCAGTAAGAGTATGGTTAATCGAGCATTATTATTAGCAGCACTATATCCGGAAATTACCTTGAGTGGAATGAGCACTTCCAAGGATAGCCAGTATTTAAAAGAGGTATTGGATGGTTATTTGGGTGAACGTGCACATGTTGGTGACGGCGGAACTACATTGCGCTTTGCGAGTGCCTATTGGGCTTGCCAACCAGGGGCTACTCAAGAACTTGGTGGAACAAGAAGATTAAATAAGCGCCCAATCGCGCCGTTGGTGGATGCATTGAATGCTTTAGGTGGTGATGTACGTTATGCATCAATCAATAAAGAGGCACCGCTTGTAATTCATGGAAAAGAATTAACAGGCGGATACTACAAATTTGGGCATGTGGAAAGTTCTCAATTCATAACTGCCCTGATGCTCATCAGTCCCAAAATGAAACAAGGGTTGCATCTTGAATGGGACAGCGTGCCTTCCCAGTCCTATTTAGTGATGACAGCGGCTATTTTACGTGAAGCAGGATTTAACGTTTTACTGACACCAGAAGAATTTAAAATCATTGGGGGACAGCAACCTAAAAAGGTTGAACTTTTTATGGAGCGTGATTGGTCAGCGGCTGCATTTTGGTGTGAAACTGTTGCCCTAGCTAACAAGGCAGAGATAGAGCTTTTAGGTTTCCAAAAAGAAAGTTTACAAGGAGACAGTCGAGTATTGGATTATTTTGAGCCCTTAGGCGTTAAGCACTTTTTTAAAGGAGGCTCCTTGTTTTTACAAAAGGCTGCCGTCTTGCCTCTAGGGAAGTTCACAGCAAACCTGATATCGGAACCGGATCTAGCGCAACCATTAATTACCACTTTGGTGATGCAAAAAATCCCTTTTGAAATCAGCGGTTTACAGACTTTAGTGGTAAAAGAAAGTAATCGAATTGAAGCTCTTTCGGAGGTGGCCAAGCGTTTTGGGGTGGAATTAAAAACCACCATGGATAGCATTTCATGTTTGGTATATCCCGATGAATATATTTTGGAAGACAATTGCTTTACTACCCATGAGGACCATCGAATTGCAATGTCCTTAGCACCTATTTCATTGCTATTTCCGCTGCGTATAGAGCGCTCAGAAGTGGTTGCCAAGAGTTATCCTGAATTCTGGCAACACTTTGCTGAACTATAAAGATTTATAATAGCTCATTTGTGTTGATGATGCGCTAGGGTTTTCAAAATTCAACTGAACACTAGCGGTAATTCCTTGCCATTGGATTCTGCAAACCATTCCCGCGAAGTTTGAATACACTCCTTTGGCCCCAATAAAACCACGTGCAGCGGGAATACTCAGCCAAATAGGGTGACTTCCATAATCTATAAAAGCCGCTGTAGCACTAATTGCTACATTTGAAAAGGTCCGTTCTTTTCTAATCCCAAACCCATGGGTCTTACCATGTAGATGAAATTCATACAAACATTTTCTAAGTGGAATTCGGAGTTTTGAACGCCAGGTTGAATGGGTTTCGTTGCGATGTTCATTGATGAATAACTGAAAATTTTGGTTATTGAGATTTAGCTTCATTCTACCCTTACTATGAATCAAATTCCACCTTCCAATAGGATTCTGCCAACTAATGTAGGATTCTGTCCAAAGACCACCATCATTATAGATATTGGTTTCAAATAGAACGTCGTTAATGAAAAAGTTTGCTCCAATTTTTTGTTCCCTATTGCCTAATTCCCCATACATTCTTGCCGGGCCATGGGCATGATGAAAGAATAATGAAAAATTGTTCTTAGAAGTAGAGGCTCCCAGTTGAGTGGTTTCATACACTTTAAAAACCGTTGCTGAGTATCTATTTGATGAGTCTACTGAAATACAAAAAAGACCATTCGATAGTTTTTTTTCAAACCCTATTCCTTGTTGAATACCCTCTGTTATACTGCCTGTTCTCCCTTTGAGTCCTTTTTCAAAGTATTCGCTTGTGGTGCTGGAAGGAAACCCACGTCTACCCAAAAGGAGACCTTGACCTGCATGCAAAGAAAAATCTCCAAAGGTTAAGGCACAATTGCCAAAACGGTGTGTGAGGTAACCCGAGTAATTTATATGTTGGTTTTCACGAAATAGGTGAATGGCACCATTAATTTCATTCGAATTGAAAAGGAGCGACTTCCTAGAGTTGATTTGGCTGTTACGAAGACTTATTTTATGTATGAACTGGCTTTTGGACTCATTGACCATTCTATCAAGAGGGAATAGTGCCAATAAATATTCCGCCGTAGTAGAATCAAGACCTTCAATCATAAATAGTTCACTCTCGTGAGTGATATGGCCAAATGCATCTTTGTATTGTTCAAGGGCAAAAATTTCGGCTTTGCTCAGATTGAAAACTTGCCAAAGTGAAGTTGGATCAATAGAATTCAGCGTGCTTGTATCTAATATCTCCAGTGCTCTTTTGCTTAGATCTTCCTCTGCAATTTGTCCCCAAATTAGAAGTGGGCTTAGTATGAATATGAGGCATTTCATAGCAGCCAATAAAGGGATGAAGGCATGGGTATAGCACTGGAATGTAAACCAACCTTTAGCCACCATTTTTTGTAGTGAATGGCTACAGCGGTATTAAACTTTCCCTTTGTTTGGGTAGCACTAATAATCAGGTTTTTGTGACTGTAATTCAAGCCATAAGTCAATTCTCCAGGAGGAGCCCACGCTGCTAATATGTTCCAATTCGCATTAATTTGATAAATATGAAGCAGTTGAAAAGACTGAAGACTTTGTTGAAATACGTTAATATAGGCATGGGTAATGCTCTTTTCAGTAGAATAAAGAAAAGCACTGTGCATGCCTAAGGATGAAAATCTAGAGGATGAAAATGTGCTGCGCTCATAACTGAGTCCACCGGTAATTCTGAGCGAGGGGTTTATTTTTATGTTGCCACCAATATCTGCAGCAAGAGATTGGAAGGTGCCTAATTGCTGGTGAGAACATGCTCCGCTAAGACCGCGATGTTGTGCGCCAATTTGAAATTGTTTGAATTCACCTATGCTTTGTCCTTCTAGGTATAACAGGGAACTTGAATATGGTGTAAATGTAAAAGGCAGAGTCCAAAAAAGCGCATGCAGGGGAATTGAGGAAAACATAATTGTTGCTTTCCAAATAAGTTGGACAAATTATGAGTTCAACTCAGGAAATGTGAAAAAGAAAAACTTATCCTTAATCAGTAATAATTGACCAATTCAAGTCTAAATACTAAAGGGCTATATTCAGGGATTCCCGGTCGTACTGTACTCCCATATCCCAAGGTGGATGGAAAAACAACTACGGCGCGACCGCCTTCTCCAACAATTTTTAGACCCTCCTGAAAACCGGCAACAAGTCCGACTAAAGGGTAGTGATTTGATGGCGACCAGCCGTTAGAGAAAACAGTAGAATCTAGAAGGTATCCCATATGCTTGAAACTTACCTCATGGGAAGAATCCGGTATTCTATCTGGGTTACCCGCTTGCTCAATGTGATAGTATAAACCTGTTCCACTAGCAGTAAATTCTAACCCCGAATCGTCAATCCACACTAGAATATCATCCATTTCCTGCTCTAGGCGCTTTTGATCGGATGAACAATTAGACAAGAGCAACACTGCAATCAAAAACGGAAGAATTTTTTTCATGGCTCAAATGTAATCAATCGGGTATGAAGTAAATTAGGCAAGCTCAAATTTGACTAACATTGTGGTATGAAGAAATCCCTCCTTCTCTTTTTCCTTTTCATGACTTTCACGTTGTCTAGTCAAATTTACGGTCCAGCACAAGGTTTTCCTTCTGACCCAGTAATTAGTGCAACTTGGGAGAACGACCGCCTATACTTAGGGACTCAAGGATCAGGTGTTTATGAATTAGCAGAAGGTTTTATCCAACATTCTAAGCGTTTTGAAAAATTCAGTAGGTCTTCCATTTATGGTTTTCAGGAGGTAGATACCGGGTTGGTGCCACTCCTTAGCGGTGAACTAAACGCTTACCCCATTGTGGTAACGAATGAATTTGGTACAAAATATATTGTCAATGAGGAGAGTTTAAGGGTTAAGTTTAGTGACGCTGCCGTTGCAATGAGCGCACTTCCGTCAGGAATTTGGCGAATGATTCTTGATGGTCAAAGACTCAATTTTTTAAGGATGGGCTCTGAATTAGTCGTATTGAATGATTTAGGTGAAGAGTTGGATAGACAGAACTTTCAAGGATTGCTATTTGACTTGGCACCAACCGAATATGGTTTGGTATTAAGTGCAGAGAGTGGGTATTATCAATGGAACAATGGTTGGAAAAAAATCGGTTCAGGACTTCCTATTTTTGCCTTTGATGGCAAAATGGCACGCACACCTCTTGGCAGTATTGAGGTCAATAAACTTTTCACAGGAAATTGGTCATCAACTGATTTTTCAGGATTAGCCTACAAAAGAGAAGAATACGAAAGTGCTTATGATATTGATTCCATAGGAAACCTTACTTATACCTTTTCTTCCACAGGTGTGGCGGTTAAAAGCAATAATGACTTGTTATATACCATAGATTCTCATCGTGAATTGCCCGACTTACGTCCAGGGAATTATGATATTGCCTTAATTGCGAAGCGGTTGTTTGTAGCTACACCCTCAGGGATGTATGTTTTTGAGAACGGAGGCCAACCAAATCTTCCTTACCAGATTAACTTCAATCCTTCCATAGACGGAATACCAACAGAACGTATTCCTCAAAGAATTACTGCTCCAAATTCTTTATCCTTTTCAGCGGATGTTGAAGTAGAGAGCAATACGCCTATTTTGGGACGATACCGAGTAAATGATGCCTCTTGGGAATATTGGGATGTCAACGGGCCTATATTATTGGAGTATCCTGCACCAGGTAATTACACGCTTCAATTACAAGTGGATACTAGGTCCGATTTTGCTTCGAGTGAACCTACCTCTTATAATTTTACGGTTTATGCCATTTGGTATAAACGCACTGGCACGTGGGTAGGAATAATAGTGTTCTTGTCAGCACTAATTGTACTATGGCAGCGCAAGGAACGACTGCGTGCAAATGAACGCCTTGAATTACAAGAACGGCTTGCAGAAGCTGAACTTCAGAGTAAACGTGGACAAATGAATCCGCACTTCCTCTTCAATGCTTTAGATGCCATTTCTAATTTCATCTTTAAGAATCAGCCAAAAGATGCCGTTCTATACATGGGGAAGTTGGCAAAATTGATGCGTTTAACCTTGGAAAGTTCTCGAAGCAATGAAATTGTTCTTGCCGATGAAATAGATTTATTAGGTAAGTATGTAGATCTGTGTATGTTGCGTTACGGTCAATTCAAATGGCAACTCACTATAGATGATGCCTTAGACCAATTTGAAATAACCGTACCTCCAATGTTGTTGCAGCCTTTGGTTGAAAACGCTGTACAACATGCAGTAAGGCCAAATTTAGCATCCAATAAACCTGGAGAGATTACTACCAATATTAGCCGTCGAGATAATCAATTACTCATTGTTATTGAAGACAATGGTCCGGGCATTCAACATCCTGAGCAAACTTCTAAAAGCCATGGTTTAGCGATCTTAAAAGAGCGATTGGAATTACTCTCTAAGAAGAACGCTCAAGCACATGATTTGCAATTGGTATCCATTGAAAATAGTGGTTCAATTTTTGGGACTCGTGTTTCACTCATTTTACCCTTAAAGGGTATGGAATAAAACGTAGCTTCAAATAAACGCTTAAACCTATGAATGCATTATTGTTAGACGACGAACAGCCCGTACTAGAAAGCTTAGCGGGAAAACTTAGTCTATTTTGTCCAGAGGTCACAGTGGTGGCACAATGTAATACGGTGGATGAGGCTTTGACCGTGCTTGCTCACGAATCTATTGATGTTTTATTTTTGGATGTCAATCTTAATGGAGAAAGTGGATTTGACCTCATTGAAAAATGGTCAGGTGATGAGCTTCCTTCACTCATATTCACAACAGCGTTTGATGAGTTTGCGGTAAAAGCAATAAAGCATGCCGCATTAGATTATTTGCTCAAACCTATTGATGCGGAAGACTTAGTGAAAGCAGTTCGCAAGGCAGGTCAAAAAGTGAGTAGAGATCTTCAAGATGTGGTTAGCGAAGCGGTCAAAGGGGCTCCTAAGAAATTAGTCATTCCGACTACTGAAGGTATGCACATCCTGAATGTTAAGGACATTGTCCGTTGTGAAAGCAGCTCTAATTATACCACCTTTTTCCTCGCGGATAAATCGTATGTATTGGCTTCTAAAACCATGAAGGAATATGAAATACTACTCCGTCCGGCAGGCTTCGAGCGCGTTCATAAAAGCCATTTAGTCAATCTTGAAATGATCTCTCGCTACATCAGTGCGGACGGTGGTTACGTCTTACTTAAAGAGGGGTCCACGGTTCCTGTGAGCAATCGGAAAAAGGAAATTCTGGTTAGTCATCTAAAGCGATTGTAAATGCCTGCTCAATATGCCCTTACGTACTATCTAGGAAGTGCTATCCTAGGTAGTGTTTTGTTAGCAATTATAACATTTTTAGCCATCAATATTCCGAATGGCACTTTTTATCTCGACG
>JAYOSU010000030.1:0-16835 GCA_038139395.1 Cryomorphaceae bacterium
GCCATTTTTCCAAGCCCAATCTAGTCATAGATTGGGCTTTTTTTATGCTCTAAATTTTTATTCAATACGCTGAAAAAGGTCAATATAAAATTGACATACATCACGGTAGGCATCCACATGGATTCGTTCATTAATACCATGTATCCTGGGCAAATCTTCTTTGGTCAGTGGAATAGGGAGAAACCGAAAGGTTTGTGCACTCAATCCGTCAAAGTTTTTGGAATCCGTGCCGCCAAGCGTTAGATAGGGACTAATCAAAGTGTTAGGGAAAGTTGATTTAATACTCTGCCCTAAGGTGATAAAGTCTGCACTTTCATAAGAAGAAGAAGATGTAGGACCGCTACCATAATCGTTATACCATTGAACTGTACCGCCAAATTCTGCCGCCCGCTCAGCATAAGTATCTACGATATCATCAACAGAATAGCCAGGGAGAATTCTTGTGTTACAAACAACACGAGAGGAAGAGGGAACCACATTGTCTTTAATGCCTGCACCAACCATTGTGGCCACTGCCGTATTGGTAGTAAGTGCCCTTCCCGTTGCTGATTTTTGATAGGAGCTAAGAATAAGTGGATTGGTGAGTGGCCTCATTCCAAAAGCCCATTTGAGTCCAAAAGACATTTCAGGCGCAAGGTGGTCCATGAAACCTTGAAGCGGTTCGGTAAATTCAGGTTTAAAAATCGGGTCGTCATTTAGGGAAGTGATGAAAGCTGCGCCACTTAATATGGCATTTTCTTTCTCAGGCATACTACTGTGCCCTCCGGGTTGTTCAAAATTAACCTCAACACTGATATATCCTTTTTCCGCAATTCCAATTAGGGCTATAGGTGTATCCTCTAATCCAGGGACCGAACCAATTGAAATGGTCCCGGCTTCGTCAAATAGAACTCTAAAAGAGAGTCCCTGTTCACGGCAGTGTTCTGCGGCAAGTCGAGCACCGTATGTTCCGCCAATTTCCTCATCTTGACCAAAACAGAAGTAATAGTTATGCGCAGGTTGCCACCCGCTAGCAAGCATTGTTTCTAAAGCTTCAAGTATACCAAAAGCAGAAGCTTTATCATCAAGGGCACCTCTGCCGTAAATAAAGTCATTTTTAATTTCCCCTGCGAATGGTAAAGCCTCCCAATCTTTTATGGTTTTTGGATCTACAGGAACAACGTCAAGATGCGAAATGAATAGAATGTTATCCGCTTGAGTGGAGGAACCCTCTAATTTCATCCATAAGGTGTGTGTGCTTAAAGTATCTACTGATAATGCTGAATACACCAATGGAAATGAACGTTGCAGGTGAACAAAAAGTCCTTCGAATGCAGCGCTATCAATCATCTGAGGTACTTGAGATATAGTTTTATAGGATAACCCTTTGGCGAAAATTGAAACAGCATCCCCTCGTATTTCAAAGTCAAAAGTTTCTTCTACCGGTTGGTACTTATCTTGAATACTATCAAGACGAACGAATGGAAATAGCGCTATTAAAACGATAATAATTAATGCAATGATGGTCTTCTTCATATTCTTATACTTGCTTTAGGCTTTGTAACTTAGCTTAAAATACGAATAGATGTATACAGGATTACTACACTTACACCATTGGATGCCATTTTTATGGTTACTTCTAATTCTCGTGGTACTCGTCCAAAACTTTTTAGTTTGGAAATCGGACCGTGAATTTACCGCCAGTCTCAAAAGACAAAATACAATCACAATAGTACTTACTCATATTCAAGTAACCGTTGGGCTAGTCATGCTCATAGGATTTAATATGGATATGTTTTCTGATATGGGGACGCTAATGGGAGATGCCGCAATGCGTTTTAAATATGTCGAGCACCCCACAACTATGTTGCTCGGGGCGGTATTGATTACCATCGGAAATGCCAAGAGTAAACGCCAAGAGGCAGCTAAGAGTAAGGCCAAAACAGTAGTGATTTGGTTCGGTATTGGACTGCTGCTAATTGCTTTAAGATTCCCTTGGGAAGCTTTCTTGCAAGGAGCTTAAGAAAGCTGCTTAATGTTAGAAGTTAAAAAGAAAAGAACTTCTCAAAGGGAGCGGTGTGTTCTAGTTGCTATTGTGAATAAGCAACAGGACGAAGTCAAAGCGCTAGAATACTTGGAAGAATTGCGTTTTTTAGCAGATACCGCAGGTGCGGATACCGTCCATATGTTCACTCAGAAATTGGCACAGCCCAATCCTAAAACTTTTCTAGGAAGGGGAAAGATGGAAGATATTCTCGGATTCATAAAGGCCGAGGATATAGATATGGTCGTCTTTGATGATGAATTAACTCCCTCTCAACTTAAGAATATAGAGGCGCTGATGGAAGTCAAGGTGATGGATCGTACCAATCTTATTTTAGACATTTTCGCTGCACGTGCTCAGACGAGCTATGCCAGAACACAGGTTGAATTGGCACAATACCAATACTTATTGCCGCGACTTACCCGGATGTGGACACACCTTGAAAGACAAAAAGGTGGGATTGGCATGCGTGGGCCGGGAGAAACCCAAATAGAAACTGACCGTCGTATAATTCAGCAAAAAATATCTCTTTTAAAAAAGAAGCTGCAAAAAATTGACGTGCAAATGAGTACGCAACGCAGTAATAGAGGCAAGCTGACTAGAGTCGCCTTAGTGGGTTATACGAATGTAGGTAAGAGCACATTATTGAATTTATTGTGTAAAACAGATGTGTTGGCAGAGAATAAATTGTTTGCCACTTTGGATACAACCGTTAGAAAAATCAATATTGATAATTTACCCTTGTTGTTGACGGATACTGTTGGATTCATTCGCAAATTACCCACTCAATTGGTAGAGAGTTTTAAATCTACCCTAGATGAAGTGAGGGAGGCAGATGTATTAATGCACGTTGTGGATATTTCTCATCCAAATTTTATGGAGCATATTGAGAGTGTGAACGGTATCCTGCAAGAAATTGATAGTTTGGATAAGCCGACTATGATGGTGTTCAACAAAATTGATGCATACACCTATGAGGAGGCAGACGAATTTGATCTAGAATTGACACCAAGAAATTACGATCTTCACCACTGGAAAAAGAGCTGGATAAATAAGATTGGCGAACGAGCTGTTTTTATTTCCGCTCAGGATAGAAATAATATAGACGAATTAAGGCGTACTCTTTATAGAGTTGCATCAGAAATACATGCATCAAGGTTTCCATTCAATTCCTTTTTGTATTAAAGTAATAACGACATGAGTCAAAGACCAATTCGAAAATCGGATACACTTAAATACCATAAGGAACCTAAGCCTGGTAAAATTGAAGTTATCCCAACGAAGCCGTCAAATTCACAGAGAGACCTGAGTATTGCCTACTCGCCAGGTGTTGCTGAACCTTGTAAAGAGATTGCTGCAAATCCGGAGGAAGTATATAATTATACAGCCAAGGGCAATTTAGTGGCCGTAATTTCAAACGGTACGGCCGTACTTGGATTAGGTGATATAGGACCTGAAGCTTCCAAGCCAGTGATGGAAGGAAAAGGCGTGCTATTCAAAATATTTGCGGATATAGATGTTTTTGATCTGGAATTAGATGCTGCAGATCCAGACAAATTTATAGAAACAGTAAAAGCTGTTGCTCCAACATTTGGAGGAATCAACCTTGAGGATATCAAAGCGCCCGACTGTTTTTACATTGAAAAGCGGTTAAAAGAGGAGCTGAATATTCCTATCATGCACGATGATCAGCATGGAACAGCAATAATCACTGCCGCCGCGTTATTGAATGCGTTGGAGATTTCGGAAAAAGAGATTAATAAGATTAAAGTTGTCTTTAACGGCGCCGGCGCGTCTGCCATTTCATGTGCTAAACTGTACTTGAGTCTTGGGGTACAATCGGAAAACCTTTTCATGTGCGATTCAAAAGGTTTAATTACAACTTGCCGAGAAGAGTTGACTCCTGAAAAGCAGATGTTTGCAAAAGACCATGAACCGGCGGATTTAGCCGAATTAATGAAGGGTGCCGATGTCTTTGTTGGTCTATCCAAAGGAAACATTGTAAGCAAGGAAATGGTGACTTCCATGGCATCTAGTCCAATCGTTTTTGCATTGGCTAATCCAGATCCAGAGATTACTTATAAAAATGCCATGTCGGCTAGAAAGGACATTATCATGGCCACCGGAAGAAGTGACAATCCTAATCAGGTCAACAATGTCCTAGGTTTTCCTTTTATATTCCGCGGTGCTTTAGACGTTCGCGCTACAAGTATTAATGAAGAAATGAAGTTGGCTGCTGTACGGTCCATTGCCGAATTAACTAAGGAGCCTGTTCCCGAACTGGTGAACCTAGCCTACGGCGAGAGCAATTTAACCTTTGGCCCAACCTATATCATACCCAAGCCATTTGATCCTCGATTAATTACTACTGTGGCCCCAGCGGTTGCAAAAGCCGCAATGGAAAGTGGTGTGGCTAAGGCTCCAATTAAGGATTGGGACCACTATAATACTACCTTAAGTGATCGATTAGGCAGAGACGATAAGTTCATTAGATTATTAAATGAGAATGCCTCTCAGAAGCCTCAGCGAATTGTATTTACTGAGGGAGACCAATACCGTATTCTCAAGGCCGCAGAAATTTTAATAAATGGGGGAACGGCGGTTCCCGTTCTTCTTGGACCAAGAGGGCGAATTGAGCAATTAATTGAGGAATACCAACTAGAATTATCCGGCGCCGAGATTATAGATGTCATCGCAGATGCTGAAGGACGCGAAGAGTTTGCTCAGAGACTTTATGATATGCGTATGCGCAGAGGTTGGACCTTGGCGGAGTGTAAAAGTAAAATCAAGCAGCGCGATTACTACGGCAATATGATGCTAAAGGAAGGTAAAGTAGATGCGTTAATTAGTGGTTTGACTGTTAAATATCCTACGGCGTTAAGACCGATCTTAAGAATTATTGGTACAGAAAATGGTTTGCGTAAGGCTGCAGGAATGTACACTCTTTTGACCAAACGTGGTCCCATGTTCTTCGCAGATACCACTATTAATCTTGATCCCGCCGTAGAGGAAATTGTGCAAATTGTGCTGAATGTTGCGGACACTGTTCGCAGGACAAACATAGTGCCTAAGGTGGCTTTGTTGAGTTATTCCAATTTTGGGTCAAGTAACGGGCCAGATGCCCGCAAAATGGCACAGGCCAGTAGCATATTGCGTAAAGAATATCCGGAACTCATTGTGGACGGAGAGGTACAAGCAAATTTTGCACTTAATCCAGAACTACTCAAAGAGAGTTTCCCATTTTCAGATTTAGTGGGTCACAAGGCGAATGTATTTATCTTTCCAAACCTTGCTGCAGGAAATATTACGTACAAAATGTTACAGAGCTTTGGTGCTGCGGAAGCCATTGGTCCAATGCTTATTGGGACTCAAAAGAGTGCTCATGTGTTGCAATTGGGAGCATCTGTGCGTGAAATCGTGAATATGGCTACGCTCGCGGCAGTAGACGCTCGCACAAGAAAAGGAAAGTAATTTTATTGGACTTTAGAAAACTTGTATAACAGCGGTCTTGAAGGTGCCGCATCGTTTTCAATGGGTGCCACCTGAAGGTGTAAGAGGTAATTGCCCGGTTGCACATGATCGGGAATATGAGCCAATTCTGTGATGGTTCTATGCAGCGTAGATTCCGGTGAGGGTCCCCAAAAAGATTTATGACACGCCAATGCACCACCGTCCTCTTCTTGATCTACACTAGGCTGGTCAATAAGGATATGATCAATACCTTCATTTCTTATAAAGGTCCCAATTTCAGCATCTAGATAGGGCCAGTTAGTTTGACTGTAATTGCGTTGTAGGTTGGCGTTTCCACAGTCCGTTTTGATGATTACGGATTTGATTCCGTCTGTACCACCATATTCTTTGGCCTCTAGCCATGCTTTCATGAATCGTTCAAGACTTACCCTTCCGTTAGTGACCTCTGGATAAAGTACCAAGGCTAGGGTATAGGGTGCTTTGAAATGTTGGTTTATGGAATGTCTCGTATGTGAAATGTGACCTGCCGTTTCTGTGTGGGTACAATGAGCATGTGGGTTGAAGTCTATGGAGAAAAAATTCATATTTCCCCCTAATTCAACGGAGCCCTTCCAATCGCCTAAAATCACCGGTGTAAATTTGGGAGCATCTATATACCACGCACGAGCAATGTCTGTGACGGCCATGCTTAGATCGGCATAAGGTGCATTTAAATCTATCTCGTAAGAAACACCATTGATTTCAACTGTGGTCTTCATCATGATCAATCATTAAACTGGCGATGATAGTATCGCTCGTCATCCAATTCTCTGGTAAAATACGGAACCCATTTGGCATGGGATGAATAATTTCTTTTTTAAATCCGTTTTCCACATTGTTCTGCAGTCGTTTAAACAATGGATTGCCTTTATCTATTTGTGGGATATCATCATCCAATCTAAATCCATCAGCGGTGCGAAGCCGAACCATAAGTCGTTCATTTATTTGTTCGCTGACACTCAATTCCTCCTCAGTAATAGCTGCACCTTTAAGATACAAGTTATTATTGCTGATGTTCCAAAACCTTCTTTTTCCGTCAAAGGAATGCGCACCTGGACCAATGCCCAAATAGGGACGGTAGGACCAATAATGTTGGTTGTGAATACTTCGGTAATCTTCCTTTGAAAAATTAGATAATTCATAATGGTCATACCCATTGGTCTTTGCCCATTGCGTCAAATACCGGTATTGTGACAGTATTTGCTCTTCGTTTGGAAGGATGATCTGTCCAGTGTCTACTTGATGTTTCAATACGGTACCATTTTCTATAGTCAAGCTGTAGCAGCTTAAATGAGGCGGATTAAATTTTAGGACATTTTCAAGATTTTCCTGCCA
Source organism: Cryomorphaceae bacterium (assembly GCA_038139395.1). GTDB lineage: Bacteria > Bacteroidota > Bacteroidia > Flavobacteriales > Schleiferiaceae > UBA10364. The sequence continues at coordinate 6,869 of JAYOSU010000030.1, forward strand.
CGTTTCTAGATTAGATCCTGGCATCCCGTACATGAGGTCTATGGAATAATTTTCAAAGGGACTGTTGTGAATGAATTCCAAAGCACGTTTGGATTCCATAGCGTTATGAGCCCTATTACTCTTTTGAAGCTCGCCTTCATGAAAGCTTTGTATCCCCACACTTAATCGGTTAATTCCTGCAGAAAACCATTGACTCAGATAGGTTGGAGTGATGTCATCAGGGTTGGCTTCAAGGGTAATTTCTACGTGGTTTTTAGACCATTTAAAGAACCGTTGTACTGCTTGAATGAATCGTTGAATTTGGTCATGATTCAAAAGACTCGGCGTGCCGCCTCCAAAGTAAATGCTGCTAATTTCAGTTTCATTCCACGGCAATACATGGCTTTGTTGTACAAGCTCATCTAACATGAAATTAACCACCTGTTCTTTGGTGTTCAAATTGGTGGAAAAATGAAAGTCACAGTAGGTGCAGGCCTGTTTGCAATAGGGGATATGAAAATAGATACTACTATTCATTACAGAACAGAGGGAAGGGTGATTTTGAATGTAGCGCCTTGCTCCACTTGACTTTCTATGAGTGAGATGGAGCCGTTGTGGTATTCGTCAACAATTCTTTTGGCTAAACTCAAGCCTAGGCCCCAGCCTCTGCTTTTTGTGCTGTAACCGGGATTGAATATTCTTCTTTGAATTTTATTGGGTATACCCTTTCCGTCGTCTTTAACTAATATTACAATATTGGTTCCTTGAAGTTGTGCATCTACGTGTATGGTGCCTTTTCCTTGGATAGCGTCCGTAGCATTAGTGATTAAATTTTCCAAAACCCAAGAAATGAGTTGCGGATTGTGTAACCCTTGAAGGTCTGGCGCAATGTTAGAAGTAAGCTCGATGCTTTTCCCTAATCGATTCATCATGTAATCCAAAGCATGAACAAGTGTTTCGCTAAGGTCTTGATCCGTCATTTCTGGTTGTGAGCCGATTTTACTAAACCGCTCGGTAATTGATGTGAGTCTATCCACATCACGCTCCATTTCATTGAAGGCGATTTCAGCGGGATATTTGTCTTTTAGAAATGTAATCCAGCCTAATAATGCACTCAAAGGGGTTCCTATTTGATGTGCCGTTTCCCTGGCCATCCCCGTCCAAACTTTATTTTGCTCACTTCTTCTTGCATTGGAGAATGCCATATAGCTAATGAGCATATACACGGAAATTACTCCAAGTAATAGCAACGGATAAATCCTTAATTTGCTCAAAAGGGAGGAGCCTTTGTAGTATAAATAATTGGTCTTTCCATCTAAATAGGGATTCTCAAGCATCTGACCACTTTCCTTGAACTCTTCAAGTTTTCTTTTTAGATATTTATCTGGGTTGGATTCGGGAACATCCAAGTTGCGATGTGCAATTATTTCCCCTTCGTCGTTTACAAGTAAAACCGGAATGGTTTTATTGTCTTGTATAATTTGAGAATAAAAGGCTAAATCCGTGTCGTCTTCAGATAAAAAAACAGCTTCAATAGCCTTTGCCCAAAGCACTATTTTACGTTCTTCCTCTGCCCGTAATTCCTTGAGGAAAGTCTCAGTATACAATAAGGATACAATACCTATAATTACCCCGAATAGTATAAGTGCGGCCTTCCACCATTGTTTACCTGTATATACATCCCATTTCATACCTCTAATCTAGTGGTTTCTTTGCTACCTTTGTGTTATGCCTGAAAGCCTCGTAATTATTCCAACATACAATGAAATCGAAAACATCGAAAGGATGTTGGATACCGTTATGTCATTGGAACGTCCCTTTGATGTGCTTATTGTTGATGATGGTTCTCCAGATGGAACTGCAGAAAAAGTGCGTGAAAAAATGTCTCAGCACAAAGGCCGTATTCACATAGAGGAACGTACAGGGAAGCTTGGCTTGGGTACTGCTTATATCCATGGATTTAAATGGGCCTTAGCCAGGGATTACGACTATATTTTTGAGATGGATTGTGATTTCTCACACAACCCAGAAGACCTGCCTAGATTGCAAGAAGCTTGTGAGAGAGGTGCTGGTGTGGCTATTGGCTCTCGGTATGTGAAAGGCGTTAACGTGGTAAATTGGCCTATGAGCAGGGTGTTACTCAGTTATTTTGCGAGTGTTTATGTTCGCTTTATTACGGGAATGCCCATTCAAGATTCCACAGCCGGTTTCAAGTGCTACAGACGTTCAACATTAGAGTCTATTGATTTTTCTAATATTCAATTCGTTGGATATGCGTTTCAAATAGAAATGAAGTTTACAGCTTGGCGCAAAGGAATAGACGTGGTTGAAGTTCCTGTTATTTTTACCGATCGCACAGAAGGTGAAAGTAAAATGTCAAGTGGCATAATCAAAGAAGCCATTTTTGGTGTTATCAAATTGAAACTACGAAGCTTTTTTACCAAAGCTTAAACCCAACCCCAACCAATATATATGAACAAGTCCTACTTGATTAAAAATGCCCGAATAGTAAATGAGGGTAAAGTTGTCGAAGGTGACCTATTAATCGAAGAAGGTAAAATCGCCAAAGTTGATTCTAGCATTGGGCCGAAATCCTCCAATATTAATGTCATTGATGCAGAGGGTAAATACTTGATTCCTGGGATTATTGATGATCAGGTGCATTTTAGAGAACCAGGTCTTACCCATAAAGGAGACATCTATTCAGAGAGCCGAGCAGCTGTAGCTGGTGGAATTACGAGCTACATGGAGCAGCCGAATACCAAACCGGCGGCAACCACTATAGCTGAGCTAGAAAAAAAATACGAACGTGCAGCCATGGTGTCGTTAGCCAATTTCAGCTTCAACATGGGCGCTACGAACGATAATTTAGAGGAACTCAAAAGAGTTAGTAAGCAGGATGTTGCGGCCATCAAGGTATTCATGGGTTCTTCAACGGGCAATATGCTTGTGGACCAACAGAAAACATTAGAAGAAATTTTTCAATTGGATCACCAGTTAATCACGCATTGCGAGGATGAACAAACGATTCGCACCAATTTAGAGAAGGCCCAGGCGCAATATGGAGAGGATATACCTATGTCCATGCATCCTTTAATTCGCAGTGAAAAAGCATGTTACTTAAGTTCCAGTACAGCAGTGAAATTGGCCAAGAAATACAATTCTAAACTGCATGTATTTCATCTTTCCACAGCGAAGGAAACAGAACTGTTTTCCAATAAAAAGCCATTGGCTTCAAAGCGAATTACATCAGAGGTCTGTGTGCATCATTTATGGTTTGATGACAGCCAATATGATAGTAAAGGTTCTCTAATAAAATGGAATCCCGCGGTGAAGACAGCAGAGGATAGATCCGGGTTATGGAAGGCACTTCTTGACGGTCGAATAGATGTTGTTGCTACAGATCATGCACCGCATACCTTGGAAGAAAAAAGCAACAAATACCTGTCGGCTCCCTCTGGGGGACCTCTGGTTCAACATGCGCTTACGGCTATGATGGAGCATGTTCACAACGGTACTTGGACCATTGAAACAATGATTGAGAAAATGTGTCATAACCCGGCAATTCTATTCAGTTTAGAAGGTCGCGGATTCATTCGTGAGGGATATTATGCAGATATTGTGTTACTCGAACCAAACAGACCTTGGAAAGTCAGCAAGGATAATATTTTATACAAATGTGGTTGGTCTCCCTTTGAAGGAACGGTAATGAAAAGCAAGGTGACTCATACATTTGTCAATGGACATTTGGCCTATAAAGACGGTCAATTTGATGAAAGTCAGCTTGGAAAACGTTTATTGTTCAACAGAAACTGATGAGAAAGCTTGGAATCATAGTACTTCTTATTATTACTTCCTGCGGTGAAAGCGAGATTCATGTGCCTCAGGAGGTTATTTCAGCGGAGCAGATGATTCCAATCTTAGTAGATGTTCATATTGTGGAGGGCGCTAGAAACGGTACTCTAATATTAGGGGATACCAATGATATTGAAGATTACTACGCCAAAATCTACGAGAAATACAGCATCACTGAGGAGACGTTCAAACGAAGTTTTTCATTCTACAATAGTGAACCAGATTTATTTATTCCTATTTACGAAAAGGTGTTGGATTCACTCAAAGAGAATGGGGCGGTTCTTGCTAGAAAAGGTATTCAATCAACCAAAGAGCCGTGACACGAACAGTCTTTTCTTTATGTTGTGCATTAGCTGCAAACTTTGCCTTAGGACAAAGCCATGAAATAGCCATGAAATTTCATGGCGCTTCTAATTATCCTGCTCGTATAGCCTATGAAGTTTTGAATTTTGATGAAGAATCTATAACAGCAGGCTACATTGATGTGCAAGACGAACATACAGTGTATGAAATAGCTGTTGATGTTGGTGAACGCTTCGCTGTTCAGATTTATGAAGATGCCAATGGCAATTCAAAATTAGATAGGGGTCTGTTCACGCAACCTTTAGAAAAATACGCTTTTAGTAATGATGCGTGGCAGGCCTTATCCAAGCCAGAGGTTGATGAAATGCTTGTTCAAAGGACCGGCGTAAAAACCTTTTTGACTTTTACCTTGAAATCAGTTTCTGATTTTTAAACTGTAGCTAAGAAATCGGCTATGCAAGTTGCAAATGCTTCCCGCGCTTCTGCATGCACCCAATGCCCTGCACTATCTATTGTTTGTACTGAAGCATTTGGGAAATGCTCGTGAATGTTGGCTTCATCCCGCTCTTCTATGTAGCCGCTCATACCACCGGCAACGAACAAGGTAGGCCCGTGATAATAACCAAACTCAAGAGCTTCCCCCACTTGATGCAATTCAGATTCTAGTCCCTGTAAATTGAAACGCCAAGACAATTCTTCTTTGGTCTTCCAATAAAGGCTCTTCATAAAGAACTGAATGATGCCAGGACTGCTCAAAGTTTTACTCAACACAGCCTCTACATCTTTTCTGCTCTTGGCAGTATTAAAGTCCACACTTTTCATCGCCTCAATGTAAGCATCATGATGTATTGGGTATGCCTTAGGTGCAATATCTACTACAATCAATGCACCCACCAAGTTTGGATTGCGAACCGCAAAATTCATCACAGTCTTTCCTCCCATACTGTGGCCCAATAGTACCACGTTTTCAAGCTTTTGATCTTCAATATATTGTTCTAAATCAGCAGCTAAAGCATCATAATTATGTTGCTCATGGTGCGGGCTGCGTCCATGATTTCTTTGGTCTACAGCGTGAACTTGCCACCCGCTACTCGCTATAATTTTCGCGTGAGTTGTCCAGTTATCGCCCATTCCAAATAACCCATGAAGTATAATAAGAGGTCGGCCTTCACCGTAGATTTTTGAAAAGAGTGGGACTACTTCCATGAGATTGGGTTCAAACAATTCAGGTATTGCTGTATGGTATTGTGTAAGCCAAGGTAGAGTGCGTCTGCAATTAACGCATGACCAATGCTGACTTCGTCTAGATTGCCGAACAATTGCTCAGCGAAAAAAGATAAGTTTTCAAGGTTTAGGTCGTGTCCAGCATTGACTCCTAAGCCAATTCCTTTGGCATGCATTGCCGCAATCTTGTAAGGCTCAATGGCATTTGAAGCATCTTCTAAATATTTCAGAGCATATTCTTCAGTATACAATTCAATCCGGTCGGCACCTACCGTTTTAGCACCGTCAATAAGTTCTAGATTGGTTTCAATGAATATACTCGTTCGTATTCCCGCTTCTTTGAAGACGCCAATGACCTCTTTGAGCAGGCCTTCATTCTCAATAGTATTCCAACCTGCATTGGACGTTAGGACTCCAGGAGGATCGGGAACGAGTGTTACTTGGTCAGGTTTATTTTGCAATACAAGATCAATGAATGCTGAGTTTGGATATCCTTCAATATTGAATTCAGTGGTCACTGCGGGGGCTAATTCAACCACATCAGAGTAGCGAATGTGGCGTTGATCCGGTCTAGGGTGTACGGTGATGCCTTGCGCGCCAAATTTTTCACAATCAAGAGCGGTTTTTAATACGTTGGGAACATCTCCACCACGAGCGTTTCGCAACGTGGCAATTTTATTGATGTTTACACTGAGTTTTGTGGGTTCATTCATGGGTACAAAGCTAAAGAAAAGGCCTATGTTTGTTAAAGAATGAAGAAACAATCCATACATCTAGAACCCTTTGCACCGCTGAGTCCGGAAACAAGCATCATTGAGGCCATTGACAAAATGGATGAAATGAAGGTGAGTGATTTCCCGGTAGTCAATGCTGAAGGAGTATACATGGGACTTGTTAGTGAAGATGTTTTGTTGGAATTTGGGGACGATAGCGCTCCCGTATCTAAAGTACTGAACCCTGCAAATGCCCATTTTGTTTCCCCCGATGCCCATTACTTTGACATACTAGCGATAGTGGTTAATTACAGATTAACTTCTTTGCCTATAGTTGATACGGATGGCCAATACAAAAGTGCTTACCTACTGTCAGATGTTTTTGAATTCTTTAGAGAATCTCCAACGCTGATGCAGGTTGGGGCTATTTTGACCTTAAGTGTGGATCAGCCGCAATATTCCATGATTACTATTTCAAACGTCGTGGAACAGAATGATGCGAAGATTTTAGGACTTTGGATGCTAACTCCTGATGCTTCCAATGAAGTAAAGTTGGTCATTAAGCTCAATGTAGAAAACAGCACTTCAATAGTGCAAAGTCTTGAGCGTTACGGTTTTCGTTTAGACGGTATTTTCGGAGATGCTACCTTTGAACTTGATTATCAAGAACGATACAACCATTTAATGAACTATTTGAAGTACTGATGAGAATTGCTCTATTTGGCCGTGAGCCCAAGACTCAGAATTTACCTTATATAGAGGTTGTGCTGGAAAAACTCCATGAAGAGACGGTACAGATAGGAGTTTATAGCCCTTTGAAAGATGCGGTAGAACAGATTAAACAGGAAGAGTTTGATAACCTAGAATATTTGGTTTACGCAAACGAAGAAGAGCTAAAGGATTTTGATCCTGATTTCTTGATCAGCTTAGGCGGAGATGGAACCATATTGGATGCTACGGTTTTAATCCAAAGCAAAGACATCCCTATTTTAGGAATAAATATGGGCCGATTAGGCTTTTTGGCAAACGTGGCAAAGAGCAATATTGAAAGCTCACTTGATGCGCTGTTTACCGGTAGATTCCAATTAGACTTTAGAACCCTGCTACAGGTCAAAACTTCCTGTAACAAATTATTGAAGCCCAATTTCGCATTGAATGAAATTACCCTTGCTCGAAAGGAAACTACCAGCATGATTACCGTGCACACGTACTTGAACGGTAATTACCTCAATAGTTATTGGGCAGATGGACTTATTGTTTCTACGCCCACGGGTTCAACGGGTTATAGTTTGAGTTGTGGTGGCCCCATAATTATGCCCAATAGCGATAATTTTGTCCTAACGCCTATAGCTCCTCACAATTTAACAATGAGACCATTCGTTATCAACGATAGTAACACGTTGAGAATGCAGGTGGAAAGCCGTGAGAATGAATTTTTAGCTTCTTTAGACAGTCGAATGCACAGTTTTACTTCTGATACTGAACTACTCATCCAAAAGGCAGATTTTAGAATTGCTTTAGTGCAGACAGAACTGCAAGATTTTCCTTCGACCATGCGAAATAAACTCAGCTGGGGACGCGACTTTAGAAACTAATGATACGGTATATACTTCTCATTTTAATGTTCACACTGTCCAACAGTATGCGCGCCCAATACTACGAATTAGGCTTTGGAGGAGGGGGTTCTGTTTTTCACGGTGACGTGGGTGCAGTGGCACTAAATGCAGAAGGAATACGTGGAATACTTCCCAACCAGCCCATAGGCACAATAACTCTAAGACGCCAGTTTAATTGGCATTGGAGTACTCGATTCAATTTTTCAAAAGGATATTTAGGAAGCAGTGATTCTTGGGCAAAAGACGATTTTAAAAGTAACAGAGGAATTGATTTCAGAACGGAAATCAATGAATTTGCTTTGATGACCGAATTTAACTTTTGGCCGTACGCAACTGGAAGTAAGAAAAAACAGAGTTTCTACATCTTTGGTGGAATCGGACTAACAGGATATAATCCACAAGGAATTTATGACGATCAATGGGTAGACCTAAGACCATTGGGGACGGAGGGGCAACAAACAGCATTATCAAGTCAGCTTTTTTACGGTACTACCACATTAACGGTTCCCATGGGAATGGGTTTTAGAAGATCTTTAGGAAGAGATATTAGTATGACGGCAGAAGTTGGATGGAGAAGTTACGGTTCGGATTACTTGGACGACACTTCCGGCGATTATGTGGATGCTTCCGACCTTGCTGAGGAGAGAAGTGCCGTAGCTGCCTACTTTGCAAACCCTGGTAATATTGTGTTTACAAATGGTCTGGCACGAGGTAATGCCAATACAAAGGATTGGTCTATTTTTGCAGGAGTAACTTTATTTTATAATCTGAATCCACGCAATGAGCGCTGTCGCGAATTCTAAGGTGCATATAGACAAAAGGCTGGAGGCAGGTCTTGATCCGAGCAACATGCCTAACCACATTGCTGTGATTATGGACGGCAACGGACGCTGGGCTAAAAAGCAAGGTTTTATGACCAGAGTTAGAGGTCATGAAGTTGGGGTAGAAGCCCTTAGACGAATTACTACTGCTTGTGCTGAACTTGGTTTAGGTTACCTAACGGTCTATGCTTTTTCAACAGAAAACTGGAATCGACCAAAGGCTGAGGTAGATGGACTGATGAATATTCTGATGAATGCATTGGAAAAAGAGTTACCGGTGCTTCAAAAAAACAATGTGCGCCTAAATGCTATAGGTAATATCGAATCGTTGCCGGAAAAAGCCAATAAAAAGTTAATCTCTGTAATTAATGCTACATCAAGTAATGATGGGTTAACTTTGACTCTTGCATTGAGCTACGGCTCACAGGACGAAATGGTTCAAGCTATTCGCAAAGTTGCCAAACAAGTGGCAGAAGGTGACTTGAAACCAGAAAGTATTACAGAAGAGCATATTGAGCAGCATTTGTTCACAGCTGGAATGCCGCATCCAGATCTTCTTGTACGTACTTCGGGAGAACAAAGAATAAGCAACTACTTGCTCTGGCAACTGGCCTACGCAGAGTTTTATTTCACTCCAGTCCTTTGGCCTGATTTTGATGCTGAGGGGTTATACGAAGCCATTGCTACTTTTCAAAAAAGAGAACGTCGCTTTGGTCAGACCTCGGAACAGTTAACGGTGAAGTAAAAACATGAAGAACACATTTCTGGCCATCATAATTACGGTCATCTCCTCATTTGCGGTTAAAGCTCAAGTCACCACAAGTACTGATTTCAATCTAATTCCAGGTATTAATTACGAAATAGCAGGTATTACCGTTACCGGTGCGGGATCATTAGATCCAAATGTGGTTATTATGCTCACGAATCTGCGTGTGGGTGATGACATTCAGTTTCCGGATGAGAAAATCTCGGATGCAATTCGCACCCTTTGGCGTCAAAAACTCTTTGAAGACATCACCTTCAAGGTGGTCAATAAAGTGGGTAAGAAGGTCTATTTAGACATTCAATTGGTTGCGCTCCCCAAATTGAGTAAGTATTACATGACCGGACTTAAGAAGGCTTGGAAGGACGATATTCGAGAAGAGTTAGACTTAAGAGCCGGTAAAGTCGTCAATGAAAACCTCAAAGTGATGAGCCGCAACAAGATTAAGAGGTATTTCTACGATAAAGGGTACCTAAATGCGGAAGTTGAGGTTTTAGAAAAAGTAGATACTACCTACAATAACGCCGTTATTTTAGGGTTCAAGATTCAACCGGGTAGTCGAGTCAAAATTGGAGAGATTGTGTTTACTGGGAATGTTGCGGTAAGTGAAAAGGTGCTGCGCAAGGCCATGAAAAACACCAAAGTAAAGGGGAAAGCGCTCTTGAAATCATCCAAGCTTAAGAAGAAAGAATA
>JAYOSU010000030.1:16935-24921 GCA_038139395.1 Cryomorphaceae bacterium
ATGATTCAACGTACGATCCGTGAACTTTCTCAATTAGGGTATTTTGATCAGCAACAAATTGGGGTTAATCCTGTGCCTGATCCGCAGACTGGAACCGTGGACTTGGAATATTCAGTCGTGGAAAGATCTACCTCTCAATTAGAACTTCAAGGCGGTTGGGGTGCCGGTCGAGTAGTTGGAACCTTGGGTTTAAATTTCAATAACTTTTCTGCTCGAAATATTCGAAATAAACGCTCTTGGCAGCCATTGCCAACGGGTGACGGTCAGACCATTAACATTAGAGCACAATCTAATGGGCTATACTTCCAGAGTTATAATGCATCTTTCACAGAACCTTGGTTAGGCGGAAGAAAACCAAACAGTTTCACGGCAACACTATATCACAATGTGCAATCCAACGGTGTAGAACGTTCCAACCCAAATCGTCAAAGTTTATTCATTACAGGGGTTAATTTTGGATTAGGTCAGCGTCTCAAGTGGCCAGATGATTACTTCACGTTGTACCAAGGAATTGAGTTTAGAAGATTTAATTTGGACAATTATCCAACGGGCTTTTTAAACTATACCAAGGGAATATCGAATAATGTTAATTACAAGTTTACCTTGGGTAGAAATAATACGGACGTTCCTATTTTCCCAACACGCGGTTCTCAAATCAACTTTGCTGCAGAACTTACTCCACCGTTCAGTTTGTTTAGTGATATTGACTATAAAAATATTTCTTCTGAAGAGCGCTTTAGATTGGTAGAGTATCATAAGTGGAAATTAAATGCGGATTGGTTTGCACCAATTACCTCAAAATTTGTCATTAGAACACACGGGGAGTTTGGATTCTTGGGCAGCTACAATAAAGACTTAGGCCTTCCGCCGTTTGAGCGATTTTATGTGGGTGGCGACGGCTTAACCAACTTTGTCATTGACGGGCGTGAGATCATAGGTCTGCGTGGATACCAAAACAACTCTATAACGCCGGCTGGCGGTGGCGCGCTCTACAACAAGTATATTCTTGAAGCCCGCTACATCATTGCAAATACACCGAGTGCCCAAGTGTTTCCACTAGTATTCCTAGAAGCGGGAAACAATTATGATAATTTTTGGGATTACCGCGCGTTTAACCTCAAGAGAAGTGCAGGTGCCGGAATACGAATATTTATGCCAATGTTTGGTTTAATGGGAGTGGATATAGGTTATGGTTTTGACCCAGAACCTACGGGTGTTACTTCTAGCGGCTGGCAAACGCACTTTATCATTGGTCAACAGTTCTAAAATTAGCTACCTTCGCCGCAATGAAGTTTAAAGTACTTTTAATTGTATTCACCTTTTTTAGTAGCAGCTCTGCTATTGCTCAGCGCTATGGTGTTGTTGATACGGATTACATACTGAAAAGCTTGCCGGAATATGCACAAGCAAAAAGCCAGGTAGACAAACTGAGTGAGCAGTGGTCAGGCGAAGTCAGTGCCTTACAAAGTGAATTAGAAAGTTTAAAGGACGCTTTGGATGCAGAACGTATATTGCTGTCACCAGAAAAATTAGAAAAGAGAGAGAAGGGGATTCTGGACAAGCATGCGGAAGTACTGGCTCTTCAACAAAAATATTTCGGACCTACCGGGGAACTTTTTGTGAAGCGGAACCAGCTGGTGCAGCCCATTCAAGACAAAGTTTTTGGTGCCGTACAAGAGGTAGCTAGAAAGCGTAATTTAGATTTAGTTCTTGATAAAAGCGCTCAAAGTGGCGTGCTTTTCGTAGAAAAGGAAAAAGACTATAGCGACGAAGTTTTAAATAGTATAAAGCAATAAATACAATAGAAATGAAGAGAGTTTTACTCGCACTTGCCCTGACCATTGGCTTTGCTGCAACAGCAATTGCACAGCAAAAAATTGGTCATATTGATGTAGAGGAATTGGTAGCTGTAATGCCTGAGACGCAAACAGCAAACGCTGAAATTCAGAAGTATCAAGAACAGCTTGAAGGGGATTCTCAGGCTATGCAGGAAGAATACATGACAAAAATGCAAAATGCCCAAGCCAACGTGGATACTTGGACGCAATTGCGTCTTCAAAAAGAGCAAGAAGAGCTTGAAGCAATGGGGCAGCGTATTATGCAATTCAATCAAAGTGCACAGCAGGAGCTGCAAAGAAAGCAGATGGACTTAATGCTACCAATCATTGAGAAGGCCCAAGAAGCTATTAATGCTGTTGCAAAAGCCAACAGTTTCACCTATATACTTGATTCATCTACAGGAAAGGCTGTAGTGGTTTTCTTGGATAACGGAGAGGACATTATGCCCCTCGTTAAAGCTGAATTAGGCATCCAATAATTGTTGGGATATAAAACGCATAGAAAACCCCTTGCTAGCATGGCCGGCAAGGGGTTTTTATGGCCTAAAAATGAGAACTAAAAGGTAATGAAGGGAGTTCAAAAAATAGGGTTGTTTGATAGTGGACTCGGTGGTCTTACCGTGTTAAGCGCTTTAAATAAAGTTCTTCCTGGCGTACCAAAAGTTTATTACGGCGATACCCTGCACCTTCCATACGGTGATAAGAGCGATACTGCGATTCAAGGCTATAGCATTAAAATTGTCCAATTTCTCAAGGATCAGGGTTGCGATCTCATAGTTATTGCTTGCAATAGTGCAAGCGCTTCTGCCGGAAAAGTACTTGAAGGTCGATTTCCAGAGTTGACTTTTATTAATGTCATTGACCCAGTTGTGGACCATTTGGCTCAACTAGGAAAAGATAAAGTGGGTCTTCTAGGCACTCGTGCCACAGTTAGGAGTGAAGCCTATTCATTAAAACTTGCCGAAAAGAATCCCGAAGTTTCGCTTTGTGCTTTGGCAACCCCATTATTGGTGCCTTTAATTGAGGATGGATTTTTGGGCACTGGTATTGATTCAGATGTCATGGCTCATTATTTAAACGACTCAGCATTAGAAGGTATTCAAGCACTGGTCCCGGGTTGTACGCACTATCCATTATTGAAGAATGTGGCTACAGCATTGTTAAATGAAGTGCAATGGATTGATGCGCCAACTATTGTTGCTGAGCAGGTTGCAAAGCATTGGAATAATAGTGAAGTGGGAGAGGATACATTCTATCTGAGCGATCGAACTGATAATTTTTTATCCATCTCCCATGAAATCTTTCAAATAGATGCCCATTGGGAATTGGTTCGCTTGTCAGAGTGATTTCTTCAACGGCTTTTTGTAACTTATCGGGGAACCAACACCCTAGAAATGCCATCACAATCGCCGCAAGCCGTTGCACCTACTATTGAAGACATTTGGAAGTATCTAGAAGAGATAGACGTAGAAGAACTTCTTAGTAGTCTAAAATTTCCTTCAGTACCTAAGGGATCATATTCACGCCTACCGCTCCACACAGCTCCATTTGAAGTAACGGCAATTAAATGGCCCTCATTTGCTAAAAGTGCCATTCATAAACACGACGGTTTCTACGGAGCTGTTCGTGTGCTTTCTGGAACAATAATCAATCGTGAATACAGACACGAATCGGATGTGTTGAAAGAGATTGAGGTCACGGAATTCACCACTGGAGGAATTGTAGAAGAGCCAGACGGCACCATTCATTTATTGGAGAATCCATTACAAGAAGCTAGTATAAGCCTGCACGTATATTACCCGGCTATATCCTCCTTTGAAGACATGCATCTCTATAATATTGAAGAAGGGGCGATTGGTGTTTTAGCTAGCGGAGCCACTGGTGCTTCATGGAATAGCGAAGATCCTGGTCATTTTAAAAAGATTCAAGAAAATGCATTTAGGTTCTCTGGTATTGGGGAAACCGAAAGTCATTATATCAGCCCAATTGTTCCAAAACCGCATAAAACGGAGATACTTGCCTCATTGAGTCATTATTATAACGAGCAAGCAGAAGTTTATGATGGGAACGACTTGAATATTCGTTGGCGTAAAGAATACACAGAAGGAGTAAATAGAATTATTGCTGTTGAGCTCATGAAGCTGGACATCCAAGATTATATGGCCTTGTGTTGCGGTACTGGTAGAAGACCTATAGAAATAAGAGAATTGACGGGTAAGAGTTTTGAGATTTACGGGGTTGATATCAGTGAGAATATGATTCAAGAGAGTAATGCTCGAGGATTAAAGACACAAATCGGTGATATCACCAGTATTGAATTTGACTTTAATCAAAACTATGATTGTATCACATACCTCTATGCTTTTGGACATCTCACTAGCCGTAAAGATCGAATTGAAGTTTTGAAAAAATGCAAGAGACACCTCAATCCAGGTGGCATATTTTTTGCCGACTTGTTCTGTCTTAGAAACGTTTTTGAATGGGGTGCCGAAATTCAGCGAATACATGCTAAGTACAGGTTGGAGGATCAGGGCTACGAACCAGGGGATGTGTTTTATAGAAGAACTGCAGGTGAGCATCGCGCATTTCTGCACTATTTCACTCGAGAGGAAATAGTTTCTTTATTTCAAGAAGCAGGCTTTGAGCACATTGAGATACAGAAAATCGGATACACCAAGAGGTCGGGGCAACTTCATAATACCTCTGACGAGGGCATGTATTGGGTAAAAGCTTCCTGAATTAGTGGGAATCCCCCCAACGGTACATCCAAGAACTAATAGTGGAAATCAAAAAACTGAACAGGATTGCGGTCCAAGTACTTTTAACATGCAGTCCCTCTATCCATTGATCTGCAATTCCAATAATTATTGCATTGATAATTAGAAGAAACAAGCCCAAACTAAAAATAGTAATGGGGATAGTAATAAGAATCAATAGTGGCTTTAGAGTTGAATTCAGCAAGGCTAAAACTATAGCAATGCCAATGGCTGAGGTAAAGTTATCTATTTGAACTCCTGGAAGTAACCACCCGGCCACAAAGACTGCTAGAGATGAAATGATAAGGCGTGTTAATAGGCTTCTATTTTGTTTCATTTGCGGTAACTTGGTTGCATTAGAAAAAATCAAAGATGAAAGTACGTTTTTCCATCCTTACCTCATTAGTGTTAGCTCTTATATTCTTTGCATGTAGCAATGAAGAAACTGTGAATAATTCACCTAATTATGTATCAGATAAAGTGGTTGAACCAGCAGACACCTCTGTTCGAGCGGAGCTCTTTGAAGATCCACACAGCTACTCAAAGGAAAATGCAAAGGTGACCCATTTGAATTGGGAGGCCTCTGTAGACTTTAATACTAAAATTATTTCTGCGACCGCAGAATGGGTATTGTCCCCTGATCATGCGGATACCGTTGTGTTTGATGTGAAAGATTTAGAGATAGAAAAAGTTTTAGTAGATGGTGAATCTTCTGTTTGGTCCATAGAAGGAAATGATGAATTGTTGGGTTCCGCCCTAGTGATTCCTGCTGGAGGAGCGCAGATTATTGGGATTCAATACAAGACATCACCTCAGGCGGAGGCGCTTCAATGGTATCCGGCGGAATTGACCCAAGGAAAACGACAACCATTTTTATTCACTCAGAGTCAGGCAATATTGGCGCGTACTTGGATTCCCTGCCAAGACAGGCCTGGGGTGAGGTTTACCTATGAGGCAACGGTAAAAGTGCCCAAGGAAACTTTAGCGCTGATGAGTGCGTCAAATCCTACACAGAAAAATGAACAAGGAATCTATGAATTCAATATGCCTCAACCCATTCCGTCTTACCTGTTGGCACTAGGAGTAGGTGATTTGGCTTTTATTCCAATTGGTGATCGTGCCGGAGTATATGCGGAGCCGGAGATGGTAAGAAATGCAGCCTATGAATTTGCTCAAACAGACAAGATGATTTTGGACGCAGAAGAAATGTACGGCCCCTATTATTGGGGTAGGTATGATATGCTTGTTCTTCCTCCTTCATTTCCATTTGGCGGAATGGAAAATCCAAGATTGACCTTTTTGACTCCCACCGTTATTGTGGGAGATCAGAGCTTAGTGAGTCTTATTGCACATGAGTTGGCGCAC
This sequence comes from Cryomorphaceae bacterium, assembly GCA_038139395.1. Lineage (GTDB taxonomy): Bacteria > Bacteroidota > Bacteroidia > Flavobacteriales > Schleiferiaceae > UBA10364. Next base: position 22,895 of record JAYOSU010000030.1, read on the forward strand.
AGTTGGAGTGGGAATCTAGTAACCAATGCAACATGGAACGACTTCTGGATTAATGAAGGCTTTACGGTATACTTTGAAATGAGAATCATGGAAAAGTTATACGGAGTAGAATTCGCGAATATGCTAGAGGCTTTGAGTTATGATGATCTGCAGAAAGAACTTGCGGTTATGCTGGAAGAAAATGTGGCGGCTACTAGTTTGAAGCAAGATTTGAAAGGTAAAAACCCTGACGACGGTGTAACCGCAATTGCCTATGATAAGGGTTTCCATTTCTTAAAGTTGTGTGAGAATACGGTGGGCCGAGAAAAGTGGGATGAATTTTTGAAATCCTACTTTGATAAGTACAAGTTTAAAACCATGGTTACGGAAGTATTCTTGCAAGAATTAGCAGGGGTGCTTACTCAGGGCCAATGGGATAGCATTGGTGTGGAGGAGTGGATTTACGGTACTGGCTTACCGGTGAATTGTCCTTTTCCGGTATCCAATCGATTTGCTGTTGTGGACGATGCGGTTCGTATGATGCTTTCAGCAGATCCAGAAGCAGATAATGTTAAATCTACGGTGTACTTACCGCAAGAAACTACCATTCGTTGGACCACTCAAGAGTGGTTAAGGTACATAAGAGGATTAGAGACCGGAGGCGCTTCTGAAGGTCATTATGCGCTCGCTGATGGTAATTACGGATTTACAGGAAGTCCAAATCCTGAAATAATTGCTGCTTGGTATTCAGCTATCCTAAAAACTGGTTTCGAAGGTTATGATTCAGCGGTTTATACTGAAAAAGTAGAAAGCTTTTTGGGAAGCGTTGGACGCAGGAAATTTATAGTACCTATGTACCAAAGCATGCTTGACGGTGATAAGAAAAGGCAAGAATGGGCGAAGAAAATTTACATGGACTCCCGGGCATCATATCATCCTTTAGCGCAGGGAACGTTGGACGCCCTGTTTGCCGAGCAGATGTAATGCATCTGCATCCCATTCACGAGGCACTTATTCCTTACGCCCAGCCGGACCGCATCAACGACTTCATGCGCTACTTTCAAACGTTTGAAGGTGGCTACGCCGAAGGCGATACGTTCATGGGCGTGATGGTTCCTGACCGTCAGAAGGTTGCTAAAATGTATTTCGATCAGTGGGACGAGCGCGTTTTACGCAGCGGTCTTGTGCACCCCATTCACGAGGTGCGTCACACAGCACTTTTCACGTTAATGCGTTACTATGGGAAGGAGCGCAAACGCAGGCAGCATTGGCACGATGTGTTGTACAGCTGCTTTGAAGGCATTAATAATTGGGATCTGGTAGATACATGTGCACACAAGATTTTTGGGCAACATGCTTTTAACACAGACGATTTTTCCACGTTGGAGGAATTGCTTGAAAGTCCAAATATGTGGAAGAAGCGTGCGGCCATCGTTGCTCAACTGTGGATGTTAAAACAAGGTAGGTACGATGAATTACTTGCCTACGCACCGGTAGCTGCAGAGGATGCCCCTGAGATTTTACAAAAGGCCATTGGCTGGTTGATGAAATGTTTGTGGCAGCAGCAACCTGAATTGGCCGAAGATCATATGGCGGCTTATCTACAGGAAGGATTGTATACGCGTTTGATTGTACGCATTGGATTGGAAAAGGCAGGAAAGGACCACCGAAATCACTTCTTGGCGACGTTCGCCCCAAAGTAATTACCGCCCTAAGTGAACCTGTAGGCTGTCCGATTCTGGCCAGAGCAATTCAAAACTGCCCTTATTCCTGTCGTTTTGACGTTCCTGCTCTTCGTCGCGCTTAAAGAGCGTCTTCAGGTCTTCTTTCTCTTGCTTAATGGTCGACTTTAATGAGGTGCGAATCTGCTGTCGGTCCAAGCTGATGCACGGATCGTCGAGGTTACAGCCCACTAGAAGTCTCATGTAGGGCTGATTTTCGGTTTCAGCTTCTGCCACCCAAGTTCCCAAATCGCGGTTCGAATTCTTGCCACGCAAGGCCAAATCTTTAAGCCCAATCCGAATGCTATATTCGATATCATCGGTCTC
>JAYOSU010000031.1:0-10989 GCA_038139395.1 Cryomorphaceae bacterium
TTGATTTCATTGATATGAATAGCGCAGAGAACCGTAAAGCGGTGTATGAGAAGATGCGTGACGAAATGAAGCGAGACCGCGCCAGACACAAAATTCTGCCCATTTCCAGATTTGGATTGATGGAATTAACGCGTCAGCGTGTGCGTCCTGAGACGAATATCACAACGCGAGAAGAGAATCCAGATAATTTGGTAGAAGCTCCTATTCAAGTGATAGATAATATTGCAAGTAAGCTGAATGCCAAAACGCAGAAAGAAATCTTTGTTCATGTACACCCGTTCATTGAGGCATACATTACAAAGGGCTTTTTTAAGAGCGTTAAGAAGGATTGGCAGAAACGATTTAAAAAGAAGATCGTGGTCGTACCTAGAGATGCTTTCACCATGCTGGAATGGAAGTTGTTGGATCGAGAGAATAACCCGATTTAATTTGAATTCACAGTGTAAAGAAAACCCCAAGTGTCGCATGCGACACTTGGGGTTTTTTCGTTAAAATTGAATTATGACAACCGCTGAAGCTTTACAGAAATTACAGCATTATTGTGCGTATCAAGAACGCAGCCCTTTTGAGGTGAAGCGTAAGCTGGATCTTATAAAACTTCCCAAGAAAAATCATGAAGAAGTCATTGCTACCTTGATGGAGGAAAACTTCCTTGATGAATACAGATTTGCAGAGGCCTTTGTAAGGGGGAAATTAAACCAGAAACACTGGGCACCAAGAAGAATCAGGGCGGGCCTGCAAGAGCATCGAATTCCTAAGGTCACCATTGATAGAATTTTGAGTGAGGTGGACCCAACACTTATAGAAAAGAACGCCTTGTATTTAGTCGACCGCTGGTTCAACTCAAAAACAAAAGAACAACTCACTGCCGCAATGCAACGTCGTGGGTATTCTTTTGAGATGATAGGTAGGGCATACCAAATAGTATCAGATGGGAAGAACTGAATTGACAAATAGTTAATTGAGTCCGGAATTTACTTACATCTTAACCCTTCCAAGTGCCGCCGTAACGGTAGTCTTTGTTGCTGGGTTTTACTTCTAAAACACACGCCTTGCAGAGAAAATACCACGTTCTGTCAGCAGGTTTGTATTGTACCCTGAACATCACAGAATGTTCCTCATTGCATTGTGGGCACTTTTTGACTCTACTCATAAAGCCGCGAGGACAGACTTCAATTCAAATAGATCTGCTGCAGTTACATCCAGGTGGAAGACCATCCGGCATTTTCCTGGGCCCATCTGGCTGATGCCTATTCCTTTGGTGGCGAGGGTACCAATAAATTCTTCCTGATTCATGTCTTCGCTTAATCCAAAAATCAAGATGTTAGTTTCAGGGGCAACCACATTTTTGACCCAAGATTGCTGGCTTAAAAATTCAGCCATGTCCTTGGCAGCTGCGTGGTCTTCAGCCAAGCGATCCACGTTATTTTCTAGTGCGTAGATTGCAGCACCAGCCAGCAGTCCTGCTTGGCGCCAACCGCCGCCAATTCTCTTGCGAATTCTTCGGCTATGGTGGATGAATTCCTCGCTGCCGAGTAGAACGGAGCCCACGGGTGCACCAAGACCTTTAGATAGGCAGATGGAGATGGAATCGAACGCAGTTCCATAATCGCTTTCACTTTGATTTTTGGCTACTAAGGCGTTATATAGGCGCGCGCCGTCAAGATGGAAGGTCAGCCCATGTTTTGAGGCCACAGCGCGAAGCGCTTCTATTTCTTCCCATTCGTAACACGTTCCACCGCCTTTGTTAGAGGTGTTTTCTAGTGCGAGTACCCGCGATTTTGGGTAATGGACGTCGTCCGCCTTAATACAACCGAGCACACCCTCTGGATGCATTATACCGCGATCGTCGCCAGTAAAAGTGACTGAAGCGTGGGCGTTAGCGGCAATTCCTCCGCCTTCGTAATTGTAAATATGCGCGTAAGGGTGACAAATAACCTCGTCTCCAGGACTCAAATGCGACATCAAGGCAATCTGATTGGCTTGTGTTCCACTGACACAAAAGAGCGCCTTTTCAGTGCCAAATCGCTCCGCCGCTAATTCTTCAAGTTTAATCACAGTAGGGTCATCGCCCCATACATCATCGCCCACAGGGCTGCTGATCATGGCTTCTAACATGGCTTTGGATGGGCGGGTGACGGTGTCGCTACGGAGGTCGATTTTCAACATTTGAGCAGTACTTTATAATCTTCGTGAAGATAACAAGGGATGCTTAACTTTGCCCGCCTATGGTAACAGCTGAACAAATAAAATCTTTAGGCGAGCGTCTAGAGCGATTGAAGAGTTATTTAAACCTTGAACAAAAGCGCATTCACATTATCAACGAGGAGGAGAAAACTGCTTCCCCTGAATTTTGGAATGATCCCAAGGAAGCTGAAAAAACCATGAAAGCGTTGAGAGGCGTAAAGTTTTGGGTGGAAGGTTACGAAAAGGCAGAATCCCTTTTTGGTGAGGCTGAATTGAGCCTAGAATTTTTTAAGGAAGGCGAACTCGAGGAGAGTGACGTTCAGTCGGCATATGGTGAATGTGAGGATTGGATTGAAGAACTCGAATTCAAAAATATGCTGAGCGGTGAGGAGGATAAGCTCAGTGCGGTATTGCAAATTACTGCCGGGGCCGGTGGCACAGAGAGCTGTGACTGGGCAAGCATGTTGATGCGTATGTATTTGATGTATGCAGAAAAGCAAGGCTTTAAAACCAAAGAATTGGTTTTACAGGAAGGTGACGTAGCTGGAATAAAAACGGTAACTATTGAGATTGAAGGTGATTATGCTTTTGGGTTTTTAAAAGGCGAAAATGGGGTGCATAGATTGGTTAGAATCTCACCCTTTGATTCTAATGCCAAGCGCCATACGAGCTTTGCTTCCGTCTATGTCTTCCCATTAGTGGATGATTCTATTGATATTCAAATCAATTTGAGTGATATTGAATGGGATACCTTCCGTTCTTCAGGTGCTGGAGGGCAGAATGTAAATAAGGTAGAAACTGGAGTTCGACTGCGTCACAAACCAACAGGCATCATCATTGAGAACACGGAAACGCGCTCACAATTGGGTAATAAAGAGAAAGCTATTCAACTTCTGAAATCTCAATTGTATGAAATGGAGATTGAAGCCCGGAATGCAAAGCGTGCGGAGATTGAAGCGGGCAAGAAAAAAATCGAATGGGGGTCACAAATTCGAAATTATGTGATGCATCCCTATAAATTGGTCAAAGATGTTCGTACTGCCCAAGAAACCTCAGATGTGGATGGCGTAATGAACGGGAATATTGATGAATTTCTTAAAGCATTTCTCATGCAGCAAGGGGAGAGTGCAAATGCAGATCAGTATTAAATTAGTAACCGACTAGGTTTGGTGCACAAAATGTATAGTTACGGGTTAAATAAGTAGCTATATTGAAGTATGCGCAAATCCTTTGCTCTTTTTACCATTTTTTTGACTTTGGGGCTACAAGCTCAACAGGGTTTTGTGCGTAATGATGGGCAGTGGGAAGACCCTTCAAAGTTTGTTTATCGTTTTGGGGCGAATTCCTTGTTTTTGACCCCAGATTCCTTGGTCTTTAGTATTCTGAGTCCGCAGGATCAGCATCATCACGATGCACCTGAAAAGCATCACTATGCGGACACGCTGCATTATGCTAATTTCTCCGTAAAATTTAAGAATTCCGGTGCGTTGAACTGGCGAGGTAGAAATGCTTATTCTCACAAAAATCATTTTTATTTGGGTCACAGGTCCAATTGGCGTAACAACGTTCCTTCATATCAAACACTGATTGCAGAGGACGTCTACCCTGGGATAGATCTTGTTGTTTATACCTCTTCAGGCGGAGTTAAATACGATTGGATTGTTGGGGTAGGTGCAGATCCGTCCCTTATTTCTACCATGTACGGCGGCGTTCAGGGCTTAGAAGTTCAGCCCAAAAAAGTTCGTATCCGAACGGCCATTGGTCAGATTGAAGAAGAATTGCCTTACGCGTTTCAGGGTAAAAAAGAAGTTCGGGCACGTTATTTACGCAGTAAGGAGGAAGTAAAAATAGATCTTGGTTCTTACGACTCCAGCCAAGAATTAGTAATTGACCCCATTTATATTTTTAGCACGTATTCGGGTTCTGCCTCGGATAACTTCGGCTACACGGCTACTTTTGATGATAATGGTAATGCCTTTGGTGGTGGAATTGTATTTGGTACAGGTTACCCAACTACATTAGGAAGCTTTATCACCACCTATAGCGGGGGAACCTTTGATGGCGCCATATCAAAATTCAGCGCAGACGGCACGCAATTATTGTGGTCAGCGTATTTAGGCGGTTCAGATTTAGACCAACCCCATAGTATGGATTGTGATGAAAATGGAAACCTTTATGTATTTGGTCTTACGGGTTCTTCCGATTTTCCCACGACTGCCGGCGCTGCGGATACCACCTTTGGTGGAGGTAATTCAGCCGATATTGAATTTTTCACTTTCCAAAATGGAACGGATATGTTTGTTTGTTCCATAAGTGCTAACGGCGCGCAGCTTATGGGTTCAACCTATCTTGGGGGTAGCCACAATGAAGGTTTTAATGACAGCCTCCGCTTCAATTACGGAGACGGTTTCAGAGGAGAAATTGAAGTTCAACGCGACGGTGGCCCAGTATACTTAGCTGCTACGGCTGATTCCACGGATTATCCCATAACCCCGGGTGCTACAGAACATCAAGGCGGTCTGGACGGTGTACTTACGGTATTACCGCGAAACATGGGTCCTCTCATTTACAGTACCTATCTTGGAACATCTGGGCACGAAGCATTCTACAGCCTGAGTTTGACAAGTAAAGAAGGGAGTACATCTAATTCTTCAAGAGTTTTCCTGGCAGGAGCCATAAAAACGGGAGACGGTCAGTTTAAGGCATTAGGAGATTCCGTATCAATAACTTCCTCAGGAAATCATTCTTCGCTTTTGGCGTCAATTGATTTACGCGATTTTACCAACCCAGTGATTGGGGCCGTATACAGTTCTACAGATCTGGCCTACAACCAACACTTTTTCATTGAACCCAATTTCCCGGAAGACACCGCTACACTATTTACAGTGGTGGGACAGCATAAGGGTGGGATTCAAGCCTCTAGTTTAGATTTCTGGGGACAACCCGGGAGTGCGCAGTACTTACGAGAATTTAAGTTTGACAGTGCAGCTGGGGAGTTTTATGAACGAAGAACACTTGTTTTTGGGGACAGTTCCAATTCGACTATTGATCTTAGTCCAACGGCTTTATTAGTAGACGATTGTGGAAACACGTATTTCTCTGGTTGGGGAGGTTCACCAAACACCGAAGGCAATACCAACGGCCTTACTGTTACGCCAAATGCGGTTCGGACTTCAACAGATGGTCGGGATTTCTATTTTCTGGTTATAGACCCTTCATGGAAAGAAGCCCGCTTAGCCACTTATTACGGGTCATCAGGCAGAGAACATGTAGATGGCGGCACCTCTAGATTTGATAAAAAAGGGAGGATTTTTCAAGGTGTTTGTGCAGGATGCGGTGGAAACAGTTCGTACCCGACTTATCCCTCAAATGTGTATTCATCTGTAAATGGTTCTTTCAATTGTAACATGGCGGTTACCGTAATTGATATGGATATTCAAAATGCCCGGTTGCAGTTGACTCCAGAGCCTTCCACATTTTGTATTCCTGAAACGTTTACCATTCTGGACAGCTCTACGAATGTACAGACCTTCATCATAGACTGGGGTGACGGGGCAACGAGCCTGGACACTGGTTTTATCACCCCTCATATTTATAGTGCGTCGGGTATTTACAATGTTAAAGTTATTGGTCAAGATACTGTCTGTGATACTTGGGACACCACTATTTTTACCCTTCAAGTAAATCCTGAATTTGATCCGGTATGGATTGATTACAGCTATGATTATTGTGATCCCGCTCGTATAGTTAATGCTACGGCAAGATTAGTAAGTGATTCTTCAATAGCTTCCGATTATGTGTTTGAGTGGAACAATGCCGGACAGCTCTTCACATCAGCACAAGTGCAATTTGGCGCGCCTCTTCCCGCGTCTAACCTAGTTACAATTACGGTTTTAGACACCACCTGTAATCGGTCTCAAGTAATAGAGGATACGCTCACCTTCCGGATTCCGCCTTTTATGCAAATCAACACCACACTTGATTCTTGTGAAACTAGAGAGTCCGTAGATTTTAATGCGATTGTTAATGCTACGTATCAAAGTTTTGAATGGCTTGTTGACGGACAACCGGCAGGATTTGTAAATCCACTTCAAATTAGTCAAAGCGGTCTGTATGAAATAGGTATTGTAGGATATGACAGTATTTGTGGGGTTTCGGATACGTTAGTAGAAAATTTTGATGTTTATTTTGCTGGTGAGCCTTTTACGATTCCAAATTTTATTACACCAAACAACGACGGTGTCAATGACGCTTTTACCGTGAATTCGAATGAGAATTGGGATGAATTTCATTTGATTGTTCACAATAGGTGGGGAGTAAAGGTTTTTGAAACTAATGTGGTTTCCTTTGAATGGAAAGGAGATTACGATAGTAGCATTCTTTCCGCTGGCGTTTATTTTTATCAAATCAAAGCAACAAATCGCTGTGGTGATGTCAACGAAGAAGGCGCGCTACATATAATTTATTAGGATGATTAAAGTATACCATAATCCCCGCTGTAGAAAGTCTCGGGAAGCAATTGGACTGTTAGAGAAAAAAGGGGTTGATTTTGAGATCCGTCAATACATGAATGACCAAGAAAGTATGACGGCAAAGGAGCTAGAGGAGGTTCTTGATGCGCTTGAAATGGATGCCATAGATTTAGTGCGTAAAAACGAATCATTGTGGAAAGAAGAGTACAAGGCACTTGAATTAGGCGAAGATGAAATTATTTTAGCAATGATTGAACACCCCCGTTTGATGGAGCGTCCTATCGTTGTTAAGGGCGATAAAGCAGTAGTTGCTCGTCCCGCTGAAAAGCTAGAAGATATTCTGTAGCAATTAGCTTCCTTTTATCATCATTTTCATGCGGAAAACAGCCTTACCAAAAAGGTTTTTCCTTTCCCAGGCCATTCTATTGATGTGGTATTTTATGTACCCTTTTCTCGTATAGAATTCTTTGAAAACCATACCGTCTCGTTCATCTTTATCAATGCGCTGAAAAGCGCACATATTGGCGCAGTTCACCGGGATTTCTTTGAGATCGGGACGATTGTTTTTGATGTAAGAACGAATGAGAATAAGCGCGCGCATCCACATGTCGTGAAAAACAACTATGCCATTGTTTTCAATCATTTGGGCAGCATAATGAAAGTCTACAAAAGCTCCGCTGAATTTATGGTCGCCGTCAATAAAAATTAAATCGTAGGTTTTGCCTTCTGCTAAAAGTTTAGGAAGCGCTTGATCTGAGAGTGCTTTAATATGGGTATGCCTACTTTGAAAGCCGGCATCTGCTATTTTACTCAATCCTGAATTTTGATAGTCTTCTTGTTGAAAGGGATCACAACTTGTTAACTTAAGTTCACTTCGGGCGCCTAACATGGTCATTGCGCTTGCGCCGTAGGCTAGACCTATCTCTAGCGCCGTATTCACATGGTACTTTAGAACAAGTTCCTTTAGAACTTCTGCCTCATGCGGCTTAATGGAAATGGTATGTTCTTTTTCTGCAGCAGCACTCATACTTCCAATTTACTCTATATTCAATGAAAAAGCCGGCTGCAAGCCGGCTTTTGTATTATTCAGTGTCTGCAAATTACTCAGCAGATTCTTCTTCTTTATGACCAATGATAGCATGAGCAATCTTTGGATTCACAGATTCTAAGCCAATCAATGTCAACCAGTAGCCTACAAAAAGACCCAAGAATACGAGCATTGAAAAGCCCATCAGGAAAACAACTAAGAATACAAGGAAACCGATAAATTTCATACGTGTTCGTTTAAGTGGGTGTAAAGATACATTGTGCAATTGATTTAGATTCAATTTTGAATAAAAAATACAACCATAGAATATACCGCTAAAGGATAGTGTTACAGAAATTCTGTTGCCTAAATTTGTGCTCATACCACCAAGTATCAATTATTCAGAATAAGATGGAATACAGAATTGAACACGACACCATGGGTGAAGTACGAGTACCTGCAGATAAATACTGGGGTGCACAAACAGAACGTTCTAGAAATAACTTCAAAATAGGTCCTTCCGGAACAATGCCCTTAGAGATTATAGAGGGCTTTGCCTACTTGAAAAAGGCTGCCGCGTATACCAACTTTGATGCAGGTGTGTTGTCAAAAGAAAAACGTGATTTGATTGCTGCCGTTTGTGATGAAATCCTTGATGGCAAACTCAGTGATCAATTTCCACTAGTTATTTGGCAGACCGGTTCGGGTACTCAGAGTAATATGAACACGAATGAAGTTATTGCGAATCGAGCGCACGTATTGGCAGGCCATAGCTTGGATGAGGGTACACGAACGATTCATCCTAACGATGACGTAAATAAAAGCCAAAGTTCCAATGATACGTTCCCTACGGGCATGCACATTGCTATCTATAAAAAGGTGATAGAGAATACCATTCCTTCGGTCACCCTGCTAAGAGATACGCTTCAGAAAAAGAGTGAGGAATTTTGGAAAGTGGTAAAAATTGGTCGCACCCATCTTATGGACGCAACACCGCTTACTCTTGGACAAGAGTTTTCCGGTTATGTTAGTCAACTGAATCACGGGCTGAAGGCGCTTGAAAACACATTAGATCACCTTAGTGAAATAGCCCTTGGTGGAACGGCGGTAGGTACAGGAATTAATACCCCCGAGGGATATTCGGAAGGAGTAGCTAAATACATTGCACAATTTACCGGACTGCCTTTCCGTACCGCTGAAAATAAATTTGAAGCGTTAGCGGCTCACGATGCTTTGGTTGAAACGCACGGGGCACTGAATCAATTGGCAGTGAGTTTAAATAAAATTGCAAACGATATTAGATTGCTCTCCTCGGGTCCGCGTTCGGGCATAGGCGAAATTATCATTCCATCCAATGAGCCTGGTTCATCTATAATGCCTGGTAAAGTGAACCCTACGCAAGCCGAGGCAATGACCATGGTCTGTGCGCAGGTAATGGGTAATCAAACCGCTGTAACTGTGGGTGGCGCACAAGGTCATTACGAGTTGAATGTGTACAAGCCAATGATGGCCTATAATGTTTTACAGAGTGCAGAGTTGATAGGTGATGCTTGTGTAAGCTTCACAGAAAAATGTGTAGTGGGTATAGTGCCAAATTACAAGACTATTGAAAATCATTTGAATAATTCTTTGATGCTCGTTACTGCGCTGAACACAAAAATTGGGTATGAAAAAGCAGCAAAAATCGCAAAATCTGCGCATGAAAATGGAACCACGTTAAAGCAGGCGGCTATTGCATTGGGGTATCTTACCGCAGATGAATTTGACCAATGGGTAAGGCCAGAAAATATGGTGGGTAAGCTTTGATGTTGGCAGCCCATTAAGGCATAGGTTGAACGAGCACTGTTTCTTTCTCAAGACGTAGTTTGAGCCAATTTTCAAGTTGTTTATTGCGTTTGATAAGAGTCATAGAATCTACTTCTGCTTTCCAACGGACAAAAGCCACAGGAACCAAGAATCCGTCGGAAACGCTGTCGATACCGTATTGTAGGGTTCCGATTGAAAACCGTTCTAATTCAGGGTAGTTGATTCGAATCTCTGCACTTAAGTTGGCTGGAATGAGTTGTTGCTCGAGTTGAATGAGTTCGCCCTCAAGAAAGCTTATTTCTTCTTGAAAGGAGCGGGCTTCGTCTCTGCCCTCAGCGTATAATTGTACCATTTTAGACATTTCCTCAAGTCCTTGTGCTTCTTTTTCATCTTGAACAATGTTTAGTGTTCCGCTGAACTTTTGACTAAAAGCGGTAGACCATTTGTCTGCAAGTTCCACAGGAACGCGATCACCGAACAATACCAGAGTGACTTCAGGAGTACCGTTCGTAAAGACAACCTTTTCTTTCAATATTTCAGTTCCTGGATAGTCTACAGTTTCTGTAAGGTACGTTTCAATCTTACCTTGATTGATTGAATCCGTAACTGTTCTATACATGATATAGATGGAGGGAACAATGATGATTACAAGGCCAATAGTGAAATATCGACTGCTTTTTTTTGCGCGTAAAGGATCTAATATTTCTTTTAATGGGAATCTTAAGTACCTGACAATAAGGGTGGTTGATGTTGCTATTAGTGCGGCGTTAATCAAGAAGAGATAAAGGGCACCAAAGAAATAATGCCAATCTCCATGTGCCAATCCATATCCTGCCGTACAAAGCGGAGGCATTAAGGCGGTTGCAATAGCAACACCCGGTATTACGTTACTCTTTTCCTTCCTAGAACCAGCAAGGATACCGGCAAGTCCACCAAAGAAGGCGACCAATACATCCAAGAGAGTGGGGTTTGTACGGGTGAAAAGTTCGTTTGATGGTGTGGAGATTGGTGATACTAAAAAGTAGAACGCAGAGACCACCAGTCCAATTCCAATTGCTACACCAAGATTTTTTAAGGAACGTGTGAGCAATTTAAAATCATTGATTCCCAAGCTTAGACCAAGTCCCATGATGGGACCCATCAAAGGTGAAATAAGCATGGCACCAATTACCACGGCAGTAGAATTAACGTTGAGTCCAATGGAGGCAATGAAAATAGAAAAGATGAGAATCCAAAGAGTAAATCCCCTGAATTCAATATCCTTCTTGATCCCCTCAATGGTAGCTTCAGGGTTTGCAAGGTCAATGATAGAGAATCGGTCCTTTAAGAAACTTATTACAGGACTTATTATTGGCCACCGGCTGATGGCCGCATTGATTAATCCCTGCGGTTTATTGGCGTTTTCCACGAATTAAAATCTAGGTTCTAAACGAAGTCCTCTCCCAATTCTACGCGAACGGCTTTCGCAATTTGTTTGATGGCCTGATCGTTTCCTAA
>JAYOSU010000031.1:11089-21322 GCA_038139395.1 Cryomorphaceae bacterium
ATGCTTTCCGATTCGTATTTGGTATCCAAATCCTTCCAAGCACGGCCTAGGGTACTCATTAAGTCTGGTAAGTGTTTATCAAGACCTTCACTTAGCGCATCAATATTCCAGATAAACATACCGGCATTCCATAGGAAGTCACCACTTTGTATGAACAGCTTCGCGTGTTCTAAGTCTGGTTTTTCGGTAAAGGCTTTGACGCTGTAGATATCTCCTTCATACTTCAATTCATCGTATTGGATGTATCCATAACCTGTTTCAGGCTTGTGGGGTTTTATTCCGATGGTGACAAAACAGTCACTCTCTTCAGTTTTTTCTAATCCTTTTCGAATTTGAGTCTCAAAGGCTTCTTCGTCAGTAATTAAATGATCAGCTGGTGTTATGTATATGTTTGCAGAATCATCGCGCTTCTTGATTTTAAGTGCAGCATATGCAATACATGGCGCTGTATTTCTGCGAAGTGGCTCCAAAATGATGTTTTCCTCTGGTAATTCTGGCAAATGCTCAATAGTCTGTAGACGATAATTGGCATGTGTAACTACTAAAATGTGCTCTGGTTTAAAAATACGCCTTACCCTGCTATACGTTTGTTGAATTAGGCTCTCTCCAGTGCCAAGGAAATCCAAAAATTGTTTGGGTGTTTGTTCTGTGGACATAGGCCAGAATCTACTACCTATTCCTCCCGCCATTATTACACAATAAGGAGTTCTCATTGATTTTTTTATTGGTTGCGTGGACTTGAAAACAACTATGTTGTTCAAATCGGGTACAATAGTACGGATTTCTATCTTTGGTAGGTATATTCGTGACCTGAAATAAACAACCGTAAAATGTTAAATCTCGTGCTGTTCGGCCCTCCGGGTGCTGGCAAAGGAACGCAAAGTGAATTTTTAGTGAAACGTTATTCTCTAGTGCATTTGAGCACGGGGGATTTATTTCGATATATTATTAAAAATGAAACTGAGTTAGGACTACTAGCCAAATCTTTTATGGATAAAGGTGCCTTGGTTCCGGATTCAGTGACTATTTCCATGTTGGAGGATGCCGTTAATAAAAACCCAGGAGCGAAAGGGTTCATTTTTGACGGTTTTCCACGAACGAATGCGCAAGCAGAAGCTCTAGATGCCTTCTTAGACGGTCGAGATACAGCTATTACAAGTATGATTGCATTAGAGGTAGGAGAACAAGAACTAAAAGCTCGTTTGCTTGAACGTGGAAAAACATCTGGTCGAGCAGATGATGCAGACCCAGGAGTTATTCAAAATAGAATCAATACCTATAACAAAGAAACCGCACCGGTTAAAAATTACTACGATATGCAGGGTAAATATCGTGGCGTAGATGGATTGGGTTCCATTGAAGAAATTACAAATAGATTGATCAAGGTAATTGATTCTCTGTAGTCCGTTTTCTTTACCGTATTAACAATCGTACTTTTACAGAGCAGTTCGTCACATGGCAAGCTGCTCTTTTATTATGGCTGGAAGCAACTTTATTGATTACGTAAAAATCTACTGCAAAAGTGGTCGTGGAGGAAAAGGGTCCACCCACCTATTGCGAAACCGCATGACTTCTAAGGGAGGTCCCGACGGTGGCGATGGTGGTAGAGGAGGACACGTTATTGTTCGTGGTAATTCACAGATGTGGACGCTGTTGCCATTAAAGTATCAAAAGCACATAAAAGCATCTTCAGGGGAGAACGGCGCAGGTCAGGAGAAGACGGGCGCGAATGGAGAAGACAGGTATATTGATGTCCCTTTAGGAACTGTTGCAAAAGACGAAGAGACGGGTAAAGTCCTCTTTGAAATTACAGAAGAGGGGGAAGAGAAGGTTTTAGTAAAAGGCGGTCGTGGTGGCCAAGGAAATGTACATTTCAAGTCTTCTACTTTTCAGACTCCACGATACGCTCAGCCTGGAGAAGATCCTGTAGAAGGATGGTTTATCCTTGAATTAAAAGTGCTCGCAGATGTTGGTTTAGTGGGCTTTCCAAATGCAGGTAAAAGTACTTTACTCAGCGTGGTAAGTGCTGCAAAACCGGAAATAGCTAATTACCCTTTTACTACGTTAGTTCCAAATTTAGGTATGGTGAACTATCGGGATTATCGTTCATTCGTAATGGCTGATATTCCCGGAATTATTGAAGGAGCTTCAGAAGGGAAGGGACTAGGCTATAGGTTCTTAAGGCATATTGAGCGCAATGCATTATTGTTATTCATGGTGCCCGCGGATACCGACGATTACCAGAGGGAATATGAAATACTCCTCAACGAATTGGTCGTTTATAATCCTGAGTTGGCAGATAAGAACAGAATTTTAGCCATAACAAAGTGCGACATGCTGGATGAAGAGATGCAAGCTGAAATTGAGCTGCAACTCCCGAAGGATATCCCCCATATATTTATTTCATCGGTGACAGGCCAAAATATAATGGCATTGAAGGACAAGATCTGGTTTGCTCTAAACGAAGAATTGTGATTGCCTTAGTTGACTCTATAATGGAATGGGACAAACAGTTGTTCTTGATGCTACATCAACTTTTTAGCGCATCAACAGATACCTTTTGGTTGGCGGTGACAAAGACTTTTACGTGGTTACCCTTATATATTGTGCTCGCTGCACGCTTAATTAAACAATCAGAGACTCACAGCACTTGGATTTTTAGAATTGCCTTGTGTTTAGTTGGTGTGTTACTTTGGGATCAAGGGGCGAATTTTTTTAAGGAATTCATTGCTCGCCCTCGTCCCTGTCAAGAAGGGTTTGAGGGTGTTCGTGTCCTTGTTCATTGCTCTGCTTTCGGCTTTTTTTCTTCGCATGCTGCCAATACTTTTGGACTAGCATTTCTAATGCGTAGGTGGCTGAAACCCTCATGGTTTCCTATTCTAATTGGAGTTGCAGTAATTCAAAGTTTTTCAAGAATTCATCTCGGAGTACATTACCCATTGGACCTATTTGTCGGGGCATTATGGGGTATATTGATTTCTACTATTTTACTACGAATTGATTCCCAGTTTTCATGAGTTCATTTGCAGCAATTATAGCAGTTTTTTTAGGCGGAGGTATTGGCGCCGTATTGCGCTTTGGAACTTCTCAAGGTATGTTGGCCGTGGGCATCGCCCCTACACGATTACATTGGGCAACTTTCGCAATTAACATCATGGCTTCTGTTGCCTTGGTCTATGTGTACAAGTTATCACCAGAAAAAAGTACACTTCAATTGCTATTGGCAACAGGAATTTGTGGCGGGTGGTCAACGTTTAGCACGTTTAGCTACGAGACGGTTCGATTAATCCAAGAAGGTAGAGAATTGGAGGCCCTCGCTTACGTGCTGGGAAGCGTTCTGATATCTTTAGCGGCTATTTGGTTTTTAGTGAAATAGGTTATTTGAGTAGAGTAACTATGCCTGTTTTCTTTATCACTTTATCATTGGCGCCTTTGGCAAAAACTGACCAAGTATAGGCGCCAAACGGAGCCGGTTTGCCATTGGGGAAATTACCGTTCCATCCAATTTCAGGTGTTTTGCTGAAAAAAATTTCTTCACCCCATCGATTGTAAATTCGAAGTTCATAAGATTTAACTCCAACAGCTGTTGGGGCAAACATTTCATTGGTGCCGTCTCCATTTGGTGAAAATGCATTGGGGACAAAAACTAGAGTTTCTGGATTGATTCGAACCAATGCGGTAGAGGTATCGGGACAATTAAAAGAATTGATAACAACATGTTCAACTTCAAACCAGCCCGTGTCGTTGTAGGAATGATTTAAACTTCTTAAATCATAATAGACACTCCCATCTCCCATGGAAGTGATGAGCGCATCTGTTGGATCTGCGGCCAAGTCTGTAATTTCTATGTTGCTTGTATAAATGGTCGCAGAAGGGGGGTCCGCTATAAACGCTGAGGTTGGTGAGGGATACACCGTGATGTAATCATCGTAATTTAATGTAATCGTATCTAAACACCCTTCAATAAAATACACCGTGAGGGTAAGGTCGTAGGTGCCGGGGTCTGTGTAAGTGTATACGGGGGCGCTGTCGTTACTGAGGACTCCATCTCCAAAATCCCAGTTGTAAATGACTTGTCCATCTGTAATGGTGCTGTCCCAAAATTCAATGGTAAAGGGCGCGCAGCCTATTTGGTTTTCTACATTTACTTCTGTTTCGGGACGCCTGTATATCCTAACAGTATCTACAAAAGTGCCAATACACCCCTTTTCTTCCACGGTTAAAGTTACAATCTGGTCTCCCCATGTAGAGAAACTGATCGGTGGTGGATTCCAACCATTAAACGTTCCTAAAGACCCATTGGGTCCAAAATCCCAGGTTGCTTGGGCTAGTCCACCATTGGAACTCTGATTTTGGAAAGTAATCAGGTTTTCATCGAAACAAACCGGGCCACTGGAAGTAAATCCTGCATTGATAGGGTTATACAATTCGTATATCACCTCAGCAGTATCCGTGCACGGCCAACCCACATTGATGACCAATTGAATGGTATAAGTACCAGTATCACCATAGGTATAAGTTGGGTTTCGCCCCGTTGAAGATGCCCCGGGATTGTTGGGGTCATTCCATAACCACAAATAGCTGGTGCCGTTGATGGAGCTATCACTCATGGTAATTGTTGTTCCATTACAAAAGGTGTTTGGTTGGTAAAGTTGAGGCGTGGGGTCACTCACTACATTACTCTGACACGTGGTTACGTTGAATTGGTAATCGCGACGAAGCGTGGATAACAACACACCAGTTGAATCATATTCTGCCGCACAGACTGCAAAAACATATTGACCCGTTCCAGTCGGTGTTCCCGTTAAAATACCCGTATTTGGGTCCAAACTAATCTGCGGACTTGAGGGAAGAGGATAGGCTGCAGAATAAGGAAAAAGAAAGGGTACACCAGAATATGGCGGTGGTGAAGGCGGATTAGGAGCAGGGTTATTTTGGGTTCCTCCTGTAATGGGTTGGCAAAGGGAATAATAAATGGAATCGCCATTATCTTCAAGAACGGAGAAGTCAATATTTAGGCTATCATCTTTACACATCACAATAGGCGGGTCCGATTGGAATCGGGCGGAGCCGTTGCAACGATTATCATTTGGTGGTATTGTAATATGGTAAGTTGATCCCCAGTTACCTGAATTTCCAACGTTTGTTATGGTGTTGTTTCTACAGCATCGTTGATACACTATGGTATATCCATGGGTGCTTGGCTGAAGGGTTACAGTTGCCTGATAAATTGCCTTTTCTGTACATACATTGGGTGGCGTCTGAAGGCAGGGGTTGGCAACAACAGCTGGAATACTTGTTATCTGACCTCTTGCCACACTTAGATTCTGTACGGCGACATTTTGTGCTGCCCCTCCATAAATTGTAATTGGCGCAAAGTTGTCAAAAGGCGCACCAGAAGAATTACAATCACGATATACGGTTAATTTAATCTGGTATACATTCCCATTGGTATTTGATCCCACGCAACGATATGAAATTTCACCACCAACAAGGTGAGCCGCGCTCAAAGGAGCGAAGGAGAAGAGTAAGATGAATAAAACGCCGATTGTACGCATTGTCGTAAATCTACCAAATATTGTGCCCAATCCTAGGAGCGGACAAGTCCCAGTTCTTCGAAAGGAAAGACTGTTGTAAACCCCTTTTGTTTGAGCCATTGCTCAGAAGAACGAAGACGAGTAACCAGCACAAAATCTCCACCCCATCCACCAAGACTTTTTACTTGTCCGGGAAGTTCTCCAAAGAGTTCATGTTTAACCTTGGTAAGTCCCAAATGTTCAGCAAGAAGGGACTCGTGTTCCTCAATAACATCTTCCAATTCTTGCAGCGATTTGGACTGTAAAAAAGCATCTGTAAGACTATTGAATCTATCAATCTGATCGTCTGAAAAAGGTTTGTTTTTTACCAAGTTCAAGCTTTCGGAGGTCAACTGCTTCTTCCCTCTATAAACAAATCCAAGTTCGTCTAGAAAGTCAAAAGGGATGGTCGTGTTTAAGACTTTTGCTTGATTGTCAATCAATTGATAAGTAATTGGCCCATCTGCTTTTGCACAAGCCAGATCATATCCGCTTCCACCATGTGCGTTTTTGAAAGTTACAAGCGGATCAACTTGCGCACATTGCGCCAATAGACTTGTGAAAGTGCTGGATGTTCCAAGTCCCCATTCAGCAGGAAATTCTAATATAGTTTTGAAGCTCCCTGGTTTGTCCAAAAGGGATGAATGACTCTTGACTATTTGAAGGTTCTTG
Organism: Cryomorphaceae bacterium; assembly: GCA_038139395.1. Classification (GTDB taxonomy): domain Bacteria; phylum Bacteroidota; class Bacteroidia; order Flavobacteriales; family Schleiferiaceae; genus UBA10364. Next base: position 17,338 of record JAYOSU010000031.1, read on the forward strand.
AGTAAGCGCTTTGCCACCTTCTCATTGGATGTGCTTAGAATTTCTAACGATAAACTGATTTCTGCCCGGAACCATTCTTGGGCATCGTGATCAAGAGAAGACCAAGAAATACTATTGCCTTCTAAGTTTGGGAAGTAGTGAATTTTTTGACCAAATCGAGCAGGTAAAGCAAGACCTTTTGCTCCTTGAGTAATGGCATACTCCGAGGTAAGTAAAAGTTTTCCGTTGGCGCGGTAGTTTAGCATGGTTTATTAGCTGCCCAGCTTTGGTATGGGCTGTCCGCGCAAAGTACAGAAGTAATTCACAACTTCACGGTGATGGGGTACTTTATCTTTAAAGTGCTCGGTAATTACCACTTTCTCTTCCTGAGTCGCTTCTAGTTGATTTAGAATATTCATGAGGTGCATTTTCATGTGCCCTTTCTGAATCCCTGTGGTTACCAATGCCCGAAGTGCTGCAAAATTTTGCGCTAAACCACTTACTGCAACAATGCCCATTAATTCCTCTGCATTTGGTCTACCCAACATTTCAAGCGCTTTAACCACTAGTGGGTGCAGCTTAGTCAAACCTCCTACCACTCCTAATGCAAGGGGTATTTCTATCCAATAGTTGAAAATTCCATCCTCTATCTTACAGTGAGTAAGACTGCTGTATTGGCCGGATTTTGAAGCATAGGTATGGCATGCGGCCTCAACTGCTCTAAAGTCATTTCCTGTGGCAATAATGAGAGCGTCCACACCATTCATAATGCCTTTATTGTGTGTGGTGGCCCGGTAAGGTTCCGCATTCGCTATAGCTATAGCGCGCTTAAATTTCCGCGCAAAGTCCTCCCCGCTAGTACCTTCACTTTCTAAATCTTCAATGGGGCAACTCACGGAGGCCCTAACGATACAATTTGGGGTGTAATTACTCAGAATACGCATAACTACTTCAAGTTTACTTTCGTCTAAATCTGAATGTGCTGAAGTAAATGATTCAAGTCGCTTAGCCATTTCTTCCAAATTGGAATTGATAAAATTCGCCCCCATGGAATCACATGTCTCAAAGCAAACTTCCAATTGATAATAATGGTCTAATTGAGCTGTTTTATCCACCAACTTGATAGAGGTAATCCCCCCGCCTCTAGCCTCCATATTTGCTGTCAGCGATTTTGTTGATTCTCTTAATTGATTTTCAAGATTTTCAAATTCATTGAAATAAGGTTGCGCATTTCCCTCATACATGAAATGAACATGTCCAATTTTTTCCGTGCTAATCACTTCAGTTTTGAATCCACCTCTTTGCAACCAAAAGCTTGCACTTTTAGAGGCGGCAGCAACTACTGAACTTTCCTCAATTGCCATGGGAAGGGTGTAGAGCTTTCCATTAATTTGAAAGTTTGGTGCCACACCAAATGGCATGTAATAGTTGGTCATGGTATTTTCAATGAAGTCGTCGTGCATTTGTTGCACGCTGCTGTCATTGTGCCAATAGCTTTGAAACAACTCTATTGTTTTGTCCGGGTGCTCAAAATTGTTTTGAGTTAACCATTCCAATTTAGCCGCTTTGCTAAGTTTTGAGAATCCTTTGATTGGCTTATTCATGACGATACGATTTACTTGCACAAAGCTAACACCTTTGAATAATTATTGTTCTTTTTTGGCAGGGTATGGAGTATTAACTCAAATTCATGGGAACGTCAATGATTAAAATGCGACTGCCATTTTCAAGGCTCTTCAGGCTCACCGAGTCTGTTTCCCAACATCCGAGCGCGTCGCGCTTGTTCAGTTGTTGTCCAGCAACCTCAAAAGAGCCGTCAATTACAAATAAATACGCGCCATTCTGGGGTCTTTTGACAGTATACACTTCATGACTTCCTTTGTTAAAAGTTCCCATATTGAACCACGCGTCCTGATGCACCCAAATACCTGCATCACTTTCTTTAGGACTGAGTACTTGATGTAAGGTGTCTGTTTTGACTAGGTCAGGCAATTGTATTTGATCGTACCGTGGTTGAACGCCTTTTTCACGGGGGAAAATCCAAATTTGTAGGAATTTAACCTCTTGTGATTGGCTAGCGTTAAACTCACTATGAAAAATACCTGTACCTGCACTCATTGCTTGAATTTCTCCTTCTTTGATAACGGTCTTGTTGCCCATGCTATCCTCATGTTCTAAATCACCGCTTAGCGGTATAGAAACAATCTCCATGTTATTATGTGGATGTTTGCCAAATCCCCTGCCGGGTGCAACTGTGTCGTCATTGAGTACGCGCAACAGTCCAAAGTTCATTTTCTCTGAATTATAGTAGTTGGCAAAACTAAAACTGTGTTGACTCTGGAGCCAACCGTGATTTGCAGAGCCTCTCTCTGATGCTGGATGAAGAACGGTTTTCATTTGCTGTCGAAATATATTTGTTATAACAACGATTTGCTTAAAAAAAAGTTCACTTTATGTTTCTCTTTCGATTTCTAAATCAATTTTTCTTTGAATAAGAGCGAGTTTTTTTGAGTATCTAGAAAGCTCCGTTAATCTACGTTCTATTTCCTGGCGATTGATTTTTTTGCTTTGGTCCGCAACACGGTTCAAGTGTTCGAGTACATTTTTAGTCTCAAACTTCATTTTATTGATAAGTGCGTGCTCGTCTTTTTTTAGCGGATGCATAAAGTGGTTTTAAATGCGCCAAATGAGTTTATTCAAATTTCGTTTTTCAATGGTAGGATTTGATGAAAGACTCTTGGAGTTATTAACATGAGTATACTTCAAGAGTCTTGGGGATTACCTATCTTGCCACTCGACATAAACACATCTTAACATCATAACTACCATGAAAACGAGTTTTATTTCTTTCCTTATGTTGGTTGCATTTAGCAGCTTTGGCCAATCTTTTCCTTTTGATTTTGAAAACAATACTCCAGGCATGCTCGGTTATGACGGAGCTACATTTACTATTGTACCCAACCCAAACAGCACAGGAAATTCTAGTGCAAACGTCGCGGAAATCGTAAAAGTTAATGTTGCAGATATCTGGGCTGGCGGGAAAATAACCAATGTATCGTCCTTGGATTTTTCAAGCTCAGCAACGAGTACCTTGTCAATGAAGGTTTTTACTAATGAACCTGTGGGAACCGTAATAAAAGTGAAATTAGAGAACCCTTATACGTGCGAAGTAGATGCGGTAACAACCGTAAGTGGTGCATGGGAAACATTGACCTTTGATTTTGGTATTCCAGCTCCTTTTGGAAGTGTCGATTTGGTTATTATGCCACAGCCTTTCACCGATGGCGGCGGTAAAACGTTTTATATAGACGATATACAGCAGGTTCCAGGAATTATTGCTACTCCCAGATCGGGATTACCGGTGACCTTTGAATCAGGAACAACAGATAGACACTTTTTTGATTTTGAAAGCGCAATTATGGAAAGCTTACCCAATCCATTGGTAAGTGCAGATAATGGAAGTGCAAATGTTGGTAAGGTGGTTAGATACTTGGGTGCTCCTTATGGCGGTACAAGTATTACGTTTTCTAATAATATAGACTTTGTTAATCATCCGGTAATCACCATGAAAGTGTTGACTTCAGCGCCTATTGGAACATATATTACGTTGAAGGCAGAGAAGCCGTTTTGGGGCGAAGAACGAAGTGTGCAAACAACAAAGACAGAAGAATGGGAAACATTATCCTTTGACTTTACCAATGCGCCAACAGATTTGCCAACCTTTGCTTTGATGTTTGATTTTGTCGCTGGTAGTGCCAATGTGGGTGACGGAACAATTGCCTCTACTTTTTATTTTGATGATATCAAATACGCAAATGTTCCTTTATCTATTGAAGAAAATGATGGAGCAAATAACTTCATAGTCAGGCCAAACCCATCTTCTAATTATTGGGTGCTCTCCAACACAATGGGTTTACCCTTCCAAGTAGAAGTTTATGATGTTAAAGGTCAATTAATTGACCAATCCAAAAGTAATTCGGGACTTGAAGTTGCTGTAGATGGTACT
>JAYOSU010000031.1:21422-24513 GCA_038139395.1 Cryomorphaceae bacterium
TTAGATTCAATTTCACACGAATCAAAACGAATGGTGAGTTTATAATTCCCATCGATTGGATTATAAATTAAACTATCTGTGGATATGATATTACCATCTAACTCCCAGGAATAAGTTACTGTAGACAGCTCTTCAGAAATAGAGGGAATGAGTCGATTGTTCTGTGCAAGCACATCTACGTCAATAACATTTTCACAGGTGTCAAAATGAGCAACGAAATTTGTATTCATAGTAAGGTTAGCCTGAATCGAATCTGTTGTTAGGTTTGAGAATGATGCAACGGTGGAATACCAATGAGAAAAAATATAGCCTTTTTGGGGTGTAGCCTTTAACGAAATAGGGCATCCACCGTGGTACGTTCCATTCCAGGGTAAATTGGGTTTAATGCTGTTTACCTGAATGATTCCAGATTCAACAGGGTAGGTGCTCAGATTTATCGATCGTTGTCCCTGTAACGATAGGGTTTGATTGATATGCTGGCGTGCAGTGGCAATACGCGTGGTGTTGTATTGTGAAATGCCATTAATGGCATTTACCCATTGATTAAAAGAACCTGGTCCAACTTGACCGCTCCACCTAGCTATATGATCAGGGATGGCTTCTTCAATACTTTCTGCCAACTCTATGGTTACTGAGTTGAAATTTGAAGTTTGAAAAGTAGTATTGATGAGATCGTCGTATCTATTGGTGAATCGGCATTTAAAATCATCATTATTTAGGGCGCGATTAAAAATTTGCGCGTGTGGATTTGGAACACTAGGATTACGCGCATAATAGAGGTAGTTCGCATAGATGTTTTGTCCAAAATAACCAAAAGAGGCATCTGTGTCGTAGAGTACGTACCGCCATTTTCCCTCTAATGAATCTGGTCTCCAGAGCTTGATATTGTTCAAGCCCCAAGCGATTCCAAGCCAGTCCATGTTTTGTATATAAGTTTGAAATATGAAGTAATCTATATAGTTATTGAAGTCAAATCTCGAACTGAACATTTCAATGAAACTGGGGTCATTAATATTGGAGTTCATAATCAAGTCATAGGATTCTAAAAAATGATCCTCTGAACCCGCTAGCGCACCGTCTTTATTCAATAAATCAACTTTCTTGCTATCAATCCCGTGATTACTTTCTACATAATGTTCGTCAATTTTTTCGCGAATTCCATAAAGCCCCCAATATTCCCCATTTAGATAAATAATACAGGGTTGGTAGCCCATTCTGTCAATATGGGTATTTTCTGCGAGTCTACTTATCAAGGCATCTTGTATACGGTCGGACCAATTGTGTTGACCGCCGTTACGTATATTGAAGTTGTTGTATTGCGTGATGTGCGGTTTTTTTGGAATCAGGGCGTATTCAACATCTCCTGTGTACGTGGGCTTCGTATCTATCCTAAAAGATTTTTGAGGCTGTGCTCTAGACCAACCTCCATGTATTTCTAAATCGAATTCTGCGTCAAATCGTTTGGTTTTAGAGGCATCAAAAAATTCCATTCTAGACTTTCTTGACCATGGTTCCCAGAAGTTACTTCCAAAAAAAGGGTAGTCGATACCGGCGTTGGGACCGGAAACATAAATGCCTGTGAACCAATCCCATAAATTATCTTCATCTGTTATGATAGAAAAAACGGGTAGGTTATGATTCTCCTCATTGACAATGTACGTTCGGTCAACCACGGCACTTGGAAGTTCCTGATTACCATTACTGAATGACCTTAAGCTCAATACCGTAGATGAATTGATATTTATGGGGCCATTCACAACAAAATCATCGGTATCCGGAATATCACCATTAGTTGTGTAATAGGTAGTCGCATTGGAAGAGGTAGAGACATTTACTTGAAAAGGATACGGGTACCACCCAGAGAATAAATCCGTAATGGGCTCATTTGTTATTGATGAAAAGCAAACATTTTGATCGTTCAACAGATTGGGTGAAGGACTATTAAAATAACACCAGCTCCCTATGCCATCTGGGATTCTTCCGTGGGATATAGTATTAGTAATGTTACTTGGTATTAAGATGCTGTCTAAGACATATTCACCGGTATCACTTATGACGATAGTTTCGCCATGAGATAATTTAAAACTCGCATGTGCATTGATAGAAGGAGGTACAATCCAACTTGGTAAGGATTGATACTCATACGTTGTTGAGGCAATACCGGCGGAGAGGAAAAAATTACCACTCATATCCGATGAGGTTGTGGACGCATTATGAATCTGAATGGCTAAAATATTAGCGCCTTGCACCAATATTTCTGAGATTTCATCTGAATTGAAAAACTTGGATTCGGGAATACCACCGTTGTACAAGACTGCTTCATGGTTCGCATTGGTCAATTCAGTATAACCCGGAATAAACGAATTGAAATTATTAGATCTCATGATTTCTATTCCATTGAGGTAGGCGATGAATCCGTCATCGTAATCTGCATGAAATAATAATTGAGTGATATCGTTCAAGTCAGTGATCTCGAATTCCTTTCGTAGATACAAGGATGGCGTCACAGCAATGATTGTATTGTCATCATTATCTCCGTACCCAATACCACCTTGACCGGAATTCCAATTTTGGTCGTTAAAAGCCAGTGTATTCCAATTGGCCCAATCAGAGGTGGGTGGTGAACTGCCCAACCAATATTTCCAAGTATTTTCTGCTAGCACAAGAGATTCCCAGTGGTTAGGTAATCTCATGTTTTCTCTTCCTGAAGCGCAAATGGTGAGTATTTCTTGACTGCCTAAATAGGTGTTCGGGAATTGCCACTTATCTAAATTATTTGGATTGTCACTTAAATAGTAGTCTGAAAGAAGTACCGAGTCCGCAGAATAGTTGTGGATTTCTATCCAATCTACGTCATCACCAAATTCATCTGTATACCCCCTGACACAATTAAATTCATTAATAGCTATTTGAGCTTGTAGCATGAAGCTATTAAGGATTAGAACGATTAGAAGTAAGGGTTTTTTCAAGGGTGTGAATTTTGTGAAACGTAAATATAATCAGGTAATTAGATATACTTGAATTATTCATGGAACTTATTGAACCAAAAACGCCCAGCTATAAAAGCTAGGCGTTTTTGTGGTGATGGACG
>JAYOSU010000032.1:0-23946 GCA_038139395.1 Cryomorphaceae bacterium
GGCGTACCAGGGAGCAGACATCAGCGGGTAAATTCAAGAACAAGGGGTTGAAACATCTTTATGATTGCCACCAAAATTACGGCAATTAATACTTTTCTCGTAATGGCACTGGCTTTGGGATGGTGGACTACTTTCTTTGCTCCAAATCGCGCTCCAGATGCGCTTCCAGCGGCTAATGTTAACCCATAAATCCAATCAATAGAACCACTAAGAGCGAAAATGATGAAAGAAGGAATGGTCATTAGGAACGCTGTGAAAAGCTTCATGATGTTACCATCTTTAAGTGCATATTTTGCCATGAGAACGCTTATGGATAGAAAGAATATTCCAAACCCCATTTGAATAAAACCTCCGTATAGCCCTAAACCAAAATAAGCAAGCCACATTTGAGGTGTTTTCTTTTTGTTAGCTCCGTCTGTTGGTATCAACCATTTCTTTGGATTGGAAAGCATAGTAATGAGCAAACCAATCATTATAGTTCCAATGCAAACTCTTAAAATACTTTCTGGAATATCAACGGCTAAATTGGCTCCAATGATTGCACCTATTAGTATTGGAGGGATGATAAAATAGCTTTGACGGATCATATACTTAACCCGTTTCGTTTTATTTAAGGAAGTGATAGCACTAGTAGTTTGAAAAATGGCGCCAACGCGATTTGTAGCATTTGCAGTATTGGCATCCAAGCCCAGCCACATTAAAAGAGGTAGAGTGATCGCGGAACCGTTACCAGCAACAACGTTTATCAATCCAGCTAAAAAGCCGCCAAAGACCAACGTAATTAATTCGTACCATTCTATCATGGGTATAAAGTTAACTTACATTTGTAGCATTAAAACGCAAAAGGGTGCCGGAAAACAAAGATTATCGATTGGTCGTAAAGACGCTCTACGGTTTAGAAGAAATATTGAGCAAGGAATTACTTGCTCTTGGTGGGCGTGAAATTAAAATGCTAAATAGGGCTGTTTCTGTAATTGGAGACCTTGGTTTCGTCTATAAAATTAATCTTGGTTTAAGAACAGGGCTACGAGTACTACTGCCGTTAGCAGAATTTGAAATGGAGGATGTGGAGCATTATTATGACAAACTGCTCGCCATTCCTTGGGAAGAACATTTTGACGTTCAAACTACCTTTGCAGTAGATGTAGTAGGCCGAAATGAGTTGCTAAATCACAGTAGTTTCGCGGGTTTAAAAGCTAAGGATGCTATAGTCGATCGCTTCCGGGATAAGCTCGGTGAGCGTCCAACCGTAGAGCGCAATGATCCTGAAGTTCCAATTCACATTCATATTTATCAGGATACCATTCGGGTTTACTTAGATAGTTCAGGCGATTCGTTACATAAGCGTGGCTACAGGCTGGAATCAGCGCATGCGCCTCTAAATGAAGTTCTTGCAGCAGGTATCATCATGCACAGTAAATGGAATGGAGGTATGCCGATATTGGACCCCATGTGTGGATCTGGAACTTTTTTAGTAGAAGCGGCATTAATAGCGCATAATATGCCTCCAAACATCTACAGAGGAGATTTTGGATTCAGTTTTTGGAAGGGTTACGATCATAACTTATTTGAAAAGATTAAAAGCGGCTTGCTTGGTCGTGCCAAGGAATATGAGGGTAAGTTTTTTGGTCGTGATTTAGATACCTATGCGTTGGATGCGGCCGCGAATAATATTCAGCGCTCTATGTTCGATGATGTTATTCGGTTAAAACGGGCAGATTTTTTCGAATCTGATGCACCTAGTGAGAAAGGTTTATTGCTTGTAAATCCACCGTACAATGTCAGAATCGCGGCCAACACGCATCAGTTTTATCGTGATATGGGTGATGTTTTAAAGAAAAAATATGCCGGTTGGACGGTGATGTGGATCACATCGGATATGGAGGCAATTAAAAGCATTGGGTTGCGTCCATCGCGAAAATGGAATCTATTCAATGGAGAATTGGAATGTAAATTGCTTCAGTTTGATATGTACGCTGGCACAAAAAAGATCCATAAATTGAAATAAAATGATGAACCAATGAAAAAACTATTAACAGCAATCGCTCTGCTTTCTTTCACAGTTGTAATTGCACAAGGCACAAGCAGTAATCTGAGGAGAGTTTCTCGTGAAGTTGAGAAAACAATGTCTATAACTTCGGACATCATTGACGGTGTAATGACCTATGAAAAGGAAAAGAAAATCACGCCATTAATTGAAGAACAATTTAATATTTGGAGAAAATCAAACCGTTCGTTTTCTCGTCTTGATGAACCAGAAGAACAGCAACTTGTGCAGGTGGCTAGAGAAAGCCTTGGTGAAATTGTTGAATTAACTTCTTCCAATCTCCGTGATTGGTTAAATGAAGATCCGCGCTCGGGATATGGTCATACTTATGTAAGTCAGGTAGAGTTATTATTTGCAAAAGTTTCAGTGGAAATGGAAGGTTACGCGGAGCTTTACGATATTAATGTTAGAGAAAGTCAAATCGTTAAGCGATTCAATGCTCAGATGGAATTGGTTGCCTACACTAAGGAGATGAAATCAGGTGCGGCTGAGGTGGATAGTTTGGTTTCCTACCTAAAGCGTGAGTTGGGTTCAACTGATCTAGATAAATTGTATGCCGCACAAAAACTATTGATCAAATCCCTTAGCGGACATATTCGAAACTATGGTGATGAAATGTTTTACAATGGCCAAACCGATTTATACGAAGCTTATCAGAAATATTACATAGAGCTTTTGGAGCTGACAACAGCAGATTTATTGGCGGATTTAACAAAAATGAAATACGACCTTATTGAATTTAAAACCATAGCAACTTCAACAGAATCTTCCGCGCGAAAAACACTGAGTTTTTTCGATAATGAGATGCGTCTATTAGCCAAACGAGAGGCTAGATTTGTTAAAAAGAACTTACCTAAACCACCCAAAAAATAAATGCTCGTAGCTGAGGTCATTCTTCCCTTACCCTTAGACAAAACTTTTCACTATGCGGTGCCCAGTGAATACAACGGTCAACTGGATTCTGGGATGCGTGTCTTGGTGCAATTTGGAAAGCGGAAAGAATATGCTGCACTTGTTGTACGCATCTTGGAAATAGAGGAAGATCTCTCACTAAAATTTCTTATTAGTGTATTGGATGAGTATCCAGTAGTTCTAGAACATCAACTTTTGCAATGGAAGTGGATGGCTAATTATTACATGGCGCCAATCGGAGATGTAATGAATGCCGCTTTACCACCGGGATTGAAACTGAGTTCTCAAAGCGTTTTGGTGCTTGACCCTGGAGTGATTCCTAATGATACCGAACTTTCTGATTCATTGTTTATACTCTATGTGGCACTAAAGTCGAATGAAAAGCTCACTCTAGAAGAAGTCCGGGCTATTTCTCAAATTAAAAATCCAATGCCTTTGGTTCAAAAGGCCCTAGAGCAAGGTTGGGCGATTTTAGAAGAGGAGTTAAAGAAGGTTGCTCGTGCCAAGCGGCGTAAATTACTCAGAATTTCACCCGATGTGCTCAATCGATTAGATGATGCGTTCTCTGCAACCTCTAAAAGCGAGAAGCAAACCCAGGCTCTTTTGAGTTTAGTTGCTGCCTGTGGAAGTGAAAATAATTGGATAGATTCTAGGGCGTTTCGAAAAAAAAATCAGATTGAAAGTCCTCAGATTATCGCTTTAAAAAAGAAGGCCTTGATTGAAGAAATTGAGGAAGTAGATGGGACAACGGCAGCATCGGCTCCAAATTCTAAAATATTGCTTAGCGCGCATCAAACTGCTGCATTGGAGAACATAGAAAGAGGCTTTAAAGAGCGCAAGCCCACTTTACTTCATGGAGTGACTGCTTCTGGAAAAACAGAGATTTATATAGAGCTCATAAAAAATGCATTTAAAACACATAAACGTGTTCTTTACCTACTGCCGGAAATAGCACTAACCACTCAATTAATTAGTCGATTAAGGGTTCATTTTACGGTTGCAGTGAGTCACAGTAGATTTACACCTGCTGAAAGATTAGCCGCATGGAGAGAATCCCTAGAGAACAATGAGCCTTTGTTGATTCTAGGTGCACGATCTGCTGTTTTCATGCCTATGCCAGACCTAGGACTGATCATAGTGGACGAAGAGCATGAGGGTAGTTTTAAACAATTCGAACCTTCTCCACGATACCAAGCAAGGGATACAGCCGTATGGATGGCCAATCAGCGCGGATGTTCCATACTTTTGGGTTCTGCCACACCATCCTTAGACAGCATGTATAATGCAAAATTAGGACGCTATCACTTGGTACAGTTGTTTAATCGATTTCATACTGCGCCGCTTCCGGAACTTGAAGTGGTGGATATGGTGGGCGCTAAAGAGCGACGTGAAGTCAAGGGAAATTTCTCTATTGAGCTTGTAGATGCAATGCGCCAAGCGCTGCAAAAAGGGGAGAGCATTATTCTTTTTCAAAATAGGCGAGGCTTTAGTACGTTTCAACAATGTCAAACTTGCGGCCATGTTGAGGGATGCACAAGGTGTGATATTTCATTAACATATCATAAAGCGTCCAATCAATTGAAGTGTCACTATTGCGGGTATCAAGTACCGCCCGTGATGAAGTGTTCTTCTTGCGGTGGTCATAGCGTTTTACATAAGGGTTTTGGTACAGAGCAAATTGCAGAAGAAGCATCGGATCTCTTTCCAAAAGCAAGAGTTAAACGAATGGATTTAGACACCACTAGAGGAAAGCATGCTTTTGGTGATTTAGTACGAAGCGTTGAAGAAGGTGAAGTCGATATTTTAGTAGGTACACAAATGGTAACCAAGGGGTTAGATTTTGATAGAGTAGGGCTCGTAGGAATTATGTCTGCGGATAATTTGTTGAGTTATCCGGACTTTAGGGCAAATGAAAGAGCCTTTCAATTAATTGAACAAGTAAGCGGTCGTACCGGGCGGAGAACCTCAAAAGGAAAAGTTGTTATCCAAAGCATGAAGCCCAGACACGCCATCATTCAGATGGCCATGAATCATGATTACGATGGAATGCTACAAAGAGAGCTGTTAGTTCGACATGAGTATGGATACCCTCCTTATGTGCGACTGATTACCATCACCATAAAGCACAGAGATCACAGGTTGCTTGAGCGCGCTGCTTCAGAATTCGCACGTTCCTTAAGAAGTAAAATTGGAGACAGGTTTCTAGGTCCGGAATATGCTCCTATTGCCAGATTGAAGAATTTGTACCAAATGCAAATTATTATCAAGGTGGACAAAAATAGTGTTGGAATAAAGGTTCGTGATCGTATTACAAAAGCCCACCAGGAAGTTTTAATGAGTCCTGAGTTTCATCGAGTCAAGGTGATTTATGATGTAGATCCCAATTCTTAGGTAAATGGCTTGAAACTTTCGGGGAAGCTAGCTTCAATTTCTATTTTCTCTCCACTTACAGGATGTATAAAACCAAGCGTTTTTGCGTGTAAACAAATACTCTTGTCGCGTTCTGCTCTTCTCGCACCATATTTCACATCACCCTTGATAGCATGTCCAATGGCTGCAAACTGTGCTCTAATTTGATGATGTCTTCCCGTATCAAGTTCAACTTCTAGCAAAGAATAATTATGGCCAGTTTTCATTACTCGGTAGCTTAATCGTGCCTCTTTAGCACCGAATTCTGCTTTTTTGAAGACAGTTGATTTATTGTTTTTACTATTCTTCTTAAGAAAGTGTCTTAATGAATCTTCACCTTCTAGGCGACCTTCTACAAGCGCCCAATAAGTTTTTGTGATTTGGCGCTCTTTGAATGCCTTATTCATGCGCTCTAATCCTTTAGAAGTGCGTGCAAAGAGTACAACACCGGTGGTTGGCCGATCTAATCTGTGAACCACACCGCAAAAGACATTTCCTGGTTTATTGTATTTATGTTTTAGATATGCTCTGATATGATCAGGAAGCGGTACATCACCTGTATGGTCTCCTTGAACTAAATCACCTGCTCGCTTATTGACTGCAATAAGGTGATTGTCTTGGTAAATAATATTTAAATCAGCAGCCAAGTTCTAACTTGTGTAGCTTTCGCTTTCATTGGGAAAGTCCGCATCCTTAACGTCCTTGACGTAGCTCCCAATCGCAGCGGTAATATCATCATAAAGATTCAAATAGCGGCGGAGGAATCTTGGATTGAATTGATGGGTCATACCAACTAAATCGTGAAAAACCAATACTTGACCGTCTACTCCAGCCCCAGCTCCAATACCAATGACTGGTATGGATAGGATTTCCGCAACTTCCTTTGCAAGTGGTGCTGGGACTTTTTCTAAAACAATACCAAAGCAACCAGCTTCTTGTAATGCAAGTGCATCCTCTTTGAGTTTGGCAGCTTCGGCTTCTTCCTTTGCTCGAACAGAATACGTCCCGAATTTATAAATGGATTGAGGGGTTAGACCTAGGTGACCCATCACAGGTATTCCAGCTGTGAGTATGCGCTCAATGCCCTCAATGATTTCTACACCACCTTCTAATTTGACAGCATGACCGCCGGATTCTTTCATTACGCGAATTGCAGAGGTCAAGGCTTCTTTTGAATTCCCTTGATAAGATCCAAATGGTAAATCTACCACCACTAAGGCTCTGTCTACGGCACGAATCACACTTGAGGCATGATAAATCATTTGGTCTAAAGTAATGGGAAGAGTAGTTTCGTGACCAGCCATTACGTTTGAAGCACTATCCCCAACAAGAATACAGTCAACTCCTGCGGCATCTACCATTTTCGCCATAGTATAGTCGTAGGCAGTCAGCATAGATATTTTTTCTCCTTGGTCTTTCATCTGCTGAAGACTGTGGGTAGTTACCTTTTTAAATTCTTTTTTTGCAACGCTCATGGTAGCACGATTTTTATTTTTCTGTGTTACAAAGAAAAGAACTCAACGCATACGTTGTATTTTTGGCGTACATGAAAAAATTCATTCTTACCCTAATCACCTTAATTACTGTGATTTCCTGCGACAATTCGTTGGAAATTAATGCAGACTATGATGTGGAAAATGTCGTTTACGGTTTGCTAGACAAAGATCTTGATACCCAATGGGTCCGACTACACAGAACTTATCTTGGTGAAGATGGATTATTGGCAGGCGCAGTTCATAGCGACAGCCTATATTTTGATACTGCCGCCCTGTACCTAACTCAATTGAATAGCAGCGGAACGGTTGTCAATACCTATGAGTTTTTTCGCAAAGACACCAATATGCTCAACCCTGGAGTTTTTACTACCGATAATTACAGACTGTATTGGACGGATGCACCAATTGATAAACAATATGATTACAGAATTAAGGGCTTCATTCCGGGTAACAATAATTTTGAGGCGATTACCCCAATAGTTGGAAATGTAGAAATAACAAAACCAAGAGGTTTTCAGAAAATTTCGTTTGGAATAAGTAATGCAGAATTTAAATGGGACGCTGCAAGAAATGCTCGTCTCTACCAAGGGTATTTGCATTTTAAATACAAGGAAGCTCCAAGAAATAATCCTAGTGATAGTACCATTAAGATTTTAACCTATGCCCTTCCAGTGCGCACAGGGAGTAACCTTAATGGAAGTGGAACCTTTGTTTCTGAAGTAACTTATGATTCATACTTTAGGTTTTTAAGGAATAATATAGGCGCTTCCACAGAATACGTTCGGGTATTTCGTAGCATAGATGTTGAGATTTGGGCAGCGGCAGATGATTATGCTACTTATATTAATGTTAATCAGCCTTCACAAGGAATAGTTCAAGAAAAACCTCTCTTCACTAATGTTTACAACCCGGATAATGGAGCAGATTGTTTAGGGCTATTTTCTTCGAGGGCTAGAGGTATTCAAGAGGATGTAAAGTTGAGTACTTCAGCTATGGACAGTTTGTGGAAAGGTGTCTTTACCTGTGACATGGGCTGGATAGATTTTCAAGGAATCGATTCTTGTATTTGTGTAGACGGTGACAAGGTCTGCTTTTAAATTGCCTTTATGACCTTTTGGCAGAGAGGTATCTTCTTTTTGACATGAATTTTAATCAAATGCTGACACATTGGATGTGATTGTGCACTAAAATCCTAATGGCATAAGCATTGTTTATTGATACACCGAATAGTTGAATTGATAACCTTAATAAAATAAAAATGGGTAAAATCATAGGAATCGACCTTGGAACAACAAACTCTTGTGTCTCTGTTATGGAGGGAAATGAGCCAGTTGTAATTCCGAATAGTGAAGGTAAAAGAACTACTCCTTCAATTGTAGGATTTGTAGAAGGTGGAGAACGTAAAGTAGGTGATCCTGCAAAGCGTCAAGCAATCACGAATCCCGAGAAGACTGTATACTCCGTGAAACGTTTCATGGGTGAGAAATTCTCAAATGTTCAAAAAGAGACTGGACGCGTGCCTTACAAAGTAGAAGCAGGTGATAATGATACTCCTCGCATAAATATTGACGGTCGTCAATATACTCCTCAGGAAATCTCAGCTATGATTCTTCAGAAGATGAAGAAGACAGCGGAAGATTATTTGGGTACAGATGTTACAGAAGCTGTGATTACAGTGCCTGCATATTTTGATGACGCTCAAAGACAAGCTACCAAAGAAGCAGGTGAAATCGCAGGTTTGAATGTACGTCGTATAATCAACGAGCCAACTGCGGCTGCATTGGCTTATGGTCTAGATAAAAAGGGACTTGACCAAAAAATTGCTGTATTTGATTGTGGTGGTGGTACGCATGACGTATCTGTGCTGGAATTGGGTGATGGCGTATTTGAAGTTAAATCTACGGATGGAGATACTCACCTTGGTGGTGATGATTTTGATCAAGTAATCATAGACTGGCTAGCGGAAGAATTCAAGGCGGAAGAATCCATGGATCTTCGAAAAGATAACATGGCTCTGCAGCGCTTAAAAGAAGCTGCAGAGAAGGCTAAGATTGAATTATCCTCCACAACAGCGACAGAAATTAATCTTCCTTATATAACTGCAACAGCATCAGGTCCAAAGCACTTAGTACGTTCGCTTAGTCGTGCAAAGTTTGAGCAATTAGCAGCATCATTGATTGAGCGCACTATAGCTCCTGCTAAGTCAGCACTTCAAAATGCAGGTTATTCTACCTCTGAAATTGACGAGGTTATTTTAGTAGGTGGTACTACTCGTATTCCAGCTATCCAAGAGGCGGTTAAAGCTTTTTTTGGAAAGGATCCATCGAAAGGTGTAAACCCGGATGAGGTAGTTGCTATTGGTGCTTCTATTCAAGGAGGTGTGCTAGCAGGAGACGTTAAAGATGTACTTCTATTGGATGTCACTCCGCTGTCTTTAGGTATAGAAACCATGGGCGGTGTAATGACGAAACTGATTGAATCAAATACAACCATTCCAACTAAGAAATCAGAAACGTTCTCAACGGCAGCGGACAATCAACCCTCAGTAGAGATTCATATTCTTCAAGGTGAGCGTCCAATGGCCAATGACAATAAAACAATTGGCCGATTCCATTTAGATGGTATACCCGCAGCACCAAGAGGGGTTCCTCAGATTGAGGTCACATTTGATATTGATTCTAACGGTATACTCAATGTGAGTGCGAAAGACAAGAATACGGGTAAGGAACAGAATATTCGTATTGAGGCTTCTTCCGGTTTGAGTCAAGAGGAAATTGACCGCATGAAGCAGGAGGCAGAGGCAAATGCGGATGCTGACAAAAAAGCGAAAGAGGAAATTGATAAGCTCAATGCCGCTGACAGTATGGTCTTCCAAGTTGAAAAACAGATGAAGGAATTGGAAGGTAAGCTGCCAGAGGAAAAGAAAGAGCCAATAGATACCGCGCTTGCAGAACTTAAAGCAGCTCACGCAGCGAAAGATATAGCAGGTTGTGATGCAGCTCAAGAGAAACTAAATGCAGCGCTTCAAGCGGCATCTGCAGAAATTCAAGCTGCCATGCAAGGGAATGACCAGCAAGGTGGAGACAATCAAGGTCCAGATGCAGGCGGTGACGCAAATGCTACAGACGACGTAACAGATGTTGATTTTGAAGAAGTAAAGTAAATTTTATTCAAGCTTTATTACAAGCCCCCGTGCCAAAAGCACGGGGGCTTTTTTGTTATATTCGGGCTTTCACTCAAAAAACAATGAATACGTATGGATTTTGCTTCTCTCAATGATATTCTTAAAGTTATAGATAGTTACATAGGCGGCTCAAGCTGGTTTGTTTTTGCACTCTTAGGTACGGGTATATTCTTTACAGTTTACTTGAAATTTCCTCAAATCAGATTTTTTAAACATGCCATTGATGTGGTTCGCGGGAAATTTGATAAAGAGGGGGCAAAGGGAGATACGTCGCATTTTCAATCCTTAGCTACCGCGCTTTCCGGAACTGTTGGAACTGGGAATATTGCGGGAGTAGCCTTTGCAATTCATTTGGGTGGACCCGCAGCACTCTTTTGGATGTTAGTCACTGCAGCTTTAGGTATGACTACAAAGCTTGTTGAGGTTACTTTGAGTCACAAGTACCGTGAATTTGCAGAGGACGGCACGGTCTCAGGGGGTCCAATGTACTACATGAAGAATAAGTTGAATATGAAGTGGATGGCAGCCTTGTTTGCCGTTGCGGCAATTATAAGTTCTTTTGGTACAGGAAACATGCCTCAAGTAAACAGTATTGCCGCGTCATTAAAGGCCACTTTTGGTATTGAAGAGATTGTAACAGGAGCGGTATTGTCTGTTTTGCTTGGTCTGATAATATTGGGCGGAATCAAGAGGATTGCTGCAGTTACTGAGAAATTAGTTCCAGTAATGGCAGTGATATATGTGCTTGGAGCACTCTCTGTGATCGTGATGAATTACGAAAACATCATTCCTTCTTTTGTGAGCATTTTTGCTGATATTTTTACGGGTTCTTCTGCAGCAGGAGGATTCTTGGGAGCAACTATAGCTTATGCATTCAATAGAGGGGTAAACCGCGGTTTATTCTCAAATGAGGCGGGTCAAGGTTCTGCTCCTATTGCCCATGCAGCTGCGAAAGCGGAACACCCTGTGAGTGAAGGAATGGTCGCTATTTTGGAGCCATTTATTGACACTATAGTTATCTGTTCGATTACAGGTCTAACCTTATTGAGCTCAGGGGTTTGGAATGAAAAACATCAAAATGACTTTAGCTATTCAGATATGATTATCATGGAAGGTGAAGTAAGTAAAGAGGTTCATGGATCAGCCTTGTATGAATACTTCAATGAATCTGAAACGGGTTTGGACGTTA
This sequence comes from Cryomorphaceae bacterium, assembly GCA_038139395.1. Taxonomy (GTDB): domain Bacteria; phylum Bacteroidota; class Bacteroidia; order Flavobacteriales; family Schleiferiaceae; genus UBA10364. The sequence goes on from JAYOSU010000032.1 coordinate 11,238, forward strand.
TACCAGTAAATGAGTTCACGGGAATGCTCAAGGTCGCAGAAGGAATCATTACATCTGACGCCACGGTTTTGCATGCAAGATCTATTGCAGAGGATGTTATTATTAAGAGTGAGGGTCAAGTATATACAGGTGCGGTGGCCATAATCAACGGTCGAGTGGAAAATCCTTCTAACTACACTTTTTCTGGAAAATCATTGGTACATAGTGCGCCCCTTACAGCTATCGCTTTCAATAGAGGGCTTTTTGGTGATTTTGGCCAATATATTGTTGCCATAGGTTTATTGTTATTTGCATTTTCCACAGCCATTTCATGGAGTTATTACGGTGGTAGAAGTGTGACCTATTTGTTCGGCGTGAAGTATGTGAATTACTACCGAATACTGTATGTAATAGGGTTCTTTTTGGCAGCAATAATTGATACGACTATTGTTTGGACTTTTGCGGGTATTGCCATTGCTTTAATGACTCTGCCAAATTTGATTGGAATTTTCTTGCTTAGAAAGGATATGAAAAACAGCATAAATGAGTATCAGGATTTCATGAAAAAAGAATTCAAGGAGGACCTATAAACAAATGAGTAAAGGAGATTAAACCTTGAGGATTCGAAGCAGTCTAAAGGCAGTGCACTGCGTATATTGTGTACTTTAATTTATCCTCGATGAAAAAACTATTACTCGTTGCTTTTATGGGCGTTGGAGCTTTAATAGCTAATGCTCAAGTCAGTAGTGATACCCTAACCTATAATCGCGGTACACTAGGCGTTCAATCCATTTTTCCAGTAAATATTAATTCGCAAGCTATCTGTGCAGATACATTGGGTATTTCTATTCCCTCAGGTCATTGGATTGCTTCCATAGAAATGTCTTATGAACTTCAGACGCAAGGTGGCGGATTTGGTGGTGTTGCACCCAGTGACGTCGGAACTTATTTAGAATTGGTCAGTGAATCGTCTAAAGAAGGTGCAATCACCTACGGGAGTTCAAATACCAATGGAGATACCGAATCTTTGACAAGAACGATAAACGATTTTAATGGAGCAGTTACTGATACATTTTTAGTTTTCAAGCTACATCCTTTAAGACAAGGCTTTACGGCAGTTTGTGATACGAATCAAGCGAAATTAACGGACAGTACATTCCAAATTATTGTCAATCACTATCCTGCTCCGACTTGTTTTCAACCTACGAATCTGACTGTTGATTGGAAAGTGAGCAATCAAGTTCAACTTTCATGGATAACGGGAGGGTCGAGTTCTTGGGAGGTAGAATACGGTGCACCTGGGTTTACCCCTGGTACAGGAACTAGAGTCTCTGCCTTATCAAACCCATTTGTGCTTAGCGGATTAGCTGCATCAACTCCTTATGAATTCATTGTACGTGATTCTTGTGCGGCAGGTGATGTAAGTTTATGGTCGGTTGGCACAATCGATTCCACCCTATGTGCTCCAATAACTTTTACCAATACCTACGTAGAAGATTTTAATGATACCATAGACTGGATTCCAGGATCTGGTTTTGATAACGACGGTTCCATTGTTCCAAGTTGTTGGCTAAGAAACCCTACAAGTCCTAATGGCGGACAAGGCTATGCTTGGGGTGTTGCAGACGACAGCACAGCCACTCCTGGCACGGGACCAATTTCAGGAAGGGGTGGCGCTGGTCAGTACCTTTATGCAGAAGCTTCAGGTGCTCAAAATCAAAGTGTTGCCCAGATTACCTCGCCATTGATTGATTTGAGCAGTTTAACTACTCCAGAATTGAATTTTTATTATCACATGCGCGGTGCTCAAGTAAATGAGCTCAAAACAGAAGTTTGGTCTAAATCAACGGGTTGGGTTAATGTCGGTTCGCTCAATGGACCACAACAAACCGCTTTGACAGATACGTTTTTACTACAATCTTATACACTCAGTCAATTTGCTAATGATACTGTCTTGGTAAGGATTTCTGCTTCTAGAGGGTTTGGTCAAGCAAATCAATCAGATATAGCTATTGATGACTTTGGATTTGAAGAAGCACCTACTTGTCCAGATGCCTCTAATCTCACAGTAATGAGTAGATCTTTGACCAGTATAACCTTAGGTTGGACAGCAGTAAATGCAACGACTTGGGATATTCAATACGGTGCGCCAGGAGCTGTATTAGGTGCGCCGTCTAATACAACCATTTCATCAACAACCAATCCTAAGGAAGTAACAGGTCTAACCAGTGGTACTACCTATCAATTTTGGATTCGGGAAGTATGTGGACCATTGGATAAATCAGGTTGGTTTGGTCCAATTTTAGGAACAACCCACTGTACACCATTAAGTGCCCCATGGAGTGAGAATTTTGATTCTACTAACTGGGTATCTGGAAGCGGTGTATACAATAGCTTTGATGCATTGGCGTCATGTTGGGTGCGTACACCTGAAAAAGATACACTGCCTTCTTCTGCTTTCTCTTGGGGCGTTCGTTCAGGGACTACTACCACCGGTCAAACAGGTCCAACTACGGATATAAGCGGAACAGGAAATTACATCTATGCAGAGGCTTCATCTGGTGCGCCTAATCAAGAAGCTTTTATTGAAAGTCCATTGATTGACATGAGTTCACTTTTGAAACCTCAAGTAAGTTTCAATTATCACATGCGTGGATTCTTTGTTAATACATTGAAACTTCAAGTATGGGTGGATTCAACACAAACTTGGGATACTTATTTTACGCAATCAGGAAATCAAGGAAATCAATGGAACTTCCAAGAAGTTGATTTAAGTGGTTTTGCGGGAGATACCATTGTCTTGCGTTGGTCTGCAACTAAGGGTAACGGTTCACAAGGGGATATCGCAATAGATGAAGTTGTAGTGGAGGATCAGCCACTATGTCCGGACCCATCCAACTTTGCATTGATGGATGTAACATCAACAACTGCCACATTTACTTGGACTACTGGTGGTTCTACAACTTGGAATTTGGCAGTGGGAACAACAGGCTTTTCACCTTCGTCTAGCGGCTTGACCAATTTAACCACCACCACGGGTGTTTCAACTGGGCTTCTACCAGGAACCACTTATGATGCATATGTTCGCGATACTTGTGGAGCTCTTGGAGCCTCCATGTGGATAGGCCCAATCACATTTAATACACTTTGTAATCCATATACTGCACCATATACAGAGAATTTTGACTCCACTTCATGGGTTACCGGAACGAATCAAACGCCCGGTACCATAGATGGATGTTGGCAGCGAAATGATACCATAGAATATTTCTGGAAGGCTGGACCTCCAACGAATCACAGCAATAATACGGGGCCGTCAAGTGACCATACTTCCGGTAGCGGTGGCTACATATTTACAGAGGCAAATACTGGTTTTGGTGGTAGTAATGTCTTTACCTCTGAAATAGTATCTCCATTGGTAGATGTTAGTCCATTAACTATTCCGGAGTTGTCTTTTTATTACCATATGTACGGTTCACTAATCAATAAGTTAGTGGTTCAAGTTCGTTCTGTGGGTGGGAATTGGACCAGTCTAGAGACTATTTCAGGAGCTCAACAGAGCGCCTCTAACGATCCTTGGCAGGAAAAGATTGTTGATATCAGCGCATATGCTGGAGATACCATTCAAATCAAATTAATTGCGCATCGTTACCAAGGTTTTAACAACCAAGTGGATATTAGTATAGATGACGTAGATATTCATGAACAACCCACTTGTCCTAAACCTTCATTATTGGCGGCGTCCAATGTTACCAGTTCTACTGTTGATCTAAGTTGGACCACCGGTGGTGCCTCAAACTGGTTGATAAAGTATACTCCAGGATCTATTATTCCCGCCGGTAGCAATCCTTATACACTCACTGGGCTTGCACCCAATACTTCTTATGATATTTGGGTAAGAGATTCTTGTGGCCCAGGAGATGTGAGTCCATGGCTAGGACCTATAACCATTTCAACGTTATGTGGCATGGAAACTGCTCCTTGGACGGAAGATTTTGAAGGCGTAGGTTTCGATGTCGTTTCGGGTGATTTTGACCCATGTTACACCATAGGAACTTCAGCAACCTACTTCTGGCAGACTGGGCAAGGTGCTACACCCACTGGTAATACAGGTCCATCGGGAGATCATACAACGGGTTCGGGTAAGTATGGTTATACTGAAGCAGATTTTAATTTCAATGGTGACCTTGAAGCTGAAATGGTTACGATGGAAATTGATTTGGATACCCTAAGTACACCAGAACTAACTTTCTGGTGGCATGCGGCAGGTGGGAACATTGATGAGATGGAAGTTGAAATATTTGATGGTACATCTTGGAATCTAGAATTAACTATTAACAGTGCGAATAATGCACTTCAATCTGGACCAGGCGATCCTTGGCAAGAATCAGTTGTGGACCTAATAAACTATGCAGGGGACACCATTAAATTGCGATTTACTGCCTCTAGAGGTACGACGTTTGGTTTTAATTCAACGCAATCTGATTGGGCTATTGATGATATAGAAATAGACAATGCACCAACTTGTTTTAAACCAACGGCTATAGCCAGTACAGCGAGCACAACTTCTTCCATAACTTTAAGCTGGACCACTGGTGGTGCAACCAATTGGCAAATTGAGTATGGTGCACCTGGATTTACTCCGGGTACAGGTACCATTGTTAATGCCACCACAAACCCTTTCACCGTAACAGGTCTTAACCCATCATCTTTCTATGATTTTTGGCTTCGCGACTCTTGTAGTGCAACGGACTTAAGCGATTGGGCGGGACCATTTTCAGCTTCAACCTCCTGTGGTATTGCCGTAGCGCCATATTTAGAAGATTTTGAGAATGGATTTAACGGCGGTATTGATAATGGTCAAGGACACAATATTGGTGCTACTATTAGTCCTTGTTGGACAAGAACAGATACCGATACCAACTACCGATGGGGTGGACGTACTGGTGGAACGGCAACAGGTCCTACGGGTCCTTCTGGAGATCATACTACTGGCTTTGGTAGCTACGTTTATACAGAGGCTAGTTTTTCTAACGGTACACCTACAGCTACCCTGACTTCACCAAGCATAGACCTTAGCGCACTTACTACCCCAGAATTGACATTCTGGTACCACATGTGGGCTCAAGGCAATGGAACTCAGGGAACACTAGTTTGGGCTGTACAAGACGTTGCTGTGGGTACTTGGATTGATTTGGATTCGATTTCAGGTAATCAAGGAAATAATTGGATTGAAGTCGTTGAAGATTTGAGTGCTTATTCAAATAAGACCATTCAAATTAGATTTACTTCAACCAAATCCAGCGGTAACAATCCACAATTTGGAGATATTGCCATAGATGATATGAGTATTGATGAGGCCCCAACTTGTCCGGACCCTTCCTTGCTTACTGCAACTACGGTATCCACAACTGACATATCTTTGGCGTGGACTACTGGCGGTGCTACATCTTGGCAAGTTGAATATGGCGCACCTGGATTTACTCCAGGAACGGGAACCATAGTTAATGTTACAACCAATCCTTATACAGTCACAGGGCTTACACCAGGAACCTCTTATGACTTTTATGTCAGAGACTCTTGTGGTCCTGGAGATGTGAGTGATTGGGTGGGTCCTGCCACAGCAGGTACTCTTAGCTGTGTGGGTGGCTGTTCATACACTCTTGAATTGACCGATACTTTTGGTGATGGTTGGGCAGCAAACGGACAGAATACGCAGTTCCATCAGCTTGCTATTACTACGGGCGGGATTACTACCAGCTATACCATGAGTAACACGAGTGGAGCGTTGGGCACAAGTGAAACCTTCACGTTGAATATTTGTGATGGCGATACGCTCTATTTAGTCTTTGTTGATAACGGACAATGGAATAATGAATGTGGATATACCCTTAAAGATCCTACGGGTACTGTAGTTTCAAGTGTTAGTGCAGGGAACTTAAATGCAGGGGTACAATTCCAAGGCTCGGGTAATTGTAGTACTCCTTGTCCTGCACCGACCTCTAAATTTACCTATGCGGATAACTTCTTAAGCGTCAACTTTGACGCATCCTTATCAACGGGTACTATGTTGACTTATTCTTGGGATTTCGGAGATGGAAATAACGGCACGGGTGCTGCGCCAACCCATGTTTACGCAACTGGTGGCACTTATTTCGTAACGCTGACCGCAACTGACTCTTGTAATCAAAGTAAAGACTTTAAGGATACATTGACTGTTTGTGACGAATTAGATCTTTCTGCAATCAGTTATACCCAAAGTGTATTCGACGTAAACTTTGATGCATCGGGAGTTAGTGGTGCAGATTCTGCGTATTGGACTTATGGTGATGGAAATACAGGTAGTGGCTTGCAAGTAACCAATACCTATTCTGGTTCTGGAAATTTTGCAGTAAATGTGAAAGTCTTTAATAACTGTGGTGATCAAGCGGATTCCACCATCTTTATCACCATATGTGTGCAGCCAACCGCTACTTTCTCAGCAAAGATTTTGAGTGCGGGTGCAGGTGGTATGCAAGTACAATTTGACGGAACTAATTCAACTGGAGGAAGCAGCTATTTATGGAACTTTGGTGACGGTAACACGAATTCAACATCTAATTATCCACTACATACTTATGCGGTGAATACGACATCTTACGTGGTAAGTTTGACTGTTTATAATAGTTGTGGTGATTCAGATACTTACACCAGTTCCTTAGAAGCAGCATTAAGTGTTAACGAATTGAGCTTATTAAATGTGAAAGTATATCCGAATCCGGCTCAAGGGTTTATTACGTTGGAAAGCGACGCAGGCTTGCAAGGAAATATATCTTTAACAGATGCCTTGGGACGCACTGCAGTTGAAATAAACGCTAATGGACTGAATTATCAAACTATTGATGTTAGTCATTTAAGTGCTGGTTCATATGTACTTAAAGTATTAAACAATGGAGATTTGTTCCAGCAAAGAATTCAAATAATAAAGTAACCATTAGATACATAGATAGAAAAAGCCTCTCAATCCGAGGGGCTTTTTTTATGCATCTCTATAAAGTTTTTGAAAGTAAAAAGGTCATGCCGCTGACCATAGTTAGAATTCCAATGGCAATGAAAGCAGTCCACGGTGAATTCGATTGTGCTGCTAAAAAACCAGCAAAAGCACCAAATACATAACCCATATCTCTCCAGAATCTATAGGTTGCGAGTGCCTTAGGCCTCCAAGAAGGATGACTAAAGTTGCTAATGCCAACCAAGAAGGTAGGATAGACCATAGCAGTACCTATGCCTATGAGTAGGTAAGGGAATATTTCAAGAGTAAGAACAGGGAGTAGGAATAATCCGGTGGTCTGTAGTAACATCCCATATCCACAAAGCTTATTGATATTGCCATTATTTGAAAGTGGTCCGGTAAATAATTGACCAATCCCCCAAGAAGCTGCATGAATTCCAGTAAGGTATCCTATAGTGGTATAAGAGGTATTGAGGGAAAGAAGAACAACAGGAAGCACGGCCCAAAGAATACCATCGTTGGCATTATTGACCATACCGCCAAAACTAATTCTTCTCAAGTCACGGTTTTTTATTGAGGTATGTAAGAATACACTTGAAGGTGCTCCCCCTGAATGTTCATGTTCTTCTGCTTCAATCAAGGCCCAAGATGTGGTATCTGGGAGGAAAAGCAGACATAGGACTAACGCAATTACCACGATAAAACCGCTTGCAAATAGGATAAAACGAAAATCACCATCGGAATCCATGAATGATGCCGCAATCGCAGATGCCAAGCCTACAGCAACATATCCCGCACTTTCGTTAAGTCCCATTGCCGTTCCTCTTAATTTTTTACCTACAATATCTATCTTCATAATTACTGTGGTAGACCAAGTGATTCCTTGACTTAAACCAAGCGCAATATTAGCTGTAACTGCCATCCAAGAGGCATTCATTGTTAGCAATAAATAAGGGACAAGAGCGGCAATTAGCCATCCCAAGGCAAGCGTCCATTTCCTACCTAAGCTCATGAGTAGGTTGCCCGTAAATAGATTGGCAATGGCCTTGGAAATTCCAAAGGTTGCTACCATTACCAAGGAGGATTGAACTTCAGGAAGGCTCCAGTTTGAGGTTATTACAGGGAGTAGGCTTCGCTCGAAACCTATCATTGATCCCACGAATGCACTCATGAGGACTAAAAGAGTAAACAGGGCCCAATTTTCTTTTAAGCCAAGCTGTTTATTTTTCAATTTTTTGAATTTTAATTCCAAACCAAGCGTAAATCAAGGTCATTATGGGTGAAATTAAATTGAAGAAGGCGTATATAAAATAATCGCCTGTCGCAACTCCCAAAACAGAACTTTGGTATGCCCCGCAAGTATTCCATGGAATAAGTACAGAAGTTACCGTACCGCTGTCCTCCAATGTTCGGCTTAAATTTTCAGGAGCTAACCCTCTTTTTTTGTAAACGTCTTTGAACATCCTACCAGGAACTACAATCGCAAGATATTGATCTGAAGCGGTTACATTTAATACGCCACAGGCAATTAAAGTACTCGTAATCAATGATGCCGTATTTTTTGCTAAACCCACAATCGCGTTTGTAATAATGGTAAGAAACCCACAGGCCTCCATTGCTCCGCCAAAGGCCATCGCACTTAATACAAGCCATACGGTTCCCATCATCCCAAACATTCCTGAACTACTCAGAAGATCCGAAAGAATTGCATTTTCACTTGGAATAGCAATCTCACCATACACGCTGCGAAGGGCAGTTTCATACCTTGGAAATGCTCCATTTCCAAGAATAGTCATCAATTCACTTTGAAAGAGTAAAGCCATAATTAAGCCGCCTATAGTACCCATAGCTATAGCTACTAAGGCATCTGTTTTACGAGAAATGAGAACAATTACGCCAATAGGTACTGCAAAAACCCAAGGTGTGATGTTGAATGTCTCCTGTATTAAATTTTGAACAGTGGCTATTTCGTCAGCCTTGAGTGCCCCTTCCGTATAATTTAATCCAATTATTGTAAAAAGAATTAATGAAATAAGTAGGCTAGGAACAGTAGTGTAAAGCATGTAGCGGATATGCGTGAATAAATCCGTTCCTGCCATAGCTGGCGCAAGATTAGTTGTATCACTGAGCGGACTCAATTTATCCCCAAAATAGGCGCCTGAGATTACCGCGCCTGCTACTATGGCAACAGGAATTCCCATGGTTTGTCCTATTCCCATCAATGCAATTCCTACGGTGGCAGTAGTGCTCCAGGAGGAGCCCGTGCTTAGACTTACCAATGCAGCAATTACGACTGCCGTAGGTAGAAAGAAAGTGGCGTTGATTAGCTCTAAACCATAATAAATCATTGCAGGCACAATTCCTCCTACAAGCCACGTTCCTGCTAAACCACCAATTAAAATGAGAATATATATGGCGTTAGAAGTGTCCTTAACGTTCGCTTTAATCTTGTCAAAGATATCTTGGGATTTTGTGCCATTAATGACACCAATAGCCCCCGCGACAAGTGCAGATAGCAAAAGAATGACTTGGTTTGAACCAGATAAGGCATCATCTCCGTAAACATATCCTACATTAAACCACAACAGTAGCATAAGAATAAGTAATGGACTTAAAGCTAGAAGCAATTGGTAGGAATTCCTCTGTGTATTCATGATGGGCGGATATATTCTTTAAAAGCAGCTTAGCTCATCGCGGTAATGATATCTTGTTTAGTGATAATGTGATAACCGCCTTCAAGTTGAACTAAAACTGCTCTATGACCTTCTTTTACCATTTTAGCTACATCCTCAATACTTGTAGTAATATCAACTACTGGATACGCGTCACTCATCACCTCACCAATAAGCGTATTGGAATTTGGATTATCTAGCATACAATTTAAGATGCACTGATCATCAATAGATCCAACAACTTCTCCTCCTTCAATAACTGGTATTTGAGTAATATCATGAGTCTTCATTAATGAAGCAGCGTTACTCAGCGGAGCAGTGGGAGCAACGGTAACTAATGGGAGGTGACTGTGACCATCAATGAGATCTTTAGCCAATTTATTGGTTGGCGCTAAAAAACCTCTATCGCGCATCCAATCGTCATTATAAACTTTACCCACGTATCGTGATCCATGGTCATGGAAAAGAACTACCACCACATCATTAGGGGTTAGTTGTTCCTTCAATTGGCGAAGTCCCTGAAATGCGGATCCGCAGCTATAACCTAAGAAAAGACCTTCCTTTTTGGCAAGTTCTCTTGTTGCCAAGGCACCGTCTTTATCAGTGACTTTTTCAAAATAATCAATCACATCAAAGTCAACATTTTTGGGTAAGATATCTTCACCTATCCCTTCTGTGATGTAGCTGTAAATCTCTTTTTCATCAAACTCTCCAGTTTCATGGTATTTTTTGAATACCGAACCGTATGTATCAATTCCCCAGATTTTAATCGTTGGATTTTGCTCCTTCAGGTATTTACCCACACCAGAAATGGTACCGCCTGTTCCAACGCCCACAACAAAGTGTGTAATTTTTCCATTGGTTTGTTCCCAAATTTCTGGTCCAGTACTTTCGTAATGAGCCATACGATTTCCTAAGTTGTCATACTGATAGGGATAAAATGAGTTTGGAATTTCCTTATTAAGCCTATCCGCTACGCTATAATAGCTGTCTGGATGTTCAGGGGCTACATTGGTTGGACAGACAATGACTTCAGCACCCATGGCTCTGAGTATATCCATCTTTTCTTTACTCTGCTTATCACTAAGGGTACAAATGAGTTTGTATCCTTTAACGATTGCAGCTAATGCCAATCCCATACCTGTATTACCCGAGGTACACTCTATGATAGTACCACCTGGTTTTAGGTCACCTCTTTTTTCGGCATCTTCAACCATTTTAAGTGCCATTCTATCCTTGACACTGTGACCAGGGTTAAAATATTCTACTTTGGCATATACTGGACAGGGAAAGTCAGCTGCGATTTTATTCAATTTAATCATTGGCGTGTCGCCAATAGTCTCTAGGATGCTGTCGTAAATAGGACGCATAAATTAGTTTTTGGGTTGCCCCTAAGATACGCAAGTCTCTTTATGAACCCGGAGGAATTAAGAGAAACGAATACTCTTGATAGGATCTAATCGAGAAATCCATCTAACAGGGAAGCGCAAGACTATAAAGGCAACTATAAGGAACGCTAAATTTGCTGAGATGATCCAGAAATAGTCGAAGTAAATCGGAGCAGTTGCAATGTAATAGGTGGCAGGATCAAGTTTAATGAGACCAAAGTGCCTCTGAATAAAGCTCGCTCCCAAACCTATGAGGTTGCCCCAAAGTAATCCTTGAATGAGAATACGAATGCTTAGCCACATAAATATTTGAAGGATCAGTGAATCCGCGGCACCCATGGCTTTCAATGTACCTATCATTCTAGTCCTATCAATAATTAAGACTAAGAGTGCAATACATAGATTCGCAATAGCAACAATGAGCACAATACTCAATACAAGCAGAATATTGGTGTCAAAAAGTTCGAGCCAACCAAAAATGGCTGGGTGCTTAAATTCTAAGCTCTGCACATGTAAATTATACGGAACCACGGCGTTCCAATAAGCAGCTATGGTAGTCCTATTTTCGCTGTCTTGAAGCAGTATGCTATAATGTGTTACACTGTCGTTACGCCAACCGTTTAACCTACGCACATCGCTAATATTCATTATGAGGTGGTTGGTATTGAATTCGTCTAAACCTGTTTCAAACGCACCAAGCACAACTGCGTCCCTTAATCGCGGGGCACTTTGCTGATCTTTAATGGCAACTAAAACAGCGGTATCACCTACAGAAAGTGCCAACTTGGAAAGAAGGGTGGAGGAGGCATAGATGCCGTATCTGGAATAGTCAAGTGTAGAATTGGTTGAAAAATCTTTAAGGAACGAATGCAGTTTTAAACTATCGTAACCAATGATTTCAATGCCTTCAAATACATCTAAATGAGGATTAATCACCAGTGATGCTTTTCTGATTTCACCATGAATATTTTCGACTAAATCATCTTCAATGAAAACAGTTTTTAACGAGTCGCTCAAAAGAATAGCGCCATTATCTCCGGTGCGTCTAACAGAATATTCACTAATGTTGATGTCTCCCTCTAATGACCGGAATTGGTCGTTAATTGCTTTTTGCAGGCCTTTTCCCGAAGTAATAGATAAAATAACAAGTGCCATACCTAAGGCCGTTGCATAAGTACTCAGTCTAAGTAGCGGTTTGATAACAGATGGACCGCTTGACTTTCGTATCTTTTGTGCTATGGAAAAAGCCTCTTTCATATTGGTGCAAGTTAGAATAACTCTTGCTTTGTTTTTAGCCCTGAACTTAACCTTTTCTCTTCAAGCTCAGGAGGCATATGTTCCGGGTATTGCACAGCCTGGCGAGTATTACATGAAGCTGACCGAAAAATCTGTGGCGGTAGTAGCCAATGCGACCTCCTTATTACCAAACGGAACCCATACGGTGGACAATTTGATTTCGCTGAGTGTGGATGTTAGACAAGTCTGGGCACCGGAGCACGGCTTCAGAGGGCAGCAAGATGCTGGAGAGCATGTGGAAGACGGTCGCGATCCCAAAACAGGTATACCTATCAAGAGTTTGTACGGTAAAACCAAGCGTCCACCAACCGAATGGCTGGAGGGCTTGGATTGGGTCATCTATGATATTCAAGACGTCGGGGTTCGATTCTACACCTACAGCA
>JAYOSU010000033.1:0-1969 GCA_038139395.1 Cryomorphaceae bacterium
TCTCCTTCCACATTTTCAAAACGGGCAGAAAGCAGATTTATGTATTCGTTCAACTGCTGCTGGTCCTTTTCTTTTGGAACCCCAGTTTTATAGTCTATAACAATCAATTGTTGTTCCAATTCAATTATCAAATCGGGTCTAAAGAAATGCTCCCCGTTTACAAGGCTACGTTCCGTATATACTGAAGCGTTTTTTTTGTCCAACAAGCTTAATGCTTTGTGAGCACCTATTTGGTCAATAACATGATGCGCGCGTTCGCTAAGGGCAATTGAAAAGGCGCCGCTGCGGTATAGGCGCTCTAAGCTTTGACGCCTTTTTTCTTTAGGACCCTGAAGAATTCGGTGTATTGCGGTTCCCCATTTTCTTGGGTCTATTCCGCCTTCTTGCCAATTCTTTGGGGCAGACAGCGCCATTTTCAGTTTTGCCGCTCCTATTGTTGTTTTTGGCAAAATCTTGCCCGATTGCGCCTTGGCCTCTTTTTTATCCTTAGGCATGATCTCTTGCCCAATAACATATTGGCCTGCAGCTCCTTCAACCCCAAGGTGATCAAAGACTGCTTTTGATAAATTCGTTGGCTTTTTGGCTTCTTTGAGCATAATATGTAATCCACAAACGGGCCTTGTCAAGGCAACATAAACCATATTCATCCAGTCGAATCGACTCTTAGTTTCTAGTTCTAGAGCGTGGTCCTTCTCAAATAAATCTTTATTCTCTTTGCTAAACGAAACAGGCATGCGTTCAAGCTCGTCGTGATAGGGAAATTCTAACCAATGTTCAGAGCTGTCGCTTTTATAGTTGATGTCAAAGGGTACAATTACATGTTCAAACTCAAGCCCCTTGCATTTATGAATAGTCATAACGCGTATTGCTGATGCGTTTGCATGTGTTTGTATGGGTTTGTTTACGGCTTCTTCCTTCCACCAGATGGGTAAATTTGCAAACGTGCCTTCCCTGTTTTGGTATTCATAAACAGTGTCTAAAGCAGCATCAACAGCTGCATTAGGGGTGTCCAAATAACCAAATATATCAAAGGCGCGTACGGCAAAATCAAACAGGCTGTCTGCTGGACGCAGTAACTGTGATGCCTTTGGAAAGTGTTTTAGTAATGCTGAGACGCCAAAGGAAGCCGTCGACTTTTCCAAGATAAACCCTTCTTCTGCTGGCACCTTGTTTTGGCGAACGAGAGAATGAGCTAAAGCGAACCGCGACGATTTGTCTTCTGGATTAAGGTACATTTTAAAAGCGGCGTGAAGCAGTTTTCCCTCGTGACTGTTTCCAAGAATTAATCCGTCGGAAGTAAAAACTGGACAGCCGTTATTTGTTAGGTAGTTGGCGATGAGTTTTCCGTCGGCATTGTTTCTAACTAGGATAGCTATGTCTGAATAGTCGAACCCGCGCTTACCAAGTTCTTTGATCCGCTCAAGGGTTTTCTCACAGGCCAGCGCTTTAAAGTCAGCGGCGTCTTCCCCTTCGAGTACATCTATGATGACTTCACCAAGTTGTTCTTCTTTGGTTGCTGTTTGGTGCACCCGATTACTCAAATAAACGTTTTGGTGCCCCTCTAGCCCAAGCTCAACGGACATTGCGGCAAACAATTTGTTGTTAAAATTCACAATGGCGCCGTAGGTTCTATAATTCTTTTCTAGGCGTAGCGTTTCTCTTTTATATTGTTCAAAACCACCTGCTTTATTGATGGGATGCTCATTATCAACAAGAGCCATGAACTGCTCGGCCTTTCCTCCGCGCCAACGGTAAATACTTTGCTTAGCGTCTCCAACAATAAGTGCAGAATTTTTGAACTCATCTTTTGTTAATGTGTGTTCAATCAAAGGATGAAGATTAATGAATTGAACCTCTGAGGTGTCCTGGAATTCGTCAATATAAAAGTGCCAATATTTTTCTCCTAATCGGGCATATATGAATCCGGCGGGCTCGTTTTCAAGCTCTTTGTATATAAGCCGATTAAAGG
>JAYOSU010000033.1:2069-4556 GCA_038139395.1 Cryomorphaceae bacterium
AGGTTTTGCCATTTATCCAGGATGTGATTTTTCACATGTTTATATTGAACCATTGAGCCCTCTAGCCCATGTTCTTCAATTAATGTGCGCGCTTCAGTAGACAGTGCCTTTCCTTCATTAGAGATGCCCTCAATTTGCCGCTTTAGCTCAAGCTCAATGCTAATAAGCCTTTCTGGCGGAGGAAGTTTTTCTAGATATTGCCAATTATCTTCTTCAAAGCTGTCCTTTCCTTCCTTTTTTAGGTGATAGTCGGGATTATAATTTTCATCACGAGCCATTCTTTCATGTACCAGCGTCACCATGGCCTTTTTCAGGTCGGAATGATCACCGAGTGAACTGTATAGCCCCTCTAGAGCTTCGGCAACCATGGCGTCTAAATCTAGGCGCACTTCAAAATTATCCTCTAGGTTTAGATCTTTTGTAAAGGTGCGAACTAAACGGTGTGTAAATTGGTCAATAGTTCCAACGTTGAGCGTTGAATAATTGTGAAGCATGTGCTTGGCGGTAGAAGCAGCTCGGCTTTGTAACTCATTCGCGTCTAAATCTAAAGCTTCCCAGATAGGCTTAAAGAACGCGTCTTTCTGCGGCTCGGCACTTTTGCTAAAGACCAGTAAATGTTCTAGCAAACGTGTTTTCATTTCGTCCGCCGCGTTATTGGTAAAAGTGATGGCTAGTATTTTTTGGTAGGCGTATTCTGTTTTTGGGTGCTTCAAAGCACTCATGAGAATATGCTGAACAAGGGTGTATGTTTTTCCCGACCCCGCAGATGCGTCTAGCACCAAAAAAGGAGCTTTAGCGGTTAAAGGTGAATCTGACTGAAGGCTTTTAGACATAGCCTTAATTTAAGCGTTTATATTCATTTGGAGTCATTCCTGTCAATTCTTTGAGTTCGCTGTGAAAACTTGATTTAGAATTGAACGCAGACTGTTCTTCGTATGCAAACAAGGTATATCGATTCTTAATTGGACAAATTAGTCCAATGTGTAATATTTACCTAAGTGCGCTGAATAGTTTAGATTTACCAAAAATTAAAAACCCTATTCATTATGGCATTTGAATTACCACAATTGGGGTACGCACACGATGCGCTAGAGCCGCATTTTGATGCTCGTACCATGGAAATCCACCACGGGAAACACCACGCAGGATATACTTCTAAGCTCAATGCAGCTGTTGAAGGAACGGATATGGAAGGCAAGTCTATTGAAGAGTTGCTCGCAAATCATTCAGACAATGCAGCCATCCGCAACAACGGCGGCGGTTTCTACAACCACTGCTTGTTCTGGGAAGTGCTTTCTCCAAATGGCGGCGGCGCTCCATCAGGAGATTTAGCAGCTGCTATTGAAGAAGCATTCGGTTCGTTGGACGGCTTAAAAGAAAAATTCAATGCTGCTGCTGCAACGCGCTTTGGATCAGGCTGGGCTTGGTTGTGTGTTAAAGACGGTAAGTTGGAAGTTTGTTCTTCTGCAAACCAGGACAACACATTGATGCCAGGCGTTGGCTGCGGCGGTCACCCAATCATGGGCTTGGACGTGTGGGAGCACGCATACTACCTGAACTACCAGAACCGTCGTCCAGACTATATTGCAGCATTTTGGAATGTTGTAAACTGGGACGCGGTTGCTGATAAATATGCTGCAGGAAAATAATTTTCAAAACGGATTTGGAAATAAAAAACCCGAGCGTGAGCTCGGGTTTTTTTATGCTGATGGTGCAGTTAAATTGCGTCGTCTAGTTTTTTTACCGCACGTTTGAAATCAAAATAATACCGTGCGCCTACACCAACATTAATTACAAGACCCGGTGACGGTATGACTGCAATACCAGGAGAGAATTCGAAGAAGATATCCGCGGGATAATCATGAAACTCGTAGGCTACCCCTAGCGGAACGCGAGCATAAACCTGACTTTCGTTTTCATAACTTTTTATGTGTGCCCCAAGACCATAATAAAGTGGGATAGAGCCTTTATCAGCGGTTATAAAACTATAATCGTGTAAAAGAAAATCGACTCCTAAATTGATTCCAGAATTTCCAGTGGTGCTGTAGCCTAATGTATATTGAAACGCTTGGGTAGCGTTGTTGAACTTTTTAACGCTGAAGCCGCTTGGTTCACCTACAGCAATTCCAACGCCATAAAGTCCTTTGAAATCCTGTGCGCTCGCTGATAAAGCAGTGAAAAGAGCCAATACAAGAATGATTTTTTTCATTTTTCTGGTTTAAAGGTGTCTGTATCTAAACGGGTACCATTCCATTTTGCAAAAGAATCTATACTAATCCAATCGCCCAATACAACATATCTTGATTCAATTTTGGTGCCGTTTTTTCGAGTGTGTTGAAGCGGCATGTCTTTAAGGTGGTGACGATGCCCATAAATAAAGAAATCTACGTGTGTATTTTCTAGAATGGCCAAACTGTGTTGAAGCAGCCGTTCCTTCATTCCTAAAAACCTATGATCGTCTTCAGTTTGTGAATCGCGAGAAGCGCG
>JAYOSU010000033.1:4656-6192 GCA_038139395.1 Cryomorphaceae bacterium
TTTGGCTGGGAAGAAGTTCATCCTATTGCCGAACAGCTTGAACACATTCAAAGCCATGATTTGGTGGAAAAGCTGGCAGATTACTTGGATTCACCTGTTCATGATCCTCATGGCGACCCCATTCCTCAAGCAGATGGAAAAATTCCGCCTGCGACAGGAAAGCCACTTCAGAATTTTTCTCAAGGAAGCAGCTTGAAAGTGGTTCGTGTGGAAGATGCGGGAACAGACTTTTTTACCCAATTGGACCTTTTAGAAATTCGTTTAGGCAAAGAGTATACACTAACCTCTGTATCAAGTTTTGATTCTAGTATACAACTTCAAGCAGAAGACGGCGAATCCTTCTGGTTAAGCCACAGCATGTCCTCAAACATTTACGCAATATCCCTATGAAAACCCTAATCAAACTTCTTTTACCAATTGCCCTACTTGTTTCTTGTGAAGCGCCTAAGGGAGTAGAAGTTTTAGCCACTACCTCTGTAGTTGCAGATGCTGCTCGCCAGTTGCTGCCTCCAGAAGTGGAAGTTCAGGCATTGATGCAGAGCAATATAGACCCTCATTCATACAAGCCCATAGAAAGGGATGTGCATACCATTAATACTGCAAAAATTGTCTTGCACAACGGCCTTCATCTTGAGGGAAAAATGACGGAAATATTAGAGAAAGTATCTCTGAAAAAACCCGTTTATGCAATGAGCGAACCGCTATCGGGTTCAGAACTTATAAATGTTGGCCCAGATGTTTTTGATCCACACATTTGGTTTGATCTTAAACTTTGGGAACGTTGTGTAAGTGAATTAGCCGTGTTTTTGTCGGAACAATTCCCAGAGCATAGAACGATTATTCAAAACAATAGCGAAGCATATAGTGCGGAGTTGTTAATCGCCCATAATACGTTTTATAACCAAAGTAGCAAGGTACCAGACTCTTTAAGGGCTATAGTTACCGCGCATGATGCCTTCTCTTATTTTGGTAGAGCTTATAACATTCAGGTTAAAGGTCTACAAGGCATTAGTACCGCGGCTGAATTTGGCGTGAAAGACATGAGCAGCACAGCCGACTTTATCGTTGAGACGGGTTTAAGCACTGTGTTCACTGAAACCTCTGTGAATTCAAAAAGTATTGAAGCATTGAAGGAGGCCGTAGAACAGAAGGGAGGAAAAGTTAACCTTGGCAAGCCGCTCTACTCAGATGCTTTAGGTGAACAAGGCACGACAGAAGCATCCTTAATTGGCGCATTTACATACAACACTACTCAAATCTTAAACTCTTGGAAATAATGGAAAAGAGCATTGAAGTGCATAACCTTACGGTAAGTTATCACAGTAAACCGGTGCTGTGGGACGTTGATTTTTCGTTGCCCATGGGAAAAATAATTGGAATTGTTGGACCAAACGGTTCTGGGAAAACTACCATGTTAAAAACCATAATGGGCCTCATGAAGCCTGATAGCGGCTACACGGAAATCTTTGGTCAGCCACTAGATAAAGTGCGCTCCCGTGTGAGTTATGTTCCTCAACGAGAAAGCGTAGACTGGGA
>JAYOSU010000033.1:6292-11059 GCA_038139395.1 Cryomorphaceae bacterium
CAAGAGATGAAGAATCAGGGCAAGACGGTTGTAATTGTTCACCATGATTTGCAGACGGCTAATGAATATTTTGATCATATAGTTTTGTTGAACACAAGGCTTGTTGCCGCTGGTCCAAAGGACAAGGTATTCACAAAAGAGTTGTTACAGGAAGCCTACGGAGGCCGTTTAACAGTGCTATCCAAGCTAGGAGATTTGATAAGCACGGAAGAGTTTCCGTTACGCGAGCCAGAATTCAAGGAAAACAAACCAGAGAAAGAATAACAATGGATCCTGTTTTCCTAAAGGTTTTAGTGGGGACAACCCTTTTAGCAGCTTCTTCTTCTGTGGTTGGTGCATTCAGTTATCTTAAGGGACAGAGTCTTGTTGGAGACGCAATTGCTCATGCGTTGTTGCCGGGAGTTGTCCTTGCGTTTATTCTTGGCGGAATTAGAAATTCTAGTTTTCTGATTTTGGGTGCGCTCATTAGCGGTTTAATGGCGCATTATGGAATAGGATATATAGAAAATAAGACAAAGCTCAAGAGCGATACCGCTGTAAGTTTGGTGCTATCAACCTTTTTTGGGTTTGGCATTATGTTAATGTCCTATATTCAGCGTACAGGACAAGGCCAGCAGGCAGGACTAGAGCGTTTCCTTTTGGGCAAGGCCGCCGCAATAACTATGCAGGACATTTATATTTTTTCTGCACTTGCACTTGTGTTAATTATAGGCGTTGGTTTGTTTTTCAAGGGCTTTCAACTCATGACTTTTAATGAAGACTTTGCGCATGCTATAGGGTTACCTATGCCGCTTATTCGCTTCACGTTTACGGTGCTTACCGTACTAGCAATTACAATTGGTATACAAACGGTTGGTGTTGTTTTGATGGCGGCTTTACTTATTACGCCCTCAGCCGCCGCAAGGGTTTGGACAAATAGTCTTCCTGCGATGCTTGCACTGGCTGCTTCATTTGCTGGCGTCGCGGCTGTAATGGGAACCTACATATCTAGCGTGCTTCCAAAAATGCCCACGGGACCATGGGTGGTCCTTGTTTTGGCGTTTTTTGGTTTCTCATCGTTATTGTTTGCGCCCAAACGAGGATGGTTTTCTAAACAAAGAAGAGCAAAGGCTAACCAACGAAAAACGATTCGAGAGAATGTCCTTAAGCTACTCTTTCAGCAAGAAGAGCAGAGAGGACTACCCACTTTGTTGTCTATTGAAGAAATGCAGGGAATTAGAGAAATGCGCTTAGACAGATTAACATCAACGCTTAAGGAGCTGAAAAATCGCTTATTAATTATTGACCATGGTGGTAGCTATGGTCTTACTGAGCTGGGCCGTGGTGAAGGCAGAAGAGTTGTTCGTCTGCATAGATTGTGGGAGTTGTATCTTACAGAACGTCTTGGGATGGCTGCGGATCATATCCACCCCCAAGCAGAAACTATGGAGCACGTGATTACTCCAGAAATAGAAGAATTATTAGTTAAAGAATTGGGGAATCCCGAAGTTGATCCCCATCAAAGTCCAATACCTTATGAAGAAGATTAGCATTTTTATTTTAACGGTCTCATCTTTTTGGGGCGTGGCTCAGGAGCGCCCTGAGGTGGATGAAAATGTGGACCGCGAAGGTCCTCATACCCCAATGATGAAAATGTCTCCCATTGCGACCGATCGTCCAGACATTACAGAGAGCGCATTTATCACCCCTGTAGGCTGGTTCCAGTATGAAGGAGGGTATCAGTATTCACATAGCGAAAGCCTCTTGCCTGGCGGTGAAATTATTGATATTAATCAAGTTGAGCAGGTTTTGCGATTTGGTATAAATAGGCGATTTGAGGTTCGAAGTGTAATCAATTCGAATACTCAGAAATATGACAACCCATCTACTTGGAACGACCCATATCGAAGAACAGGCGTTAGTCCACTGACCATTGGCTTTAAGTATAATTTATTGGAAGAAAGCAATACAATGCCACAAATGACCTGGTTGAGTCACACCACACTTCCTTGGGTTTCCTTAGGAGATTACAGGCAGGTATATCCAAATAACACAGTATTTCACGAACAGCGATTAATGCTAGAAAAAGGTATCACCTCTAAATTCGGCCTTGCAACTAATATTGGTGTTTCCGGCGCTTTAAACGGAACTAGCGGCTATATCAACGAGGGAATGTTTTCATTAGCTGCCGGCTATGATCTTGGAAATGATTGGGGGGTATATATAGAATATTTTACCAATTGGGAATTGGTACAAACTCAACTTTTCCACACGCCCTTTATAGATGGAGGCATTACCAAGTTGTTGTCTAATGATTTGCAATTGGATGTTTATGCAGGGTATGATCTATCAGAAACCGTTGGCGTGCGCAATCCAACGACTGGCTTTATTGTAGGCGCTGGAATTAGCTACCGACTTCCTTTAGCCCATCATTTAAGCAGGTGAACCCATCGTTATCCATAGCATTGGTAGCTTCTTTTATAGCGGTTTCATGCGCATTGCTTGGGGCATTTTTAGTGCTGCGAAAGATGACCATGGTTGGAGACGCTATTTCTCATGCTGTACTACCCGGAATAGCGATTGCCTATTGGCTGAGCCAAAGTCGGGCAAGCCTTGGTATGTTTCTTGGCGCGGCAATAGTAGGTGTTGGCGCTACAATAATTATAGAGTTATTGAGAAAAAAGCTTCGCGTACAGAGTGACGCGAGTATAGGCATGACCTTCACTACCCTTTTTGCCTTGGGTGTGGTTCTTATTACTTTTTGGAGCGACAGCGTGGACCTGGATCAAGAATGTGTTCTTTATGGAGAAATCGCATTTGTGCCTTTCAATCTTTGGATTATCAACGGGAGCTCCTATGGTCCCATTGCGCTTTGGTCTTCAGGCATTCTGTTTCTAGTAGTACTAGCATACATTATCATTGGGTATAAGGGGTTAAAAATGACCAGCTTTAATGAAGACTATGCTATGGTCCTAGGCATTTCAGCGGGACTTTGGAATTTGAGCCTAATGTCTATGGTTAGCCTTGCTACTGTGGTTAGTTTTGAAAGTGTTGGCGCTATTCTAGTGGTAGCCTTGCTAGTGGCTCCAGCGGCGAGCGCATATTTGCTGGTGAGAAAATTGAAACCCCTGCTAATTTTAAGTGCAGGTTTTGGTTTACTAGGCGCCTTTGGTGGGTACGGGCTCAGTCGGCTGCTTCAAACTAGCATAGCAGGGTCTATTACAACGGTATTGGGGATTCTGTTTTTACTTTCGTTAGCAATACAAACAATCACAAACAAAAAGTCGGTTCATGCACTGGAAATTTAAGCAGTTTGAAGAGCTCACTAATCAGGAGTTATACGGTATACTTCGGCTACGTTCGGAAGTATTTGTGGTAGAGCAGGATTGCGTTTATTTAGATGCTGACGGTTATGACGATAAATGCTTTCATTTATGGGCGGAGCAGAATAATGAGTTTATAGCTTGTACACGAATCGTTCCCCAAGGGGTCTATTATGATGAAGCTTCCATAGGAAGAGTTATTGTGGCTAAATCTAGGCGCGGTGGTGTTTTGGGCAAAGAGCTTATGCGTCGCTCTGAAGAGGCGTTATACAGTTTAGGCTATACAGGGCCGATCAAAATCATGGCTCAGTCCTATCTTTTGAATTGGTATGAATCCCAAGGCTATGTGGGTGAAGGAGAAGATTTTCTTGAAGACGGCATCCCTCATAGGATCATGATAAAAGTGCCATAAAAACCCAGCGCGAGCCTTCAGCTATAGGAGATTAGCGAATAATTTTACAAAAGAGGGGGAATTTTACAATAACTAGTTTATCTTAGGTAGGTAATCAATTTGCAGAACCTATCACGTGTAACATAGCGTTTGTTTATCAATTCGTAGATGTTATTAAACCGCCCAGAAGATTCTGTATAAGCGATTATTATAAAATATGAGTTATCATATTTTGATGTGTTAGTTGGAATGCCCTGAGCCTCGTGCTTGGGGCATTTTTATTCCTTAAATTCGTTAGCATGAATACAGCTAAAGCAGATGGAGCAATCTCTTTGAAGGAGAGCATGCTAGAAGTTGAGGGGTGGAATACTGAACTTTATCAGCGCAACTTTAATGATTTTTTAGATAGCCAGCCGTTTGTGTTGGGCACGCTCATGGATGCTGATGAAGGTATGGATGAAGGCGCGCACTCGTGGATGCTCAAGGCTGTCCTTGTTTTAAAGTGGTCATTTCAGAAGATGGGTTGGCGCGCTACCATGCTGAGTGAGGAGAAATGGGCCGGAATCATTGAATCAAGAATGGAGGTTTATGAAGATTTTCAGGAAGATAATGGGTTGGATATTCAATCTATCATTAAGATAAGCAGCTCTCCCAACACACTTAGCGAACTCTATCTATATGTTGCCGAAAACAATGCGATGAGCAATGAGGCGGCTGGAAACATTTTATTTCTTTTAGACTGCGCTGTAGAAGCTATGGAAATGGCCGTGCTTCAAGACAAGACCGAAAGTGACGCTTAATGGAAAAGGCACAACAAATTGTAAACCACATGATGAAAAATGACGCGTTCAGTCAGTGGCTAGGCATTCAAGTGGTGTCAAATACGGCTGGATCGGCAGTGCTTGAGATGACGGTACGCGAAGAAATGACCAATGGGTTTAATATTGCTCACGGAGGAATTACCTATTCTCTGGCAGACTCAGCCCTTGCTTTTGCTTCGAACGGTGGCGGCAAACAGAGTTTATCTATTGAGACGAGTATTCATCACATTGAAAAAGTGCTGGCCGGTGATGT
>JAYOSU010000033.1:11159-15034 GCA_038139395.1 Cryomorphaceae bacterium
GATTTGGATGGCTCTGCTATTGATGATGTTATTCTGGGCTGTGCGAATCAAGCCGGTGAGGACAATCGTAATGTCGCTCGCATGGCCGCGCTTCTTGCAGGGCTCCCTTGGAGTGTACCTGGTGAAACGGTAAATCGCCTATGCGCATCAGGAATGAGTGCTGTTATTCATGCTCATCGGGCAATAAAGGCAGGGGACGGAGACCTTTTTATCGCCGGAGGCGTAGAAAATATGAGCAGAGGGCCCTATGTGATTTCCAAGTCACAAAGTGCGTATGGAACGGATAGTAAAATGTACGATAGCTCATTCGGATGGCGTTTTGTCAATCCAAAGATGAAAGCACTTTACGGTACACATGCCATGGGTGAAACAGCGGAAAACCTGGTCGAGCAATTTGGCATTAGCCGCGAAGATCAAGATGCTTTTGCCTTATGGTCACAGCAGAAAGCCACACGTGCCAATGAAACGGGAAGATTTAACCTTGAAAGAATGGAGGTTGAAATACCTCAGCGCAAGAAGAATCCAATAATTTTTGCGGAAGATGAATTTATAAAGCCTAACACCACAAAGGAAGGATTGGCAGGTTTGCGTGCCGCATTTAAAAAGGACGGTTCTGTAACAGCTGGAAACAGTTCAGGTCTTAATGACGGTGCGGTAGCATTATTGATTGCTAGTGGCGACGCCGTAAAGAAACACCAACTACAGCCTTTAGCGCGAGTTGTTGCTTCTGCGGTTGCTGGTGTTGAGCCGCGAATAATGGGTATTGGTCCTGTGGAAGCCTCTAAAAAGGCTTTAGACAAAGCAGGCCTTACCTTGGATGATATGGACGTTATTGAACTTAATGAGGCTTTTGCAGCACAAGTGTTGGCTTGTACACGAGCCCTGGGCTTGGCAGATGATGACAGCCGTATTAACCCAAATGGAGGCGCGATTGCTTTAGGGCATCCTCTTGGAGTAACAGGCGGACGAATATTACACTCTGCAGCGTTGGAGCTACAGGCCTCGGGAAAGAAATATGCCTTGGTCAGCATGTGTATAGGTGTAGGTCAAGGCTACGCTACTATTTTAGAACGCGTTTAAGATGGCTATTTACCAATTTCTTGAATTTATTCCGGTCGTTCATCCGTCGGCATTTGTCCATCCTCAAGCTAATGTTACAGGAGACGTAATTGTTGGTGCTGATTGTTATATTGGTCCTGGAGCGGTGTTGCGTGGAGATTGGGGTAGAATTGTTTTAGAGGAAGGCGTGAATGTGCAAGAGAATTGCACGGTACATATGTTTCCAAAAACGGAGACTCGATTAAAGAAAATGGCGCACGTGGGTCACGGAGCTATTATTCACGGAGGAACCTTGGGCGAGAATGTGCTTATAGGAATGAACGCTGTAGTCATGGACAATGTTGTTATTGGCGAAGGCTCTATTGTTGGCGCATTGTCTTTTGTGCCTCAGAACACGGTGATACCTCCGCGAAGCGTTTTTGTGGGCAACCCAGGAAAAGTGGTCAAGCAGGTTAGTGATGATATGTTAGCATGGAAAACAGAGGGAACAAAGTTATATATGGAGCTTCCTAAGCAATGCCAAGATACCCTCAGAGAGGTGAAGCCACTCACCGAACTGGAAACCAACAGACCAGAACATAAAGGAACCTATCAAACACATAAATAGATGAACACAGTTAAAAATTACATCCTTGGTAATTGGGAGACGGGAAGCGGCAGCGAATACACTGCCCGTCATGCCATTACGGGGGCGGAATTTGCCACGGTGAGCTCAGAAGGATTAGACTACAAGTCTATTTTAGACTATGCGCGTAGTGTTGGCGGTCCTGCCTTACGTGCAATGACCTTTCAAGAGCGAGGACGAATGCTAAAAGCTTTGGCGCTACATTTAACCTCTATCAAGCGTCAGTTTTATGACATGAGCTGGGCTACGGGCGCCACAAAGGTTGATAGTTGGATTGACATAGAAGGGGGTATAGGCAATCTTTTTGCTAATGCGTCCCTTAGACGGCAATTTCCAGATCTTCCCTATTATGTTGATGGTGAATTAGCACGTTTATCCAAGGAAGGCACCTTTATTGGGCACCATATTATGGTGCCAAGGCACGGGGTGGCTGTACACATCAATGCTTTTAATTTTCCCATTTGGGGAATGCTAGAGAAAATAGCCGTGAATCTAATGGCAGGCGTTCCTGCTGTAGTCAAACCGTCAGAATACACTTCCTATCTAACTGAAGTTATGGTGAAAGCCATAATTGACAGCAAGCTTTTACCAGAGGGCGCTTTGCAACTTGTAAGCGGTAAGGGTAGAGGGATTCTTGATCATGTAGATTTCCAGGATATGATCACCTTCACCGGTTCGGCAGCCACAGGGCAAACTCTTAGAGGCCTTCCGCATTTGAATGAGCGCTCGGTGCCGTTTAATTTGGAAGCAGACAGCCTTAACGCCGCAATTGTTGGTCCAGATGTGAAGCCAGAGGACCCAGAATTTGCCTTGTTTGTTCGTGAATTAGCCAATGAAATGACCGTAAAAGCCGGTCAAAAATGTACAGCTATCCGCAGAGCGATGGTTCCGGAGCACCTGCTACCATCTGTACAGCAAGCGGTTATTGCTCGATTACAAAAAACAATTATTGGTGACCCACAGGCTGAAGGAGTGCGTATGGGCGCTTTGGCAACCCATGATCAAGTTGGACGAGTTGAAGCAGAAATGAATAAACTAATGGCCGAACAGGAACTCGTTTTCAATCCAGAACTGAACCTTGTAGGGGCCACCAAGGCCGGGGCCTTTTACAGCCCAAAACTTTTTGTGAACACGGACCCGTTCAACAAGACTCAGGTGCATGAAGTAGAGCCTTTTGGCCCAGTGAGCACCTTAATGCCTTACAAAACAATAGACGAAGCCGTTCAATTGACGGCTATGGGGCGCGGTTCACTGGTCACCTCTTTTGTGAGCAAGAACACTTCTGATATTGTAGCATTCACTTCGGAGGCCGCTGCCTACAATGGACGTATTCACATCATCAACGAAAAGATGGCTAAAGAAAGCACCGGTCACGGTTCGCCTATGCCATTGATGAAGCACGGTGGTCCTGGACGTGCCGGTGGCGGTGAAGAAATGGGTGGTAAACGCGGCATTTTGCACTATTTGCATCGAACCGCTATTCAGGGCCATCCGGATGATATTACAGCTATAACTCAACAATACCAGCCTGGGGCGTCTCGCCCAGAGGCTATGCCCCATGTTTTCCGTCAGCATTTTGAAGAATTGGAAGTTGGGGCCACAGTGTATACGGCGAAACACACGGTTACAGAGACGGACATTACAAATTTCGCGAATGTCAGCGGCGACAATTTCTACGCGCACATGGACGCAACCAGTCTTGAAGGCACCATCTTTGAAGGCCGAGTAGCGCACGGATATTTCATCTTGAGTAAGGCCGCAGGATTATTCGTTGAAGCAAAAAAAGGCCCCGTATTATTGAACTATGGAATTGATGAATGCCGATTCACCAAACCTGTTTATCCAGGCGCAACCATTGGCGTAAAATTGACTGTTAAAGAAAAGATTGACCAGGAAAAACGAAGTGAGGACGATGTCGCCAAAGGAATAGTGAAATATTATGTTGAGGTTTATGACGACGAAGACGAGGTTGTAGCAGTCACGACCATTTTGACCATGGTAAAGAAATTAGACCAGAGCTAATGAATTTTGAGCGGTTCCCAGGCGCACAGTACGCTAACATATTCAGCTATTTGCCTTCTGACGATCTCAAGGGCTATGCGGAATTGGACGAAGAAACCCTGCAGTTGGTTGGCGACGTTCCAGGATATGTTGGTTACGAGAGCGTGAAAAACTCCGTGGGCCGTAGCAT
>JAYOSU010000033.1:15134-18415 GCA_038139395.1 Cryomorphaceae bacterium
AGCATGCTTGTAAAAATTGAATATTCCTCAGAATACAACACCCAAATACTGTAACCTATGAATGAAGCAGTACACCAAGGCGGCGTCAACGTCAATATTGATAACCGTGGTTTAGCAACAGTTGAGTTTTTTCACCCGTTGTCCAATTCTTTGCCGGGTAAGGTCCTGGCACAATTGGCCAATACAATTACAGAATTGGGTAAAAACAGCACTGTCAAAATTATTCTTTTAAAGAGCGCAGGTGATCGCGCCTTTTGTGCCGGGGCGAGTTTTGATGAGTTAGTTGCCATTGAAGACTTGGATACAGGGAAAGTGTTCTTTAGTGGATTTGCTAATGTGATCAATGCCATGCGCAAATGTCCTAAGCTAATTATTGGACGCGTTCAGGGAAAAGCAGTAGGCGGTGGCGTAGGGCTCGCGTCTTCAGTGGACTATTGCTATGCAATCAAACACGCGGCAGTGAAGTTGAGTGAATTGGCTGTAGGAATTGGTCCTTTTGTTGTAGGGCCGGCTGTGGAACGAAAACTTGGATTATCGGGAATGTCTGATTTGGCAATTAATGCAACCGAGTGGCGCAGTGCGGATTGGGCTTGTCAGCGAGGCTTATACAATGATGTTTTTGCGACTGTTGAGGAAATGGATACCGCCATTGATGAATTAGTTAATAGGTTGTCCACCAAGTCTGTTCCCGCCATGCAAGGCTTAAAGAAGGTGTTTTGGGAAGGAACAGAACATTGGGATGAGTTACTTGCAAAGCGTGCTGCCATTAGCGGAGCATTAATATTAAGTAAAGAAGCCAAGGATGCCATCAATGCATTTAAGAAGAAGTAAAAAAGAACGTCTTTCATGAAAAACGCGCGCATCCACCTCCTTGCGTTTATTCTCTTTTCAACTACCGGTGTTTTAGCTCAAAAATCGGACACTACCTACTCCTTTGTTCGGACAGCTATTTATAGTGCTTCAGGAGCGTTTACGGAACTTAGTAATTGGAATGCAGGAGGCGAAAACAGCTCCAATATGTCCTTATTACTCAGAGAAAACTGGGCAAGAAAAGGGTCAAATTGGACTACGGTTTATTTGTTGGAGGGGAATTACGGCTTGAGCCGACAAGCCGGTCTTTTAACAAAAAACGCAGACAAGATAGAGTTTACCGCTACTATAACAGGGTCGCCAAAAACTTCTGAATGGAATTTCTCCAGTCAACTGAATTTGCGTTCGCAGTTTTCTCCTGGTTATGCCGCAGGTGACACATCATTTACCCCGATTTCCTCGTTTGGTGCGCCTGTTTATGGTCAGTTTTCTCTAGGACTTGGAAATACTTCTTACGATTATTGGCAGGTATATGTATCTCCATTGGCAGGAAAAAGTACTGCTGTCTGGGATGAAGACTTGCGCAATAAAGGTGCTTTTGGTGTGGATTCGGGTGCTGTTTGGCGCTTGGAAGCGGGTTCAAAAATCACATTGAACTATACTCAGCCTTTGACAGAACAGCTGAGCATAACGGCGAAAACAGATGTCTTTTACAACTATGCTGCTTCCGTTTTGGAGACGGATATTGCGCTAGATGTAATCGCTCTTTATAAGATCAAAGAGGCATTCGCAATCAATGCCCACGTGCAATTTAATCGTGACTTAGATCAGATAGAGGCGTGGCAGCGTAGGTCAGTTTTGGGCGTAGGTCTGGCCTATACGATTAAATAGATTGTCGTCTTCTGAGTCTTCGTTCTCTTCTCCACAGAATAAAGAAAAGAAGGATCAAGCCCGGCTGTAGGACCACAAAAACTAGAATATTGGCTAAGTAGTAGCCGTAGCCGAATTCTCCTGGTGACCCTCCAATTACTTGAAGGATGTAGACGCACCTCATAAAAAGGTCGGTTATAAAATCTTCCATGTACTACTAACGAGTTTTTTTACGAAAAGGTATTCCACTGTTCGATAGCATGAAACACTGGGCACAGTTTTTCCGAAGAAGGAGATAGAGCATATTCAACTCTTCGCGGAACCTCGTTATATTCGGTTCTAACGAGTAAGCCGTCTGCTTCAAGTTCTCTAAGCTGCTGTGTTAACACTTTACGTGAAATGCCTTCTGTGAGAAGATGAAGTTTACCAAATCTAATATTGCCGTTCTTTCTCAACGTGTTGATGATGGGCAGCTTCCATTTTCCACCTAACATCCTGGTGAAATCCTTTACGTGACAGACGCTCTTTTCTGATTTATAGGTTACCATATTGTAACTAGTATTTCTCTGTTTCCCTTGGGTAACTTATTTATTTTGGCAGTCAACATGAATATATTTGTTTAAACAACTAAATGATGAAAATTATGAAAAATCGTCCAATGTGTCAATGCGGCCAAACGTCTAATCCAAATGGGTATTGTGATGGATCACACGCAAATAAATGCGCTAAATGATTTCTAAGCTTTTATAGCGTGAGGAAATAATTCCTTTGGTACTTTCTTCAAACCACTCGCTGATGATATCGCTATAGATGTTTTTGAAATCGACCTTAAAAGGGATGTCACCGTTGTCCAAGCTATTTAAATCGTCATAGTCGTTAAAGATTCCGGGTTGTTTCAGGTTTTCGCCAATAATGAAAACAGAATTACCCTTTCCGTGGTCCGTACCCTTTGACCCGTTTTCCGAAACACGCCGCCCAAATTCACTGAATGTTAGGATTAAAGTGTCTTTGAAGTGCCCGGACTTCTTTAGGCTTTCTACAAAATGATATATAGCGGATGAATACCTATCTAAAAGCTTATCGTGCGACTTTCGCTGATTCACATGAGAGTCAAAACCCCTCAGTGACAGGTAGTAAATCTCGGTATCTATTCCGGAGCGAATGAGTTGAGAAACGGTACTAAGGTTTTCTCCAATTTTAGTTTTGGGAAAATCAACATTATCGGTTTTAATGGTGTGCGCATTTTTTATGAAATCGGCACTTTGATTGACATTAATCAAGCTTTGATAGAGAAAAGAGCTGTTGTCTTCGCCTGCCGGGAATTGATTACTCCGATTGAGCAGATTGTCGTGCTCGTGGAGTATACGTTGAATACGCCCTACATTTTGAACAGCCATTCCGCTGATATTTTTCCCTTTTAGGCTTCCGCTCAACTGTTTATTAATCTCTAAAGCATGATGACTTTTTTTGTCTAAAACGTCCAAATAATTCCCGATCCATCCTGTTTTACTTTGCTTATTCACATCTGCTCCAGAGTGCCATATATCCATGGAGGCAAAATGCGACCTGCTTTGATTGGGATATCCCACAGAGTTAATGAT
>JAYOSU010000033.1:18515-20645 GCA_038139395.1 Cryomorphaceae bacterium
AGGCCAAACAAGAAATTTGGAACAAAAGCAGACCCCACAGAACTAAGTGCTGAATATTTTAAGAATTTTCTTCTGTCCATTTCTTAATGCATTTGGTATTCCGGTAGACTCAATAAATCCAAAACATATTCCTTTGATAAACCGCCTTTATGGTTTTTTATAATGTCGTTTGCTACAACTGAAACTTTATCATTAAACCATAATTTTTCTGGTGAAATTTTCTTGGAACTATTTAAGAAGTATTGCCAGTCGGCTTCGAATTTTAGCCGATTTTTTAAATAAACAAATTTATTGCTGCCCGGCACTTGGTCTAAATCGGGCTCTACTTCAAAATCAACCTCCTTGGCTCCAAAAATGAGCTGTGGCAGATGCATGCGAAGGGTCAGCGAATTGCTGTCAATCCATTCTCTTCCCATTGGCCAGCCTTTCACATTTTTGGGCTTATAGAGCTCTTGGTTGAGCAGTTTTTGAATAAAGAACCAATTGTTTTCTTTGGCTGCTTTTAGTCGAAAACTGCGCCCAAGACCAACCACTAACTCTATAGGAGACTTAATTAAGGCCATCTTATTCTCGTTGGAATAAAACCACGGGGCAGATATTATATACGTGAAGGTTTGTTTTAAGTCGTACTTGGTACGTATTAAACAATCCCTAATTTCAAGAACGTGCTTTTTAGAGATCCGGTCATTAATAAAGAACGAATATATTTTTTCAGCTAAATAGTTCGCGCACTCAGGTTTTCTAAGAATTAATTCAATGACGTCTTCTCCTGTATATCTTCCTGATCTTCCGAACACAGTTTTCACCCCAGAATCAAATTGTTTTTCGCGCATGTAAAAGGCTCCGGTATCGTCGTATTTCCAACCGGTAAAACAGCGCGCAATTTCTTTTACATCCTTTTCTGAATATCCGTTTCCTTCACCAAGGGTGTATATTTCACAAAGCTCTCTAGCAAAGTTTTCGTTTGGAGCACCGGCTTTATTTTTCTTTCCGTCCAGAAAATGAAGCATTGCTGCCGATTTACTAATGCCCACCAATAAATCTTTGAAATTTCCAAAAGCGCCTTTGCGAATGATCTCTGTGAATAATCCAGCGTGCTTAGACTTGTCTATGATACATGCGAAATAGTGATGCCAGAAAAACACCAGCTTTTCATAAGGAGCGTGTTGTGACCATACCATTCTTTCTAGCGCATTTGCCTTGAGAACGCCCATGTCGTTTGGCCATTGTATTTCCTCCGTTAGTTTAGGAAACAGTTGTTCTTGGAAGCGTACCTGATTAAAGTTAATTACACCTTCAGCATCAGCTCCAAAACCAAATCGGTTCAACAAGTGTATTTTATCGCTATCGTTTAAAATCATGAACTCATGCGCAGTTATTGAAGCGCCGTATCTCCGGCTTAAATGTAATCAATAGTTGTACCCAAATGTGTCCTCGGTAAAAAAAACGGCCGCCCATTGGGCGGCCGTTAAGAAAAATATGCTTGCCGTGATTATTGCTTAACCACTTTTAGGTATTGCGTATCGTTCTCCGTCTGCAGCATGAGCATATAGATACCGCTCGGCTGAGTACTGAAGTCGTAAGCTTCTTTGATTTGACCTTCACCGATGGTTCTACCCACTTCGTTGTAGATGCGGTATGTACCTTCTACTACTGGGCTGATTTTCACCATGCCTGTAGTTGGGTTCGGGAATACAGCAACCCGAGGCGTTTTAGCCGGGTTGGCGCGAACGTCGCTGTTTACTTCGTTTGAAGCAATCGGACTATTGTTTCCTGCTCGTGATGAACTTCCTGATACAATGATTACTCCTTTCATGTTGTTAGCCGCGTGAGGCGCGCATACGTAGTAGTGCGTGCCAGCTGAAGTAGGTGTAAAGTCGTCTACAACGCCAAATCCAATACTAAACCCGCCGCTCAACGGTGTATTTCCGTTGCTCAGATAAGTAGTTTTATCCACTTCAACAGCATTGTGATTACTGCCAACATTGAATGTTATTATATCACCAACATTACAATAGAGCGTGTCCGGTGTAAATGTCTGTCCAGCAGAAGTTATCGTGTATTGAGCCGGAGCCGCTGTTGGACAAGTTCCCCAAACCGGTAGCTGTGAAGCGACCAGTGCAGAGTTCG
>JAYOSU010000034.1:0-5375 GCA_038139395.1 Cryomorphaceae bacterium
AAAGACAGTACATGGACCTATTATTCTAGAACAGGAGTTTTAACCCAAAGAGAAGATTATAGCAAGGGAATCTTGAATGGTGTTCAATTGACTTATTGGGAAAACGGTAGAGTTAGTCAGCGTTTAGAGTTTAAAGAAGGGGTAGAATACGGTAATTGGATTCGTAAATGGGATGATGGAACTCTTCGCACTAAAGGGTATTACAAGGCTGGACAATTGGAAGGTGAATGTAAATTCTTCGATGAAGAAGGGAAATTAATTGCCAAAGGTGAATATCACAATGGTAAGAAACACGGCACATGGTATTATTTTGAGGAGAACAAGTTGACTCGAAAAGAAGTATACAGATACGGCACACTAGAAAGTGAGACCAATTACAATGAGTAGACCTAATTCAGAAATTACTGTAGTAGTAGGTTTAAGCGGTGGTGTAGATTCTTCAGTGACTGCCCATCTACTTAAAGAACAAGGTTATAATGTCTTGGGTTTGTTCATGCGGAATTGGGTAGATGAATCTGTGACGATTCACGATGAGTGTCCTTGGATTGAAGACAGCAATGATGCTATGCTTGTCGCGGATAAGCTGGGAATTCCATTTCAAGTCATCGACATGAGTGCACCGTACCAAGAACGCATAGTTGATTACATGTTCGGCGAATACGAAAGAGGTCGAACACCAAATCCTGACGTTCTGTGTAATCGTGAAATTAAATTTGATCTGTTTCTAAAGACTGCCATGTCTATTGGGGCAGACTTTGTAGCCACCGGGCATTACGTGCGAAAGGAGACCATTGAGAAAGACGGCCAGCAGGTACATCGCCTTTTGGGTGGACTTGATTCCAATAAGGACCAGAGTTACTTTTTATGTCAGCTGAATCAAGAACAACTCAGCAAGGCCATGTTCCCAATTGGCCATTTGCAAAAATCTAAAGTTCGTGAGATCGCTGCAGAAGCAGGTTTAGCGACGGCTGAAAAGAAAGACAGTCAAGGGTTGTGTTTTATTGGAAAAGTGCGTTTGCCTGATTTTTTGCAACAGAAATTGCAGCCAAAACCTGGAAATGTGTGGGAGATTCCTGCGGATTCAAAGTTGTTTGATTCAGAGAGAGATTCATTAGAAATGGCATCGGCGCCTTATGATTTTCATCCTAAACACGGTAAGAAACGAGGCCAGCATAATGGTGCACATTATTATACGGTAGGTCAGCGCAAAGGTTTGAATATTGGCGGCAGTCCAAAACCGCTTTTTGTACTCGGGGTAAATACAGAGTTTAATGCTATTTATGTAGGTCAGGGTGATGATCATCCAGGATTGTACAGAACCGCGCTAAAGATTAATAATCAAGAAGTGCACTGGGTTCGTAACGATTTGAAGCTAGAGGAAGGGCAAACAGCACGTTACAGAGGACGTATACGTTACCGTCAACCGTTGGTGGATATCACATTGCATCAGCAAGATGATGCCCTTTACATAGAATTTGACTTTCCTGAAAAAGCGATTACTCCAGGCCAATTTGCGGCGTGGTATTTGGGGGATGAATTGGTAGGAAGTGGAACAATAGCCTATTAAAATGAATACTGTAAGAATAGCAATAGCTTATCTGCTTTTTTTGAGCGCTGCACAAGCTCAAGAAGCACGTTCTTATAGTGTTTATTTGACGGCTAAGGAAAACGTTGAACAGCTACAGCACCCTCATCAATTCTTGTCAGAACGCTCGTTGCTTCGTCGTGAAAAGCAGAATATTGGGTTAAAACGATCTGATCTTCCCGTTTCTACAGAAAGACTACAAACCATAGATAACATAGTTACCTACAAAGGACCACAGTCCAAGTGGTTAAATGCCGTTTATGTTGAAGCGACGGCTGAAGAGGTGGTCGCACTTACAGAACTTGCTTTTGTAAAAGAAATCGTACCCGTAAGCGGTCATACGTTCACAACGACTTCGATTAATCCGGTCTATGATTACGGTATGGCTGCCGACCAAGCTCATCAAATTACACTTGTAGAAGGTTTACATAATCTTGGATATATCGGGGCGGATAAGGTCATTGCAGTGTTAGATGCTGGATTTGTAGGTGCAAATACAGTAGATTTCAACGATTACGGTCAAATCATTGCTACGCGGAATTTTGTTGAAGGTGGTACGAATGTTTATCAAGGTTCATCTCATGGTTTTTCCGTGCTCAGTACGATGGCTGCGTATAAAAACGGTGTTTTAGTTGGAACTGCACCTTTCGCGAAATATGTGCTGATTAAAACAGAAAAAGAACTCAGCGAAACTCCAGAGGAGATGTACAATTGGATCGCTGGTGCGGAATATGCCGATTCTATAGGTGCAGATATCATCAACAGCTCTCTAGGATATAGTGAGTTTGATGATCCAAACGATAACTACACCGTGGATGACCTTGATGGACGTACAAGCATTATTTCCTTGGGAGCGGTTGCTGCGGCTAGAACCGGTATGCTTGTGGTTACTAGCGCTGGAAATGCTGGCGGCAGCGCTTGGGATAAGATAACAATGCCAGCGGATGCGGATAGTATTTTAACCGTGGGCTCGGTGAATCAATTTGGAATTGTGAGCGGATTCAGTTCTCGTGGATACACTGTGGATGGCCGTATTAAACCCAATGTATGTGCAAGGGGAGAAGGTGCCTATGTGTATCGACCAGATGGGACCATTACCCCAGCCAATGGAACGAGTTTTAGTTCACCAATCATTGCAGGAGCTGCCGCCTGTCTATGGGAATCATCGCCTAGCGCTACTGCACAGGAGATCATTAAAGCCTTGGAAGTTAGCAGTTCGCATTACTACGCTAAAAACGAAAGAATAGGGTACGGTATCCCTAATATGAAATTTGCTCGGTTCTATTTGAGCTCAAACCCAGAGAATGAGATTTCTGTGTATCCAAACCCATTCCCAGATCATCTAATCTTCTTCTTACCGGATGACAATACCACGGATATCGAGTTAGAATTAAGGGATATGTATGGGCGTATAGTGGCGAGTGAGGTAGTCACAGGACGTCGCTACCAATTCCGATGGGTACCCGGGGAGTACATCGCTGCGGGTACTTATTTCCTATCAATAACCCGAGGTTCAAAGACGCAGGTCACTCAGGTTTTTAAGATTTAATTACTTACCGTCAAAGAAGCCACTCATAACCTTACGAAGTCCACTTACGGCCAAGAAAACGGCTACTAGCATCAATACAATAGATATTACGGTCCAGTACCATGAGCCACTAGTTCCTTTCCCGATGTACAACGATGGACCTGTAAAAATGAAAGGGAAGGACCATGCCAACCTAAAAAGACCGGCTACAATCTGTTCTTGATTACTCTTTTTATCGCTCATTCCTGTAAACATCTATCGCAGCTCTAACACTACCGTGTTTTAAAAGTAATTTTTTGGCCAATTCCTGTTCAATTCCAAGCTCTTCGGCCACCATACGGGTACCGCGGCCTACTAGCTTGTCGTTTGAAAGTTGCATGTCTACCATTTTATTGCCTTTCACTCGCCCTAATTTAATCATCGCAGCCGTGGTAATCATGTTCAATACCATCTTCTGCGCAGATCCCGATTTCATTCGTGTGGAGCCCGTAAGAAACTCAGGGCCAACCACTACGGCTATTTCGTGCTGAGCCACCTTTCCCACGGGACTCCCTTCGTTGCATGTAATACAACCAGTGAGTAAACCATGCTTATTTGCAGCTTTTATTCCTCCAATAACGTATGGTGTAGTTCCACTAGCGGCAATACCAACGACGGAGTCTAAAGGTTGGATATTGTATTGTCTTAAATCTTCCCAAGCACCGGTAGTACTGTCCTCAGCATTTTCAACTGCTTTTCTAATCGCTCCATCACCACCAGCAATGAGGCCTATTACCAAATCATGACTGACTCCAAACGTCGGAGGGCACTCACTTGCATCTAGAATTCCTAGTCGACCCGAAGTTCCTGCACCGATATAGAACAAGCGTCCACCTTGCTCCATACGAGGCACCAAAGCCTCTATAAAGGCGGTAATGGAGGATATCTGCTCACCAACGGCATGAGCCACCTTTTGATCTTCGGTATTGATTCCGCGTACCAAGTCAGCAACACTCTGTTGCTCTAAGTTTGAATGCAAGCTTTCTTGTTCCGTAGTCCTCATTTTTTCTTCATTTTGGCCATGTAGAAACCGTCATTGTGCTCCCCGGGATCAACGGTACATTCTTCTATCAATTCAAATGCAGTGTTGTTCTTTAAAAACTGTTGAACTTGATTCGAGTTTTCCATGGGTAAAATACTGCAAGTAGCATAAACCAATATGCCGCCATTTTTAAGCATCCTGGGATAACGATGCAAGATATCCGCCTGAAGACCTTTTAGATGCTCAAGATGAGTCGGTTGCAGCTTCCATTTTGTATCGGGCTCACGTTTAATTACACCTGTACCCGAACACGGCACGTCAAGTAGCAAAAAATCAGCAGTTTCGCCCAGTTTCTCTAAAACCATAGGTTCCTCCCAAGCTCGCGTTTCAACGATGCTCAACCCGCTACGAACTGTACGTTTTTTAAGTTCGCCCAATTTTCTTCCTTCAACATCCATGGCGATTAGGCGTCCCTGATTCTTCATCAATTCTCCAAGGAGGAGAGTTTTGCCTCCTGCGCCCGCACACGCATCGATGGTAGTGCTTCCTGGAGTTGGATTTAGAAAGTGACCAATTTGCTGGGATCCAGCGTCTTGAACTTCGAATAAACCCGATTGAAAGGCTGGAATATGATTTAATCTAGGTCGACCATTTAAGTAAAGTGCATCAGGAAAAACAGGATGAGGAATGAGTTCAATTCCTTCCT
Source organism: Cryomorphaceae bacterium (assembly GCA_038139395.1). Classification (GTDB taxonomy): domain Bacteria; phylum Bacteroidota; class Bacteroidia; order Flavobacteriales; family Schleiferiaceae; genus UBA10364. The sequence goes on from JAYOSU010000034.1 coordinate 4,841, forward strand.
TTTTTAATTCATTTACAACATCCTCTTTATTGGCTTTTAAGCTGTTGATTCTAATATTTACTGTATTTGGCACGTTTAGATTTCGTGCAATTTCTGACCACTTATCGCCCAATTGATCCTCTGCTAGTTCGCTAAACCAATGTGGAAAGCTTTCAATATCCGCAGTATGCTTCAACGCAACTTTTCTGCTACCTATTGGAAATTCTCTAACAGCGTCAAACTTTGGCCAGTCGGGCAGACTAAATCCTCTCCACAACCAATATATGCCAAATAGCTTCTGAAGGTCCTTTCGTTTTGTTGAAGGTGGTCGGTCATAGATTGCCCAAAGAAGTCCCCACCATCGAACCATCTCATAGGTATGTTCCGCAACGAAACTCCGATCTCGCGATCCCCACTTTTTGTTTTTCTTGAGTAATCGCTCAACAACTTTATCCGCATAAATACCCTTCCCAAAGCTCATTTCTAGTGCTTCAAGAACACCAGCTACTGTATTTGGGAAAAGACGCGGTTCTTTCATTAAAGTGCAGGGTAGCGC
>JAYOSU010000034.1:5475-20374 GCA_038139395.1 Cryomorphaceae bacterium
TAATCTAGGTATTGAATTTCAGCAATGGGCCTTAATCCTCGCATGGCTAGGCCAATTCCTTGACCCATAATCGTGGCTTCACGAATTCCAGCATCCGCAACACGAGTTGCTCCATATTTTGCCTGCATTCCTTCGAGTCCTTGATTTACATCACCAATTTTTCCGCTGTCTTCACCGAAAACCATGGTTTCTGGATGCTTTTCAAATAGCGCATCAAAATTATCTCTTAGAACTACCCGCGCATCTACTTCAGAATGGTCTGAATAGGTGGGTGGATTTTTTGATAAAAGATCTATACGTGGATTCTCACTATATAAATGAGATCCGTAGCGTCTTTCTTGGTCACGCTTCGTATGATTCAACCAGTCTTTTAATGCTGAAGTATCCACGCGATGGTCTCCACGAACTACACGTAAAGCTTTTCTAGCCGCCTTGAAGCTATGGGCAACTTCTACATCTTCAATGGACTCTAAATCTTTGATGATATTGGTAAGGAAAATTCCTTTCTCACCCTGTTGCTGCATGCCCTTGAGAATAGCCAAAGATTCAGAACGCAATTGCTTTGGAACCGATTGGTAGATGGTCCAAGCTTCTTTTTTTCCATCGCGTGCCGCCTTTTTTGCACGTGTAGTGAGTTCATCCAATTCCTCTTGAGAGGCGATACCTTGCTCAATCATCCAATGACCGAACTTTAGAATACAATCGTGGTTCTTTTCCCATTCTAAACGCTCTTTACTTTTATAGCGTTCGTGCGATCCGCTTGTGCTGTGGCCTTGCGGCTGGGTCATGCCTTTCACATGAATCATTACAGGAACATGTTCTTCACGAGCTACTTTTCCCGCTATCGTGAAAGTATTGATCAGAGCAGGATAGTCCCAAGCTTCCACAACATAAATGTCGTATCCTTTTCCCTTGGAATCCCTTTGAAAACCTTTCAATATTTCAGAGATATTCTCTTTGGTAGTTTGGTGTTCAGCACCCACGGATATCCCGTATTCATCATCCCAAATGGAAATAACCATGGGTACTTGTAAGACGCCTGCAGCATTAATGGTTTCAAAAAACAAACCTTCAGAAGTGGAAGCATTTCCAATAGTGCCCCAAGCGACCTCATTTCCATCATTGCTGAATTTTTCAGAGCCCTCAAAAGAAACTTCCTTGTACACTTTGGAGGCCTGTGCCAGACCAAGTAATCTGGGCATTTGGCCAGCAGTTGGGCTTATGTCAGATGAACTATTGAACTGTTGAGTTAGGTCAATCCAATTACCGTCTTGATCTAGGCTGCGTGTGGCGAAATGACCATTCATTTGCCGCCCACCTGCCATAGGTTCATGCTTAATGTCTGTGACTGCGTATAATGAGTTGAAGAAACCTACTGGATTTAATTCGCCCAAAGCCATCATAAAGGTCTGATCGCGGTAATATCCGCTTCTAAAATCACCTTTTTTAAATGCTTTCGCCCAAGCTATTTGGGCAAGTTCTTTTCCGGCACCAAAAATACCGAATTTGGCCTTTCCTGTAAGAACTTCTCTGCGTCCCATTAAAGAACATTCACGAGAAAGTACAGCCGTGTAATAGTCTTGGTGGATTTCTTTTTTGAAATCTAGGTAACTGATTTCTTTCTGTTTATCTGTCATAGTAATTGGTTCGAGCTAGGTTAAACTCTTACGCAAATATACGTGATAAAGGACCTAGAAGAGACGCTTAAAAACAAAGAGAACAAACAAGGTGATGACGATTAATAGAGCTACTTGAATACCTCCGCTGCGGTAATGAATTTTGTGCAAGGCTAAATCCTTTCGATAGCTAATGAAAAGATAAATTAGAAAGGCAATTGCAAAGACACCTGCAAATATCCAATGACCCGTAGTTATGTTTTCCATAGCCACAAATTTACTTTCTTTGAGGTAGATATTATCAACAAATGAAAAAGCAATTAAATCATGTGGAGAAATTCCACGATACCTTTGGAATTCCTAATAAATATTCACCTACTGCAACTATTGAAGACAGCCTTATAGATCTCAGGTTTAGACTGATGGCAGAGGAAAACGAGGAATACCTAGAAGCTGCAAAAAGTGGCAATTTAGTAGAGGTAGCAGATGCGTTAGGAGATATGATGTACATTTTGTGCGGAACCATCCTTAGCCATGGTATGCAGCATAAGATTGAAGAAGTCTTTGAGGAAATACAAAGAAGTAATATGAGTAAATTAGGAGAGGATGGCCAACCGATTTATCGCGAGGACGGGAAAGTATTAAAAGGCCCTAATTACTTTAAACCCAATATTAAGAAAATCATAGATTGATTTTTGGGCGAGTTTGTGTCTTGGTAGTCCTTAAATCAAAGGCAGGCGTGCATCTTGGGAGGCTTTTCATTTCATCAGGTGCAGAGGACCATGGGACATAAGACGCTTCACCTACCGGTCCAGCCTTAACTTTATTTGCTTCACCATCTTTAAATTGAATTTCTATCCAAGAGCAGGCACTTTTGCTTATTCCTTCTACCAGGCCATCGTCATTAATACTATGGCTTAGGTTTTCTGCATTTCCTTCAAGCCTCAATGCATGAACGGCATTGTTTAAAAAATTACCCTCTAGTCTTTTACCTATAGCTTGGTCAAAGTGTATAGAATCTTTTGAAAGTGAAACTATTGCAGCATTACCGTTTAAGAATAAACTGTCTAATTTCTCATCACGAAGGGTCATTATTGACGAGTCGCAGCTAAATTGATTTTCTTTACTCCACATGAGCGGTTTAGGGAATAAGGTTAACACGTTTGTTTCTTCCTTAAAATTAAAAAACCGACTATTTCCTTGAAAATCTGTGCTAAAAAACCGGGTGTTAAACAATAGATCTACGGTATGAAATTCAGCCGAATCCTCTCTTATTTTTAAGGTATCACCTATCGCATATAAGGTGTCTTCATCCATCCGTTGACGGTAATATACAGGGGAATATGCATTCACATAGTTTGGTTTCTTGACGTAGTCAATATAATCTGATTCCAGAACCAAACCTTGAGTAGTATCCGCAACCAGTGCCTTGTTGAATAATTCTCCACTTTCATCATTGAGGTTGTAACTTATAGAGTCTGCCCGAATAAAACTTTTTGGTGAAGCAATATTGGCTCCATTACCAAGGTACAATTGTGATAGATTTGCTTCATATCGACCAACTTGGCATTGAATAGTCGTACTGTCTTTAAGCAGGGTAGAAGGTCCTGCAAAATCATAACTATCCATTGATGGGTAATAAATCAAAGTGTCCGTAAATAGCGTGTATGCACTATCTATAGCTTCTACTGATCCTCGAAGTCGTACCGTCTCATAACGCGTATTGTATGTACCAATATCCGCAGTAAGTTCTAATTGATTTCTATAGAGCGTACTGCGCGTGGTGTAATACGCATTAGCCGTAACTCTATCATAGAAAAGAACCTGTGTGCTTAGTTTGGAATTGGGAGTAATGAGATTGACGTTGTCTTTGATGGTAAAAGTTCTGGTTTCACCTTTATAATCCAATCTTTCGCCAGTTACAACCGTGGTGTCTGCTTGTACAATTTTCACATTTCCAAATGCCTTGAACTCATTCTGCGGCTGTATAAGAATTGCGGAATCACTAGTCATTACAGCAACATCTTGTTGAAGCCCCACATTTCCTTGTAAATAATATACCCGCGAACCATTCTTTTGCTTTTTGATTTCAAGATGATCGGAATTCAGAATGCGTATGGTCTTCTGCGCCCTCGCGGAGGTGCAGATAAAAAGGAGGGCCCATCCAATTAGAAAGGCCCTCTTCATTATTTTCTCATTATGGTTTGCGCTCGGTCTGGTCCAACGCTAATCAAAGAAATAGGCACACCTACTTCTTTTTCAATAAAGTCAATATAAGCTTTGAAGCTACCAGGAAATTCATCTTCTGAAATCATTGTAGTCAGGTCTTCATTCCAACCTGCTATTTCAGTAAAAATTGGCTCAATAAGGGCTTCTTCTAACTTGTAAGGTAAATGTTCTATTACTTCACCTTTATATCTATAGGCAGTACAAATTTTCAGATTACCTATGCCACTTAAAACGTCGGCCTTCATCATCATTAATTCAGTAACGCCATTCACGTCAATAGCGTATTTCAGTGCCGGTAAATCTAACCACCCGCATCTTCTTGGGCGTCCAGTGGTTGCACCAAATTCGTGACCTTGAGCCTGGATGGTTTCACCTGTTGTATCAAAGAGTTCAGTAGGGAAAGGACCAGAGCCAACCCTTGTACAATACGCTTTAAAAATTCCGTAAACGTTCTTTATGCGATTTGGAGCAACTCCAAGTCCTGTACATGCTCCCGCACAAGTAGTATTTGAAGAAGTAACAAAAGGATAAGTTCCAAAATCAATGTCTAACAAGGTGCCTTGTGCCCCTTCGGCGAGAATGGTTCGACCATCTCTTATGGCCTGATGAACGTATGGTTCACTATCTATGATATCAAGTGTTCTTAAATACTCAATAGCAGCGAACCAGTCGGTCTCTAGTTCGCCAAGGTTATAAGAAAAATTCGAATATCCGCTCAGGAGTTGCTCATGCTTTTTGACAAGATTGGTATAAAGTTCCTTGAAATTACTCAGTTGGATATCACCAACGCGCAGACCGTTTCTACCGGTTTTATCCATATAGGTTGGACCAATTCCTTTAAGGGTTGAACCAATCTTTTTCTTGCCCTTGGCAGCTTCACTTGCCGCGTCTAATAGTCTATGCGATGGCAGTATTAAATGTGCTTTCCTTGAGATTTTTAGTCTAGATAAAACTTCAGGCTCTTGAGCAATGAGTTTATCCAACTCACCTTTAAAAATTACGGGGTCTATGACTACACCGTTGCCCACAACATTGCATACATCTTTATGAAATACGCCAGATGGTATGGTATGTAGTACATGTTTCTTACCTTCAAATTCTAAAGTGTGACCAGCATTGGGACCTCCCTGAAAACGCGCAATGATATCATATTTACGCGTAAGTACATCAACAATTTTTCCCTTTCCTTCGTCTCCCCATTGAAGACCTAAAAGTACATCTACGGCCATGTTTAAGTTAAATTAGGATTCCTTCTTCTTTGCGTAGAAGTAAAGGCTGTGACTGCTTACATCTACATCGAAGACTTCCTCGATAGTTTTTTTAATGTTTTCAATTCTGGGATCGCAGAATTCAAATACTTCACCTGAATCCAATATCACATGATCATGTTGCCTATTGAAATAAGACTTCTCATAAAAGCTCTGGTTTTGACCAAATTGATGCTTGCGAATCAGTCCACAGGTGAGCAATAGCTCAATAGTATTGTATAAAGTAGCTCTTGAGACGCGGTAGTTTTTCGCTTTCATATTTAGATACAAAGTTTCTACATCAAAATGGTCGTTACTTTCGTAAACCTCTTTGAGTATAGCGAAGCGTTCGGGTGTTTTCCGTTGCTTGTTTTCTTCTAGAAAAGTGCTGAATACTTTTCTTACTTGTTCTTGTGCGTTCAATGTGCTCATTCGAGAACTAAAGCGCTAAAATACTTCTACTAATTGAATTTACCCACCCTATTTACACTGTTGATTCCTTCCAATGCTCGGATATTGTTAATAGTATCTGTTAAACCTACTTTATCTGCTACCTCAATGGTCAATTGACCTGTGAATAACCCGTCGTCTACGGAAAAGGAAATGGCTTTAATATTGATGTTTAAGTCTCCCGATATGATTTTAGTTACATCATTCACAAGACCTACACGGTCCGCCCCGGTTATCTCAATATTTACGGTGACCTTAGCATTTTCTGTTGTTATCCAGGTTGCTTTCATTACTCTGTTGGCAAATCTGCTTTGTAGCATGACGGCATTGGGACAATCGTGCCGGTGAATTTTTATTCCTTCCGCTGTTGTGATAAAACCAAATACACGCTCACCTGGAAGAGGATTACAGCATTTTGATAGGGTATAGTCTAATTGTTGTTCGTCATTTCCAAAGACTAATTCTACGTTTAAATTGGATTCACTTTTGCTCTTATTCTTTTGGTCCAATTTGGTTCTAGCATAAGGACTCTTTACAATTCTAGACTTAAAATAATTCACAAGTCCTGATGTTTCCCGTGCGTATTGCCTTAGTTTTTTGTTGTCAATAACACCGAGCCCCACTTTGTAGAATAACTCTTCGGGATTTTTTAGTCCGAAGTAATTCACCAATTTTTGAATGTTGCTGGAGGTAGCTTTAAGCTTCAAGACTCTAAGTTTTCGCTCCAAGATGGTATATCCCTGACCAGATATAATTTGTTTCTCTCTTTTTAAGGATCTTTTAATGCGTTGTTTTGCCTTGCCGGTTTTAACAAACGCGAGCCAATCGTCCTTTGGTTCTTGTTTAATGGAGGTAAGTATTTCAATTTGATCTCCTGATTTCAAGGGTGTACTCATTGGGACGAGCTTTCCATTCACCTTTGTACCTAGGCAATGTGCACCCACCTCCGAATGAATATCAAAGGCAAAATCAAGTGCAGTAGCCCCTTTTGGCAAAGTCAGCATTTCTCCTTTTGGCGTAAACACAAAAATCTCCGAAGCAAATAGGTTCATTTGAAAACTTTCAATGAAATCTTCATCATCGTTTTCAGGGTCTTCAAGAAACTCTCTAATCCTAACGAGCCATGAATCTAATGAATTGGAACCGGAACTATCTTCCTTGTATTTCCAGTGTGCAGCAAATCCGTTTTCCGCGACATCGTCCATACGTGCTGTTCTTATTTGCACTTCTACCCAATGTCCGTCAGGCCCCATAACAGTCGTATGTAAACTTTCATAACCGTTACTCTTCGGGGAAGAAATCCAATCCCGCAATCTCAATGGGTTCGGACTAAAGTTTTCTGTGACTAAAGAATAAGCCTTCCAACAATCCGCTTTTTCTTGCTCAAGCTTGGAATCAAGGATAATACGAATAGCATATTTATCATACACTTCTTCAAAACTAACGCCTTGATTTTTCATCTTTCTACGGATGGAGTAGATACTTTTTGTTCTCTTTTTAATTTCAAAATGAAGACCTGCACTATCTAGTTCGCGTTCTATTGTTGCGACAAATTTATTGAGGTAAGACATGTCTGCCTTTTGCAGCGAATCCATTCTACCTTTAATATCTGCATAGATTTCAGGATCAGTATACTTAAGGCTTTGATCTTCAAGCTCAGTTTTAATTCTGTAAAGACCAAGTCTGTGTGCTAAAGGGGCATAAATGAATAAGGTTTCAGATGCTTTAGTCAACTGTTTATGAGAAGGCATTCCGTGCATGGTTCTCATGTTATGCATACGGTCTGCAATTTTGATCAAAATAACCCGAATGTCATCACTAATGGTGAGTAACATTTTACGGTAATTTTCCAGTTGCATATTCTGATCAACTGTGGTTACACCACTAATTTTGGTCAATCCGTCAATCAACTTGGCAATATTAGCGCCGAACATACTGTTGATGTCATCTAACGTATAGTCTGAATCCTCAACTACATCATGCATGAGCGCTGTTGCAATACTGGTGGGACCTAGTCCGATCTCAGTGGCAACTATCTGGGCGACTTCAATTGGATGGGTGATATAGGGTTCACCTGTTTTTCTTCGTATGCCATTATGAGCGTCATTGGCAAGCCGAAACGCACGCTTGATTAGGTCAACGTCGTCTTTATCCGTTTTATATTCAATGCTATTCAGTAAGTCACCGAATGCACCATCAATTAACTCTTTATCCTTAGAACCCCAATCCGTCATTAATCTATTAGAAATATGGTTGGTCGTTTGTGTAAATCGGGAAGACTACCCACCCAATCCGCTATAGTCTTTGTTCTAATGTACTCATTTTCTAGAGTGATGTCGCAGGCTATACACAATTTAGTCTCCGGATGCATTATTTTGAGTAACTCGTCCAAAAGCTTGTTATTGCGGTATGGCGTTTCCATAAATATTTGCGTAATACCATCCTTAATATCCTTATTCATTGCTTGAAAAACCCGTTTACGGATTTGTTGATCAAAAGGTAGATAACCGCGAAAAGCAAATTGCTGTCCATTAAAACCGCTCGCCATTAAGGCTAAGAGGATAGAGGAGGGGCCAACCAGAGGGATAATTTTTAGTCCTTTACGATGAGCTATGCTCACTATTTCAGCACCTGGGTCCGCTATACAGGGTACACCAGCTTCCGAAATTATTCCGGCATTTTTTCCGTTTTCAATCGGTCTTAAAAAGCCAGGTAAATCCAAAGGATCGGTGTGTTTGTCTATGATTTCAACATGAATATCCTTTTGAATTTTATCTGGAAGCAGCCTTTTGATATACGCCCGAGCTGTTCTTTCATTTTCAACTATGAAATAATCCAAAGATTCAATAACTGATTTCACTTCTTCTGGGAGAATAAATGAAAAATTGTCTTCTCCTAATGTATTTGGTATTAGGTATAAATTACCCATTTAAATTGCTGTTAAGGAATTCATCTAATGCCCGTTCTAACATGTCGTAAACTTCTTCAAATCCATTTTGTCCACCTGTATATGGGTCAGGTACTTGTCTGTTTTCTTTTGGATAAACTTCATTCATTATTAATCGGACTTTTAACGCAGATTCTTTATCTGGCGCCAATCTCAATAGGTTACTATAGTTTGACGAATCCATTGCGAATATGATATCAAAGCGCTTAAAATCGTCTACAACAAATGGTCTAGATCTCTGTTGGTCTATGGCTATACCTCTTCCTTTTGCGGTAATAATGGATCGTGTGTCCGGTCGTTCTCCTTCATGCCACCCAGAAGTTCCCGCACTATCAATGGTCCAATTCGAAGGAGCCTTATGTTCTAAAATTCCATGTGCTAGGGGCGAACGACAGATATTCCCTAAGCAAACCATTAATACCTTCATAAAAAAAAGAGTCAATACCCGAAGATACTGACTCTTTCAAGCTTTCGTACAATAAATTTAAGCGAGTGTTAATCTCTTTTGGAGATCGTCAACATATGTTTTGAAACGTTTGTCAGTTTCTTTGAGGTTATTGACCGTACGACAAGCATGTAAGACGGTTGCATGATCTTTATTACCGCACTGCTGTCCAATAGAGGCAAGGCTATTTTTAGTCAGTTGTTTAGAAAAATACATACTGAGTTGCCGCGCTTGGACTATTTCTCTTTTTCTAGTCTTGGATTTCAGCAGTTCAAGTGGCATGTCGAAGTAATCACAAACTACCTTTTGAATAAAGTCAATAGAAATTTCTCGGGTTGTACTTTTTACAAATTTGTCCACCATAGACTTCACCAATTCCATGGTGATTTCCTTTTTATTCAGGGAGCTTTGAGCAAGAATACTAATTAATGCTCCCTCTAACTCACGCACGTTTGAGTTGATTGAATAAGCTATGAATTCAACAATATCATCTTCTACTTCAATCCCATCATTGTACAGCTTTTTACCCAAAATGGCTACACGTGTTTCAAGACCTGGTTTTTGTAAGTCTGCGCTTAACCCCCACTTAAATCGACTTAATAAGCGCTGTTCCATTCCCTGTAATTCAACCGGTGCGCGATCAGAGGTTAATATAATTTGCTTGCCGTTTTGGTGGAGATGGTTAAAAATTTCAAAGAACACGTCTTGTGTCTTTTCCTTTCCAGAAAAGCTTTGTACGTCATCAATAATCAAGACATCTATCATTTGATAGAAGTGGACAAAATCATTTTTGGTATTATTTCTAATGCTGTCAATGAATTGCTGAGTAAATTTTTCAGCACTTACATAAAGAACAGTCTTCTCTTGGTAATTATCTTTTATTTCAACGCCTATTGCATGTGCAAGATGTGTCTTTCCTAAGCCAACACCTCCGTACAGCATCAATGGATTAAAAGCTGTTCCACCAGGACTTTTTCCAACGGCCATACCTGCCGATCTTGCAAGACGATTACAATCTCCCTCAATAAAGTTTTCGAAAGTGTAATTCGGATTGAGTTGACTGTCAATATTCAGTTTTTGAAGACCGGGTATAACGAATGGATTTTTAATGCTTTTTTCGTTAGCAAGAGCCACAGGCATGTTTACACTTTGGGGCTTGTGTTTACGTCTTCCTGAACTAGGAAGTTTCATGGTAGGCGGTGTGCTATTATCGTAGGAGTTTTCTAAAACAATACTGTATACCAATTTTGCTCCTTCTCCTAAACATTTCGTAATGGCCGCCTTCAATAACTGTATATAATTCTCTTCTAAGTATTCATAAAAGAATTTAGAGGGCACTTGAACTGTGAGAACAGAACCTTGTGTTTTAATTGGTTTTATAGGATTAAACCAGGTATCGTAACATTGTTCATCTACATTATCTTTTATAAATTCTAACGCTTCATTCCAAATGGTTCCTACAGTTTTATTCATGGCTCATAAAATCCTTCCCGAGGTTGTTCAAGTCTCGAGAGTATAGTATCTCTTTTAGTTTTAAAAAAAGGGGTTTTTCACGGGGTATCTAAATCCCGTTTCATTGCATTACAAATCTGTTGATAAATTCCTTATCAAAAAAATTTTTTTTGGGTTGTTTGTAAAAAAAGTTTTTCATAAGTAATCTGTAATCCGTTGAAAATCAAAGGGTAGTTTAAAGCATCATTTTTTTTTGGTATTTAATACTTTTTAAAACGCAACTTGTTGGAATTATGCGATTTAAGTTTTTTTGTTTCATTGTTTTTATGACAAATCGAAATGTAAATTAGACCCATGAAAAAAATTAATTTAACCGGTCTGCACAAATTTCGCCCAAGATATTCTGAAACAGATCAGATGGGAGTAGTTTACTACGGAAATTACGCTACTTATTTTGAGGTTGGTCGAGTCGAGCTTCTCAGATCAGTGGGAATGACCTATGCAGAAATGGAACGAAATGGAACCATGTTGCCTGTAGTTCATATGAACATTGATTTTAAAGTTGGTGCTAAATATGACGAAGAAATAGTGCTGGAAACTTCCATTACTGAAATGCCTTCAAGAAAGATATCATTTTACCACACCCTAAAAAACAACGAAGGAAAACTATTGGTAAAAGGGGAGGTTGTCCTTGTTTTCGTAGATACCAAATCTTTTAAACCAAAGCATTGTCCAGAAGAACTCAAGACGCTTCTACTTAAAGCTTCTTTAGAATCGTCCTAATACCGTTAGAATTCTGTAAGTAAATAATGAGCGATTGCTCTATTTCAAATTTGCTTGTACGGGTCAAGATTCCCGTTTGTATTAATTTACCATCTTTAGTAAAAAATGAATAATTATACTTTTGATTTTCGGGTATTTTAATAATGAATCCATCCCCATAGAGCAACTCGGGTTCAACTAAATTTTTAGCTTCTTCTATACTGACCGCTTGAAGAATATTTTTAGGGGCTCCAAAAGAATTGTAGATGAAATTGCTATACGCCCCAGAATTTATTAGAGAATCAGCAGATAGAATGTTCTTTCCAATATCATTCAAACTTTGAAAGGACATCAATTGGTATAAACTTTCTAAAATAACCTTATCAGCTACAGAATCGTTTACAGCTGGATTCGCAGAAAATTCTAGCATAGCACTTGTGATTATATCTGTGTGCTCATAAATACCAAAGAATACCAGATTTTGATAATTTTTGAAACCATCGTACACCGCGCTTCGGCCGTCCCAAAAAGGATTATTACCGTCCCAATCAAAAATACGTGTGCTTGTCACCCCGTTAAGACGTCCATAACGTTCGGCAAAATAATCTCCCAAGGCCTCATCAAAAGTTCTACGCTCGGTACCGTTGGTTGTACCTGGGGCAGCTCCATGACTAATAGCATGACCTAATTCGTGAATAATTACATCTGCATCTTCCGCATCGTCTACGCCTCCTTCTCCAAAGAACAATCTCGGAGGTGTGGTACCCCAATTAAACAAACTATTATCTTGACCATTTAAAGCTTGTGGGTCAACGTGAATGGCGTAATTCAATATACTGTTGTATCCTAAGGCTTCTAGGTATTGATTTTGTTTAGTAATGTGATAAGTGACCATTACTTGTTCAAATTCATCCGAAGACCTACCGTCCAACCATTTTGACGGATCCGTACTAATAGGAATATAAGGAGCATCAAAATCCATGACCTCCACATATTTGTTTTTCAAATAAACCGTACCTCCTACGGCATCTACATCTATTGCATCTACAATGGTAAAACTATCTAAAACAGAACCATTCCCATCGTTCATATCGGTATAGGTGCCTCCGTAGGTCAATCCATTTGGAGTGAGAGGGTCAGGATTGAAAACGCGCATTTGCACCAGAGTATCCGCTGCGTGTAAATTCAGATCCCGTCTTTCAAAAAAGTCTAATTCGCTATTCTCAATAATGACTTCATGAATCTTACCGTCATTTATGGTATCCACCGTTACTGATTTCCACTGGTCATCCTTCCAATACAGGTAAGGACCTTTAAGTGAATGATTCAAAGCGGATATTGCGTCAGTGGTTAAAGATGATTTGCTTTTTATATACTGACCATCCAATCCATAAATGCGTAATAATTGGTGGTCTAATATCTTATGTGAATTATATGAATAGGTGTATCGAACATACTTTGCATGCGGGCTTTTACGTGAGGCAAAGTGATGTATTTCTAATTCAGGATTACTTTGAGCAAAGGCCCACGTACTAAACAGTACGAATAGTAATGAGATGATTTTCTTGTACATGTTCAATTACTTTATTCAATTTTGACCTTCTAACCAAAAGGTGATAGTTGACGTTTTCTTTTTGTTCTCTTTTTATCACATCAATATCGTGAAACTTAATAACACGCTCGACAAACGAGATATGTGAATACTCAAAGGTCAATTCTAATCTTTCACGAATAACGTGCTTAGTGATAATTGCATTTTTCACGGCTTCTTCTGAACTTCCACCGTAAGCTGCGATCAATCCAGGAACGCCCAATTTAGTACCTCCAAAATACCTAGCTACTACGCACCCAACATTAGTTATTTTAGACTTCACTAATGACCTTAAAATAGGTGCTCCGGCTGTATTTCCCGGCTCGCCATCATCATTTGATTTGCTATATTCCCCTTGTTCTCCTAGTATGAATGCCCAACAGTGGTGGCGCGCATTAGCCTCTTGTGCCTTGATTAATTGCAGTTGATCTTTGAAGCTGCCTTCATTTTGAATAGGAAAAACATACGCGTTGAATTTACTGCCTTTGTCTTTGTAAATACCAAGCGCAGGCCCTTCAATACTTAAATAGGTGTCAGTTTCTATCATAACGGTCTTCGCCTAAATTGCTGCTAGAAAGAATCAAGTTGTACTTTGGAGCGGTAATACCATCCAATATGGTCCATGTAGAAGTATACCTATGTACTTCATCTGCTAATCCATTACTGATGAAAAAATGGAGTATGGAAGAACCACCTTCAACCAAGATGTGATGCATGTTATGCTCTAATAATTGCCCTAGCCATTGTTCGGGTTGCCTTGGGTCAGCTACTATTCCTTCTTTGTCGCTAACACTTTCACCAATAAGTATTGGTTTTACCTCTAATGAGGTCAACCAATTTGAATCCAATGGATGCTCTTTGCTTAAAAGTATAATTGGAACTGGGTTAGGCCCATTCCAGTATCTCGTGGTGAGTGAAGGTAAATCTCTGCTTGCAGTTTTTGAGCTAATTAATATACCATCAACCCTTGAGCGAAGTTGATGAGTTTTTATGGCAGCTATAGGTCCTGAAATAGAAAGTGCTGGTTCCGACTTACCTCTTATCTTATCCATATGACCAGAAGCCGTTTCCGCCCACTTTAATGTGAAATGCGGCCGGAACTTTATTTTATTTGTAAGGAAGGTTGAATTAAGTTTTTGATAAATACGCTGTTCATCAATTAATTCAACAAAAATACCCTTACTTCTCATGTAATGAATTCCCTTGCCATTTACCTTGTCATGAGGGTCATTTGTTGCAATAACCACATGAGGTATATCATTTTTTGCAATCAGTTCACAACAAGGCGGTGTCCTACCATGATGCGCGCATGGTTCTAACGAACAATAAAGTATACTTTCTTTAAGTAAATGAGGTTCTCTAACTTCTTGTATAGCCAATACCTCAGCGTGCGCTTGCCCCGCTTTTTTATGGTAACCTTCCCCAATAATTTTTCCTTCATGTACAATCACAGCTCCCACCATGGGATTCGGTGCTGTTGCGCCCCGACCATAATTCGCTAATTGTAAGCAACGTGTGAGAAACTTGATGTGATTCATAGCCCAAAGGTAACCTCGCGTGATGTAAATTCAAGCACTATGTTGAAGCTCTCTTTTTATAGACAAAAAGCTCTAGAAGTTCTCACTCCGTTGTATGGAGAAAGGGAGGCAAATTCAATTCGTTCACTTTGGTTCCAAGAAAGATTGGGATTAAGTCCGGTAGATTGTGTGTTGTCTGAAAATGAATACATGGGTTTTGACGAATTTCACAACGACCTTTTGGCATTAGAAAAGGGGCAGCCTATTCAATTAATTTTGGGAATTGCTCACTTTTTAGGAGAGGATTTTTTTGTAGATGAAAATACCTTGGTTCCACGTCCAGAAACGGAAGAATTAGTTCGCGCTATTCTTCATAAGTTTAAGCAAAAGTCATTAAGTGTTATGGATGTAGGGACCGGTTCAGGCTGTATTGCTATTGCGTTAAAAAAGGAACGGCCGCATTGGAAAATTAAAGGCGTTGACATTAATAAGTATGCACTTAAAACCGCTCAAAAAAATGCCAACCACCATTCGGTAGAGGTCGAATTTGGTGAGCTTGATGCGTTAACTGAAGCCCTTCAGGAGGTTGATTTAATTGTCTCTAATCCGCCATATATTCCCAAGCGTGAATTGGAAACTATGC
>JAYOSU010000035.1:0-20351 GCA_038139395.1 Cryomorphaceae bacterium
TGGAATCGCCGTCCACCAAGAAGAAGTCACCTATGTTCAAACTGTCACACTTGATGCAGGTATTTGTATTGATATGAAGATTAAATCGAGGGGTGCTATTGGACCATCCTCCGTATTGGAAAGAATACGGAGCATTTGTAATATCCATAAAAGTGTTGAGATGTTTATCTTCTAACAGTACTTCATATGGATTTCCGTGTACAATTTGTTCAAGACTCAACTCATACATGGAGCCTGTTTGCGGAGCCTCAACACCCATTTGTAATACCTTAGGTGCACTTAGATCCACGGCATTAATCGCCAACTTATCCCCTGCATGGAATGAGTAGACGTTTGGATTGCCTCCATAGTTAAAAAGTTTCCATGCGTCTAGGCTTCCATCAAAACCATCTGAAGCACCCAAGACATTAGCAATGATTGTTTCGTCTCTTTTATTGGTATCAGATAAGTCAAAAACAGTTAGCTTAAGAATATCATTTTGTGCTTGAAGGACAAAACTTCCCGCAATTAAAAAGACAAAGAGGGTATAGTTTCTAATGCTGAATAACTTCATTAGATGGAATGTACATTTTTTCGAAAAGTAATTCTATGAAGATTTAAAAGGTTGTCTTGGTTGTTGATTTTGATAAAATCACTCTTGATTTTTCGCTTTATACTTTTTATATCCGAGAGCTGCTCCTGCGCCAATTAAAGCCACCAACCCTCCGTCAAGAGGGACAGGCGGTGGAGGATTACCAGGAACTGGTATATTTCGAGTTTGAGCTTTTAGAGAAAATGAAATCAGAAAAATAAGGGTTAGATATAGATATCTCATAATCCAATTATTTTAAGAATGTTTTAATGGTGTAGACGTTGTTGTTCCCAATTAGCTTAATTAAATATAGCCCGGTTTGAGGTTTTGTGAATTTGGTGACCGAAGTGCTGATTCTCCCCTTTTGAATAAGCCGTCCATCAATCGCCCATAATTCATAAGACGTATAGTTGTCGCCTTCGCTATTTATAAAAACTTGATTCCCATGTTGATATACATAGCTGTTATCTTTCATGTCTTCACCAATACCAATAGTATTAGTTGCGCTTAAATGAAGATTAAATCGAGGTGTGTTATTGGGCCATACTCCGTATTGGAAAGAATAAGAGGTTTTTGTAATGTCCGTAAAGGTATTGAGGAATTTATCCTCTAATAGTACGTCATACAGGTCCGCATTAACTACTTGTTCAAGACTTAATTGATACAAGGAGCCTGACTGGGGAGCATCAATTCCCATTGGTATAACCTTGGGAGTACTAAGGTCAACGGCATTAATGGCCAATTGGTCACCGGTATCGAATGTGAAGATATTTGGATTACCACCGTCATTAGGTAGTTTCCATGCATCTATACTTTCATCAAAACCGTCTAAGGAACCTAGGACATTGGCAATGATTATTTCGTCCGATTTATCAGAATTAGATAAATCTAAAACAGAAAGCTTTAAAATATCATTTTGATTTTTTTGGAAGGTAGGCGATTGCGTGGTGAGGGTGTTGCTAGACATAGTGGTACTTACATCATAAGCAGTTCCTGTTCCTCCACTGGTGGTTTGAACCCAAAAAGCTTGCATTGGCGGAATGTACTGTGAACCACCATTAACTCCTCCTAAAGTTGTCCAAGACATATATTGGGAATTAGATGGATCCCATACATAAATAGCGCCATTTACATTACTTCCTCGACCGCTAAGAACTGAATTCCAATCTAAAGTGGCACTGTATGGATTCCCAATTAGGTTCCAACCATTATCGCTTGCCCCGCTTTGGCTGTTAGTCACATAGGATAAGGTCCAGTCGTGAGAGGTGTTAGGCGTACCGGTAACACTAAATTCGCCTATTGCAGTGAGAAAGTCGCCAGAGTTACCTACGGGCGCAAAAAATCCACGTCCCACTGTTGATGTAGATGCAGTTCCGTTACCCACATAGGCCCCTACGTAGACGCCATTGGTACTGGCGTCGTATTCATAAAGTGAAGAAGCCGTTCCTGAGGTTGTACCAAATCCGGTGGTCATAGGTGAAGAAATACCATGGTGGCCTGTTGAGGATATGTATTGTTCCTGACTTATTGTTCCCGAATTTGATATTGTACCTTCAACCTTTACCTGTCCATAGCCAGTGGAATCAGCATTAATAGTTATAGTACCAGATGAACTTAAATTTCCAGTTATTATCAATGAAGCTCCAGGGTCAACTTCCAAAGTGCCAGAGTTATCAAGTGAAGCAATGGTGACGCTGTTGCTAATTCTAAGAACGGCTCCAGAGCTAACGGTTACTGCAGAACTTGATCCTAAAGTTCCAGATCCAGAAACAGCTAGCTCACCACTATTCACTGAAGTTGAGCCTGTATAGGTATTTGCCCCAGTTAAAGTAATGGTCCCTGAACCATTTTTTGCCACGGAATTAACGCTGACGGAACTTGTAGAATTAGCATCTAGCCCATTTGAAATAATACCTGAAATTGTAGTTAGAGAATTGGTTTGATTATTTCCGCCGAGTTCTACGGTTCCTGTAGACTCTACCGAACAATTTTTCCAAAACATGTTATTACCGGAGCCGGAAGATTGATTCCATATACTGAAACTCTGAATTGCACCACTCCCGGACAATTCAAGTTCAGAGGTTGTAGCCCCCGTCTGTGGACTCGAGTTAGCGCGATTTATATCAACATTAACAGTATTGCTTGAGGTTACTTTAAACGTGAACGTAACATCTTGTCCTGGCGCAGCATAACCTTCAGCTGCTGCCGCCCCTGCTACAAACCAGTTATTGCCTTGTTCAATTTGTAGCTTGAGTCGTTGATTGGCATTGTAATCAGAAAAAGTACTGTCTGTAGTGCCGTTGTTGAAAGAAATACCAGCATCTGAACCGCTAAAAAAGGCCGTGTTGTTACCTACATAAGCTGTGATCTTAAATTCATCTCCAACTTGTAAATCTCTACTGGAACCAGAGGTTGATGTGCCGTCGTCAGTAAAGCTCCTGAATATCGAGACTCCAGGATCTCCAGTATATCCGCTCCCCGATCCGTTTGCATAAGTGCCTATTTCGCTCCCATTGTTATTGTAGGCGCCCGCAAAGTAGTTACTATTAGTGTTTGTGGTATGACTTGCATCAAAATTACTGGTCTGTATGGTATAAGTCTCGGTTACTTGACCACTAGAGACCATTGATAATAACAAACAAACAATACCATAAAAAAAGGTTTTTTGCTTTCTGGGGATTTGCATAAAGTTTATCATGGTGTAATTGATTTTGGACGAATAGACTCTTTACTTTTATTGCAGAATAGACAGGTGTTTCAATGTATGACCAACATAAATCTGAATATAGCAAACTCTTGCATTGAGCTCTACACTCGAATTGTTGTTGTAAATACAAGCCGTAACCTCCATCTTAGTTGGAATTAAACTTATTTATAATAAAGGGTGAGGAGTACGTTTATAAAATTAACAAATGATAAAATTGTCTTGTATACCGATTTTCAACATATTTTGACCGTAATAAAGCATTTTTAATAACCATGCCCCAATACTACTCGAGTAAAGCAATTGTTTTGAGCGCCATCAAATATGGAGATACTTCAAGAATAGTTCGCTTGTATACCGATCAATTTGGTCTTATTTCTGTGTTGATTAATTCAGTTTCTTCCAAGAAATCAACGGTACGGTCATCCATGCTCTTACCGCTTACGTTGTTAGAAATTATCCACACGCACAAGGGCAACGATAAGCTCGATCGTATTAAGGAAGCAAAGATGGACTTGACGTATACTTCAATTCCCTATGACGCAGTTCGTAATGCGACAGCCATATTTCTAGCTGAGCTTTTTGGTAAAGTGCTTAGAGAAGAAACAGAAAATATAGAGAAATTCAATTTCGTTCGCTCCGCCTGTTTAGCACTTGATACCCTTGAAAATGTACCTGCGGCTTTTCATTTAAGTATTTGGTCTAAGCTTTCAATGTATTTGGGATTTTCGCCCGATGTGAACCAAGCGAAAATGGGTGATTATTTTGATCTACAAGACGGCCAATTTTTGAGCCATCCTTCTGTGTTGCATCCTTATCTTGATCAAAACACCACTGCAAATTTCATTAAAGCCATGAGCTGGGGTTTTGAAGGGCCTCTAAGCATGTCTAAAAAGGACCGAAACGACCTCTTTGACGGGCTTCTTCAATTCATGAATCTACACTATGAGGGCTTTGGTAATTTCAAAACTACTGCAGTACTAGCTGAGCTTTTTAATTAGAAAATTGAAACTGAACGGAAGGTGGGATTTCAATCAAATTGGAATCTGCAGCTAATTGTAAATCCTGCCGCAGCATCTTACTAAATTTAGTTGCGCCATCTAAATTCAGGTGAAGATGATCGTTCCAATTTGATTTGTTGGATAATTCACCGGTATAGTCTAGAAAATAGGTAAGAGGCACTCCTTCTAATCGATTCTTAAGCTGATTAAAGAAAATTTTGTAGCCTTTTTCTTGGTAGCTAGGTAGTTTGATAAAAACTACCATATCCTGACTGTTCTTTGAAAGGATTTCGCTCAATATCTGTAGGTCTTCTTCCTTACAATGAAGTGCGCTATCCTTGGCCATATTCTGATTAAAAAAAGAGGCTGGGTTAGGAGGTTTGATTGAGATGTTAGTCCCTTTGTTGTCGTAAGATGTAGAATTTTTCCATTGCTTTATTCCTGTCCTAAAAAGCTCTATGTATTGTCCAAAATATTTAAATGGAAAAAACCTAATTCTTCTTCTAGTGGTATATTTTAAAGCGCTGAATACGGATGAATGATGAGGAACATCCAAATAGTAGGACATGTTCCATTCAGTACCGTGGTCAAGAGAATCTGGGTCTACATTAATTAGTATAAGTTCCGGTTTATGATTTGCAACGGCATCCTCAAGTAATTTTGGCCAAAGCCAATTCCCGGTACCAACGAGGCCATAATTATAAGCGTGATCCCCTTCAAAAATTGTATCCACCAAGAAACTTTGTTCCGCTCGTGAAGAGCCCAAAAAAAGCACATCGTCATTGAATTCATAAAAGCGACTCAGCTTGTAATTCACTTGGCTTTCTGTTTTTGCTAGAAATAAGGTTTCAAATGACCAGGCAATTACGCTGCTTAGCACCCAACTCGATCCTGCAATAAAAAGAACATATATTAGAAACTTGCGCATCATTTAGAATTGAAAATAAATAAACGTTTCGCCAGTAGTTAGAAACATGCTCGTGAATAAGAGTAGGCCAATGAGAAATGCATTCTGTTGCCATATTTTGTAATCATAAAACTTTCGCTCAATCATCAATAACAGCGGCAGCGAAAGCACAAGGAATAAATCGAGTGCCAATAAAAATGGGCTTTGGAAAGTTAAAGAGTCGTAGCCAAGTAAAGGCTGATATTTGAATAGTTGGCGAATAAAAATCCAAGCGTTCGCTATGGTATCTGCTCTAAATAAAATCCAAGTAAGATTGACCATAAACAATACGTTAACCCATTTCAGCAAATGCATCACCTTGGTCTTAGGGAGCTTTATAAAGCGTTCAGATGTGAGCAGTAAAAAATGCATGAACCCCCAAAGTACAAAGCTCCAATCAGCACCATGCCAAAGCCCGCTTATTGTAAAGACAAGGCATAGATTAATTAGTGTACGTTTTGGCCCTCTTCTATTTCCGCCTAGCGGAATGTAGAGATAATCGCGGAACCAAGTACTTAAACTAATGTGCCAACGAGACCAGAACTCGGAGAAAGAAGTGGCCTTATACGGGTAATTAAAATTCACCATCAACTTAACGCCAAAAAGCTGAGCAACACCCCTAGCGATTCGACTGTATCCAGAGAAATCCATATAGATCTGCACGCTGAAAAAAACAGATGCAAGAACTACCATGTAGGGAGTAATCGCATTAGGGTACTGCCAAATACGGTCCACGTAGATACCCAGATTATCTGCAATTACTATTTTTCTAAAGATTCCAAAGATGATAAGATGAATCCCTGATTTAGCCTGTTGATAATCAAACATCCTTGGCGTTTGGAGTTGCGGGATTATAGTCTTTGCACGTTCAATAGGTCCTGCGACGAGCTGCGGAAAGAAAGTTACAAAAGTTGCAAAATCTATGAATTCAGCTACCGGCTTCATCTCCTTTCTATAGACATCTATAGTATAGCTTAGCGTTTGAAAAGTATAGAAGGATATTCCTACAGGAAGAATAATAGATAGACTATACCCTTCTATATTGCTCCCAAAGAATTTAAAAGCTTCGATGAAGCTGTCTTGAAAGAAATTGAAATATTTAAAAAACCCCAATAGACCCAGGTTCGTGAATAGGCTTATCCCGAGAAGTATTTTTCTTTTACTTTTTGTTCTTGTCTTATGTATCTGCTGGCCAATTATAAAATCTACAACGGTTGAAAATAGAATTAAAGACAAGAATCTGTAATCCCACCATCCGTAAAAAATCAAGCTCGCTAAAAGCAATGTGCAGTTTTGCCAACGCCTACTTTTAGGTAATAACCAAAATGCACCAAACACTAATGGCAGAAAAATGGCAAAGTCAATAGAGTTAAACAGCATGCAAGTAAAGTAGGCTTAAAAATACTGATACGAACACGTTTCTTATGATTGTATTGTGTTTTTTAACTTATAATATGACACTATGTCCAAATTTTCCTTTTTGAGGGCTTAATGGACTCATATTTGTACATTTCCGTATGAAACAAAAATTATAATTCATGAACGCACAATTTCCCAAGTGGTTGATTCCTGCCTTTGGAGCCTTCCTATTTATTCTAATCTTTTCTTCACGACTCTTTGTAAAAATAGATGCCGGTGAGGCCGGAATCCAATATGATTTATTTTCTGGATTGAATGAAGACAAAGTGTATGGCCAAGGATTGAAAGTCATCGCGCCTTGGAATAAAATGTTTATTTACTCAACTCGAATTCAAGAGGATAGATCTGTCATGGAGGTTTTGAGTGCCAATGGTCTTACGATTCGCACCGAACTGTCCTACCGTTACCGTCCCATTCAAGAAAACATAGGTTACTTGCACAATAATGTTGGTGAAAACTACCACGAGCGCATTGTCATTCCTGAAATACGTTCGGCAACCCGTGAAGTAATTGGTAAATATCTTCCAGAGGAACTTTACAGTTCTAAGCGTGATAGTATTCAGACGGAAATATTTGATTTAGCAGCAAATAGAATCCAAGAGAAAAACATAGAACTAGACGCGGTACTCATTCGCGATGTAGGTCTTCCTGAAAAACTCAAACAAGCAATTGAACGTAAACTCGAACAGGAGCAAAGCTCTCTGGAATATGAGTTCCGTCTTACTAGAGCTGAAAAAGAGGCTGAGCGTCAGCGTATTGAGGCAGAAGGTAAGGCTGCTGCGAATAGAATCTTGAGTCAATCTCTTACAGATAAAGTCTTAAAAGACAAAGGAATTGAGGCTACGCTAAGATTAGCTGAAAGTCCAAATTCAAAAGTTATTGTTGTAGGCGGTGGCGGTGAAGGGCTGCCTTTAATACTAGGAAATAACTAAAGTTTAGCAGAATAATTGAATGAAAAGAGGCGTCCTAGTTAGGGCGCCTTTTTTTATTTTTAGCAAAACGATTGATTCTTAATGTATTAAAGTCTAATCGAATAAAACCTGTAAACAAGAAACTAAATGGAACTGCATGTCGCGATTACCCCTGACAATCCCCTATACATCATTGGCTGGGGTGTAGTCCTCTTCATGATTGTTGTTCCCATATCTTTAGGAAATAACATGAGCATTCGTCTAAGAATGAATTTTGAGAAGGGTTGGGCAGTTTTGCTTTTAGTCTCCTATCTCGTTATGACAATGCTTAGTATATTTCGTGGGGAGGCTTCATGGGCAACGAGTCTGCTTTGCCACATGTGCGGATTTTCACGCCTTCTGGCGATTGGCTATTTATTTATGCGCAAGAGATGGATGGGAGAGATGGTAACGTTCATGGGTATAGCCGGTGGTCTTCAAAGCTTTATCACCCCTGAATTTACGCACGGTCTCCATCCAGTTTATGTCTTTGATTATTACTTCAATCACGCATCGATTATTGCCATAGGATTTTACATCATATTCGTGCATCAAGAACAGCTTCAAAAGAGGGCTTGGCTCCGAACCTTTGGACGAATCCAGCTTCTTGCTCTTGTAGCTTTGGTAATTAACCTAATTACAGGAGGAAACTATATGTATCTAATGGAGCCCCCAATAGTTGATAATCCGCTTATTGTTCAAAGCGATACCTTTCCCTACATACACGTTTTGTTTTTCCAAGTTTTCGCAGCGCTCCACTTTTTTCTATTACAGATGGTGTTATCCAGGATCAAAGTAAAGAATCGGTATTCGTACTGATAAAGTTCTTTTTCACATTTTTTTGTGTGTTAATGTGAAGGTGATTGAGTTATTTTCGTGGCCCGTTTCGCACAAAAAGTGAAGAATCGAGTTAAACCTTGTATTACTATACCTCTCATAGCATAGATGAAAAGAATTTTAACCATAGCCTTAGGACTTTTCCTAAGCACAACCTCTTACGCACAGCAACCAGGTAATAGAGGAAAATTTGACCCCTCTCAACTACCCAAAATAGGTGTTCTAACAGGAACTTTAATAGATACAGATACCAAAGAGCCATTGCCATTCGCAGCGGTGAAAATCACTCATACAATGAGCGAGGAACTGGTTACTGGTGGGATGACAGATGATAAAGGCCGATTCAAAATAGAATCCATTACCCTGGGGCCAAATCAAGTGGAGTTTGCCTATGTGGGATATAAGACCAAAACGCAAGAAGTCCGATTGGGTAGAGAAGGTATTGAAATAGACCTTGGAAAGATTGGTTTGCAGAGTTCCGGTGTTGAACTCAACGAAGTTACTGTAGAAGCAGAGCGAGAATTCATGACAAACGAAATAGACCGAAAGGTATATGATCCGTCAAAACTCATTTTATCCAAAACAGGCTCAGCGACGGACATACTTGAAAATATTCCTGCGGTAGAACTTGACCCTGAAGGGAATATTACGCTTAGAGGTTCATCAGCGGTCCGTATCATGATAGACGGCAGACCTTCTCGTTTCACGGGAGAAGATTTAAGCGCACTACTTCAGAGTCTCCCTGCCAATAGTGTTGAGAAAGTTGAGGTAATGACCAACCCATCCGCAAAATATGATCCAGATGGAACTGCGGGGATGATAAATATTGTGCTTAAAAAATCGGCGCTTCAAGGTTTGAATGGATCTGTTAATTCATCATATAGCGGAGCTGATAGATTTCGTGCCGGTATCAATCTTAATTACAAAGTCAAAGATTTAAACTTTTTCTTTAATGCTGGACACAGTTCTGGTCGTTATCCGCGCTCCTCTTGGTCTAGACGCGACAACTTCTTAGGTGAAGACACCTTGAGCTTTTATCAAGTCGTTGATGGATATGGTGGTAGAAATGGAAATAACATTAAAGCAGGAATAGATTGGTCTCCTGGAAATAAACACGTATTCACCTTACAAGGCACAATCAATCAAGGATTAAGACCACGTGTAAGTGACAATAATACGGATTGGACAACACCTTTTTTAGATTATACGCTAACTCAATTTAGTGATAGACAAGGCAGCAGATGGAACAATAGTTACGACATGATTTATGACTTCAAACCAAAGAAAGGTGAAGAGCTCAATGTTCGTATGTCTTACACAGACGGTTCTAGAGATGATGTGCTTGAATTTACCCAAGATACTCTTACGAATTCTATCAAGTTGCCATCAGACAAGTATCGGACCAATAGCTTTGGTGAGCAATGGGAGTTTAATGGAATTTTAGATTACACGAAGAAGTGGAATAAAGATCGAAAGTTTGAGGCGGGTGCTAAGATCATCACACGTGAAGACCTAGACGGTTTCAACCGTACCAATATTGATATTTATACCGGCGATACAACATATTTGCTAGATAGTGAGAATGAATTCCTTTACGGAGAGGATATCCTAGCGGTTTATTCCAACTATGGATTCAAAAAGGGCCCTTGGGGTTTTCAGTTGGGTTTACGAGCGGAACAAGCAAATATTACCGCCACGCAGATAACACGGGATAGTACGTTCTATAATAATTACTTTCAAGTATATCCAAGTGCATTTTTAACCTATGAAATTGCAGCTGGTAGAGAAATAAACATCAGTTATTCTAGGCGTGTACAACGTCCAGGCGGTCGTCAATTGAATCCATTCATTGATTATAGCGACCCCTTTAATCTTCGTTCGGGTAATCCATATTTGTTGCCAGCGTTTACGGGTTCTTATGAGTTGGGTTACACGCAAATCCTAAAGAAGGGAACCACGTTGACTTCCAACGTATACTTTAGGGATAGAAATAACCTGATAACGTGGTATTCAGAGGTTGATAGCAATGGAGTTAACCTTACCACATATCAAAATTTGAATAGTGGTGAAGACGTCGGTTTAGACATAAATTTTCGTGGTCGTTTTGGTAAAAAAGGCGGATTCTTTTCTTTGGGAGGGAATTACTTCTACAGCCAAGTATCGGGAGATATTCGTGGAAAAGGTTGGGTAAATCAAGGCCAAGGATTTAGTTTAAATTCCGTTTTGAGTACGCCCCTTTGGAAGAACGCTAGCGTGCAAATAATGGGTAATTACAGAAGTAAGCGCGTCATGGCTCAAGGCATTGGTAGGCCCTTTTATTTTATTGGTGGCGGCTTTAAACAGGGCTTCTTAAATGATCGATTAAACTTGAGTATCAATTGTCGTGATGTTTTTAACACCATGGGTTGGAACTATGAGACTAGCGGTCCCGGCTTTTATTCAGAAGGGCAATTTCGTTGGATGAATCGTGTCGTTGAATGCGGCCTTACTTACAATTTTGGAGAGGTTCAACGTCGCCGTCGCCAAATGGATAGAAGTGGCAGAGGTGGGGACATGGATATGGACATGTTTTAGGCTTATCTGCTAGCGATAAAGAGACCTCTAGAGGATTTGATAGTGTAGCCTAACGCTTTTAATTTAGAATGAATCATTTGTAAGCGTTTTTTAGGTACTCCTGATTCGAAAATGATTTTCTTAATCTTCTTTGCAACCATTGGCTCTAGTCCAAGTAGAATTTGTTCTTCCGCGCCTTCGCAATCAAGCTTGATCAAGTCAAAAGGTTTTTCTTGAATAATTAGTTCATTAAATGAGGACAATGCTACTTCAATGGATTCTCCCCCAAAATCATCTACAATGCTATGGCCTCCAAGATTTTTTTTATTGATGTTTAAATGAATCTTCCCGTTACTTGTACCCAATGCCTCTTGCCGCAGTTCTATGTCATTTAGACGGTTTGACTGTATTAAATCATTGAAAACCCGGTAGTTTGCGGGTTCCGGTTCATAGCTAAGAATTCTTGCATTTGGGAAAAGAAGTTTTGTTCGTAATGAAAACATGCCCGTATTTCCTCCGACTTCTAGCAGTCTAGGGCTGGAAGAGCTCAAAGATTCTAGTGCCTCATCATAACATTTATGAATAAAAAGCTCCGTGAAGATGTAAGTAGACATGAACCTATTTATAAGCAATTCATGTCCTGTTTTAAAGTGAAATTTGAATTGATAGAAGTCGTTTAGTCCATTTAATACCAAGCTGAGGTAGTAAGTTAATGGGTTGGAAATCACATTGCTGATAGAGGCGTAGGTAGAAGAATTAAAACAGCTAAGTGTAAAACTTGCTTTCCAGGGGATTTTCATAACTTAATATTAAGTTTATAAACTTATAAATAAGTTGCGAATAAATAAGTATTATAACTTATTTCTGTATTGTTATTACCTACATGTTACATGTTTTTAGTTTGTTGCCTCAATAATCTACCTTGCTCTAACTGTAAGGATTTTTATACCTTCTGCTTTCAAAAAACCATTAAAATGAAAAAGCTCCTTTTTCTATTATTATTATTGCCCTTGGGTTTATTTGCCCATGGTCCTTCAAGCATCATGGCACCTACTGTTTACGATTTAACGGGGGCTATCCAAGAGGGTCAAACTGTAGTGTCTTTGATATCAGATCAGGCAGAAATCGCTGATTACAGCTTAAATCCAGAAAATAATTACTTAACCATTACTACCCCGGCAACCTTTTATTATGCGCTCCTTGCAGATTCTACAGGAGCAATGAGTTGTCTTTATTTAGGACCGCAGAATGTGGGAAGTACGGAGTTGTTTATAGAAGAAATCGCGCCTATACCTCAATCGCCACTAAGCGCTGGGTTAAAGACAGCGGGCCGAGGAACGCTGATTTCTTTGGGCACAGGTACGACCATTGTATTGGCAGCTATAGCCATGGCGCGAACTTCTTCAGGGGATTCTTGGGCACCCGTCTTTGTTGCTGCTTTCGGTGTGCTTGTCGCCATTGGTGGAATAGCATTGTCATTGGTAATTGGTGCTGCAAAGGGAATTCAAACCTCAGTGGTGAATAATATTGATATGCGCCAAAGGCAAAAAGCATCTCGAAGAAGTTCTGGAAGTATAAGTTTTGTGGTCTTGCCGATGGAATTAGACCAAGTTCCAGAAGAGCTTCGAATTCCTTTATTGGAAGGACGCTAGTAAGAATTAGAATTCGTCGTTAAATGCGTCGTCTTCACCAGGGTAATCGAAAGAGCTTGGGATACAATCAACATCAATATCTAATGTCCCTTTTGGACGTTCAAACGGCTCCATGCTAATTTCAAGCTTTGGGTTTGAATAGTTCTTTTTCATATATACACCCCAAATGGGTAGGGCAGAGGTAGCGCCTTGGCCGTAATAAGTCCCAAATCCGCCTCCAAAGTGAGCTGCACGATCTTCACAGCCAGTCCAAACACCTGTTATTAGGTTAGGTACCGCTCCCATGAACCAGGCATCAGAATTGTTTTGAGTGGTTCCAGTCTTGCCCGCTATTTCATTTGTAAAAGCATAAGGATAGCCAGTTACTGCTTTATTGCGATAGAATTTCTCTCCATAGTTGTGACGTAAACGCTTGCCTGTGCCGTCCTCAGTAACTCCCATCAATAGTTTTAGGATAGCATAAGCCTCTTTTTCCCCCATCACTTGGTGCGTTTCTGGTGTGAATTCTTCTAAAACGACCCCATTTTTATCTTCAATTCTTGTAATCATGATGGGCTGCACATAGCGTCCCTTGTTGGCAAAGGCAGTATAAGACCCAACCATTTCAAAAACACTAAGGTCCACTGTACCTAGCGCTATAGAAGGTACCTCAGGGATGTCTCCAGTAATGCCCATCTTCCTTGCCAATTTTATCACAGGCCTTGGACCAATTTTCTTCATCAAAAAGGTGGTAACCGTATTCATAGAATTCGCTAAAGCATGTTTCAAGGATTTAGTCCCACCATACTTGCCGTCAGAATTAGATGGGCACCAATCTTCAATCAACCCGTATTCGCCTTTTTCAATACAAATCTTTGCATTGGGTACCTGCATGCAAGGACTATAATTTTTCTCTATAATGGCTGATGCATAGACAAATGGTTTGAAGGTCGAGCCCACCTGACGCTTACCTTGCTTGACATGGTCGTATTTGAAATATTGATAGTCATTGCCGCCAACCCATGCCTTTACGAATCCAGTTTGAGGTTCCATTGACATCATTCCTACCTGATAGATTCCTTTGTAATACATTATACTATCACGTGGGCTCATGGTAGTGTCAATATCACCCTCCCAGCTGAAAACGGTCATGGGAATCGGTGTATTAAATACCTCATTGATGCTATCCTTACTTACACCCCGTTTCTTCAAGCCTCTATATCGTTGTGTTCTGCGCATGGCCTGATCTACTATTTTTCTAACGTTACCTGCTGGGTCATCGTCAAAATAAAACGGGCCGTACTTTCGATCTTCTTTTATAATATCGAAAATACGTTGAAGGTTGCTCATGTGTTCTTGCACAGCTTCTTCCGCGTTACGCTGCATCTCAGCATTTATAGTGGTATATATTTTAAGTCCGCCGGTATACAAATTCAAATTATTGCCCGTACGTTTTTCATACTCTTTAATCCAACCTTTCATATATCCTCTTAGATATTCACGGAAATAAGGCGCCAACCCAGCGTTATGGCTTTGGGGTCTGAACTCCAATTGGACAGGTAACTCTTTTAAGCTGTCTTTAATTTCTTCTGTCAGAAAACCGTTCTTAACCATTTGAACAAAAACTTGGTCGCGACGCTGTTTTGATTGCTCTGGATACTTGCGAGGATTGTAAAGCGATGGGTTTTTGGCCATGGCCACAAGTACAGCGGCTTCCTCTATTTTCAGATCTATTGGTTTTTTATTGAAGTAAACTCTAGCAGCGGAATTAATACCAACAGCTTGATAAAGAAAATCGAATTGGTTCAAGTAGAGAGCGATGATTTCCTCCTTGGTGAACATGCGTTCAAGTTGAACAGCTATGATCCATTCACCTAACTTTTGACCAATTCGTTCAATAATATTTCGAGCAGGATCATTGAATTGCATTTTGGCAAGCTGTTGGGTCAATGTAGAACCTCCACCTTTACTACCTAGACCAGAAATCGCCCGAGCAAGCGCTCTTGCATCAATTCCACTGTGGCTAAAAAAACGTTCGTCCTCTGTAGCCACTAGAGCATTGATTAGGTTAGGCGAAATTTCTTCGTAAATCGCAGGAGTGCGATTCTCATAAAAAAATGTACCCAAAACTTCATTGTCTTCAGTGATGATTTCTGTGGCTAATTTCGTTTCGGGATTAGCGATTTGCTCAATAGAAGGGAGTTCTCCAAAAGCTCCAATAGATGTGAGATACAAGGCCAAAGCAAGCCCCCAAACAGGACTGGTGATCACCAAAACGGTTAGGAAGATCTTCTTGGTGATTTTTCTTTTTACGGGTGTTTCTTTATCCTTCGCCATATTCAAAAATAACGTTTAGCATGTCGCGACCTTAACGCACAATAAGAACTTTTCCTTGTGCCGTAATTTCTCCTAAATCATCAGTAGCATAGATGAGGTATACACCAGAAGCTACCGGTGAGCCGTCTATTTTATTGCCGTCCCATTGTGCTTGTCCGCCGGCAGCCTGTAAGTCATTTACTAATGCACCACTAACATCTGTGATTTTAATCCGTGCATCGCCAGTATTTCCCTGAATGAATAACGGTCCAGTATAGCCGGGTCTAATAGGGTTGGGGTATACGACCAATTCAGGATTCATGCCTGCATACCCCGGTGTTGCAATTCCTCTAAATCCTATAAGACCCGCATCCGTTGCTATGATGACTTCCCCTGTATTTGGGTCAGTTGCAACACTGAGTATGGTGTTGCTTAGTAACGGACTATTTTCTGCGGTGAATTGATGAATGGTCTGGAGTCCATCAGGGCTCACAAGAAAGAGGCCTGCTCCACGAGTGCCGAGCCACTTTTGGTTACCACCATCTACATGAATGGCACTCACGGGATTTTCACCAAGCAGCTTTTGAACCACGCCTTCTTCCTCGAATAAAATGGGTCGCGCATCTCGGTTCCCCGAACCGTCAAAAACGTTATCTGGGCTATACAAAACAACTAGGCCTTCATCGGTTCCAATCCAAAGTTCACCATCATGATCAAAGGCCAGGCTAAGTATCTTGTCAGAAGGAAGATTACCGCTTCCTATGCCGCTGGTTATTTTTCGTTTGATACCTATGCCATTTTCATCTTTATAGCCATAAATTCCGTTGGTGCGGCTTTGAATGAAGATCATGCCGTCTTTGGTTACGATATCTTTTAGGGCTACACCATCTGCGCCTGGCGAAAGACTATATGCAGTAAAATCGCCTTCTTGATTTATACTATACAACGGTGTATTAACTAAGGATTGTACACCCCATAAGATTCCGTTTTCATCAAAGGTGATGCCACCTGTTCTAAGGTCAGAGGGATTACCGCCAATGCCTTTGAGCACGCCATCACTATTGGTTGTATTGAATAAGGCAACTGTATCTAGTGTTTCAGTGCTTCCAATACCCTCTAGTTTAACTAAGCCTTTTCCCCAAGAGCTCAAATACAATTGAATTTCTCCTGTGCTGGATATATTGAAAGCAGCATCAACAACGTCGGTTACGCCAAATAGCTTTTCATTGCTTAAATTGATCCATTCTTGGCCTGAGTATAAACTTGCTCCATCTGCAACAAATGTTCTAGTCCAAAGGTCTGTCAATGCCCCTGGTGCAAGAATAACTCCGCCAAAACTTTCAGGTCCTCCGGGATCTGCAGCGTTAGAGAAGGTGAAATTCCTGCCTTGACCGTAACTAACCACTTTATAGGAGCGATCACTAAAAGGAGAAGGAGGAAGGAACCGTTTTACCCTATTGCCATCACGTACTCTTAGAAGACCCGTTCGGAAATTTCCTATGTAAATTGATTCGTCATTTTCGCTATGAACCGCACAAATTGGTTGAAGTACGCCGGGTGCAAAAAGTGTATTTGAAATATTCAATGAATCACCAAACGTGTTTTTTGAGATTGATTCACGAGCAAAAACATTGAAATCACGCGTAAGCACCAGCCAATTTTCAGCAACCGTAATGTCTTGTATGTCCTGCCCACTAGCACCGCCTTGAAAAGGTGTACTATAACCTTCAACTTCCCATTGGCTGGACGTTGTTTGGGCCATAGCTAACAGGTAAGTGCCTGATGTTAAGTCATCTACAGCGAATATGAAACGCTCCTCTAGTGGGAAATAGGTAATATGTTGAGGGCTATGATTATCTACAAAGAGACGGAAGCTAGAGGTCTCCCATTTGGGTAGTGTTTCATTCAGATCTCCGAAGTAAAATAATTGGTTATTCGAAGGCGAATAGGCACATACTATGCCGGATGGGCTCACGTCAAAAGTCTCTACCGCTACTGGGCTGAAACTTTCACCCAAAAGCATGGTTCTTCCGGCCAGGCGAGTGGAGACATTGAATTCTACTAAGCCAAAGTCGGTTGCGATATAAGCGAATCCATCGTAAAAAGAAATAGCGTTGATTCGCTTGAGACCCGTATAAGACGGCGTTTCTTCAATGGCTGATATTGAGGAAATGCCTATTGAGGACCAAATGTCAATTCTTCCATTAGCATACCCAATCCATACAGTACCCGATGCCTGATCTGCTTTAAGAGATGTAATATTAGTTCCGGTCAATCCATTGATACGCGAGTAGCGAGAGATTTCATCCGAATTGGAATTGACCACTAATAAATTGTTTGCTGAGGCAGCAAAAACGTATTGATCAATCTGGTCGATATGATTGAAAGTGTTATAAGGCAGATGGTCTACCCAGAATTGGAAGGGTTCTGCAGCTACTTTTTTATCCTGCTCTTGAGCCTGCAGAGAAGCTAAGGGTAGGCAAACACTAAGGAATGTTATGGGTATGATAAAAAATGACCGGAGCTGTCTGTACATGCGTTCAATTTACGACCTTAGTAAAGGAATAAACGTATGGATGTATACGTTTATGATGCAAAATAATAACGACCATGGCATGCAGTAATTGTAGTAGTGGTGGCGGTGTTCCTAAAGGCTGTAAAAGTAACGGCTCGTGTGGAACTGGAGGATGCAATAAATTGCCGGTCTTTGATTGGCTTTCAAATATGGAACTTCCCTCAACAGAGAAACCATTTGATTGGGTTGAGGTCAGATTTAAAAACGGTCGCAAGGAATTTTACCATAATGCGAACGAATTATCCCTCCAGGTTGGGGAGGCGGTCGCTGTTGAGGCCCACTCCGGTCATGATTTAGGTAACATTTCCATCGTTGGGGAGTTGGTAAAGCTCCAGATGAGTAAGAAAAAATTCAAGCCTGAAAAGCAAGAGCACCACATGAAGGTGTATAGAAAGGCTTCAGAAAAAGATCTTGAAAAATGGACTGAATCGAGGTCTTTAGAGCAAGATACCATGATGCGCAGTCGTGAAGTAGCTCTACGCCTTGGTCTGGACATGAAAATATCAGATGTTGAATATCAGGGTGACGGCTCAAAAGCCATTTTTTATTACACAGCAGACGATCGTGTAGACTTTCGACAGTTGATTCGTGAATTGGCTCAATTATTCAGTATCCGAATAGAAATGAAGCAGATTGGCGCACGTCAAGAAGCACAGCGTTTAGGTGGTATAGGCTCATGCGGGAGAGAACTTTGTTGTTCAACATGGCTGTCAGATTTCCGCAGTGTCAACACAGCGGCAGCGCGTTACCAACAACTAAGCCTTAATGCACAAAAGTTGGCAGGTCAATGTGGAAAATTGAAATGTTGTTTGAACTATGAGTTAGACAGTTACATGGAAGCAGTCAAACGTTTCCCTTCACCCAATAAAAAACTTAAGCTTAAAGGAGGCATCGCATTTTTCCAGAAAATGGACATCTTCAAAGAGATGCTTTGGTACGCTACCGATAGTAATCCAAATGATTGGATTCCCCTAAAGCTAGAGCAAGTCAACGAAATACTCGAGGCTAATGCCAATGGAGAGTTTCCAGAGGACTTAGCTGAGTTTAGATTTGAAGAGGTTAAGATTGAAAAATCAAATGGATTACAAGTGGCTGATTTTGTGGGCGGCAATGCTGAGGATAGCATAACGCGCTTTGATCAACCTAGGAAAAACCGCGGTCGAAACAGAAATCGTAACCGCAATAGAAACAAAAAGCAGGGTAATCAAGCTCAGACGAACAAAAAATAATGAAGAGGTACCTTTCATTGATGTTGTTGCTGCTGCTTTTGACGTCATGCGGTAAAAAAGTGGTATTAGATGAACTGTATAGTTTTGAGAATCTCGCGTGGCACATGGATTCCGCTATTATAGCTCAATGGGAGCCCAATGAATCTGAAGAACCCGTATTTATGAGCATGTATATCCGTCATACCACAGATTACCCTTACAATAATATCTACTTGTATAGAAGTATTGAGAGCACACAGGGAATCGAATATACAGATACGGTTAATGTTGCATTAGCGAATTCTTTAGGCATTTGGAATGGCTCGGGTATGAGTAATCTAAAAACTATTGAGTTTCCAATTGGCAAAGGAGCAGTCCGCTTCCGTAGCGACGAACGGTATACTTTAAAAATTATACAAGGAATGCGTGATACGTTGCTTTATGGTATTCAGGACGTAGGCATTCAATTTGAGCAAATACAAGCTGAAAAATAGAGGAGTGCCAATCGTTTATTGAACCAACTGCGCCCATAATGTATCCACGAGGTGTTCGGCTTTGCGAGTGCTAAAATCTTCAATCTGATGTCGGCAAGAAGTTCCTGTGGCTACGACAACGTCACCTTGAAAAGTTTCAATTTTAGGCAGAAGGACTAATTCTGCCATCTTTCTGCTCATCTCAAAATTTTCACGCTTCATTCCATACGATCCTGCCATTCCGCAGCAACTGCTTTTTATTCGTTCCACTTTGGCGCCTAGAAGAAGTTGTAATACGTATGCAGTATCACCGGCACTCTCTATACTTTTCTGATGGCAATGAACATGAAGTAATATTTCTTTTTCATAAGGTTCAAACACCCCTCTTGGTATAGTGGTTTTGGGCAGTTCGTCAGCTAAAAATTTATCAATCGTCGCAATTTTCTGCCCTTCAATCCACGCTTTTTCTTCCGGCAACAACCGTCCATATTCATCCACTGCGCTGAGAACGGCACTTGCCTCTAAACCCAAAATCGGCGCGTTTTTGAGCGTTTTTGCTGCATTTTGGAGCTTTTTTAGTGCTTTTTGGGCCAATTTCTTCGATTCTGGCAAAAAACCACCACTGAGCGCAGCGCGTCCACTTGGGCTACAAACGACCGCTGGACTATAGCCGAGCGCGCCGAGTACATCACACGCTTTACCCACCAACATTGGATCGTTCGCCTGGGTAAATTCATCCACCCACAGAATCACGGCGCGCTCGTGGCCTACGGCGCTTTCAACCGAATAGCCTTTTTCATATGCCTTCATGTAGGCAGGATTCGCAAGCCCGGGTAGGGAACGCTCCGGATGAATGCCCATCAATCGCTTGGTCAGTCCTGATTTCAGGATAGGGTTGATTAAACGCCACCATCCCTGATAGCTCAAACTCTTGTGGAAGTTCGCAAATGCCCTGTCTGCAAACCTTCGCTTCGACCTATTTTGATAGAGGTATTCAGATTTCATGGCGGCCATATCGACCCCAGAAGGACATTCCTTGGTACAGCCTTTACAGCCGACACAATGCTGCATCGCTTCGGCCAATTCTGGTGCTTTAAAACCTTCTGTATTTTGTTCAGTTAAGACACTTCGCAGCACATTTGCTCGCCCGCGAGTACTGTCCCATTC
>JAYOSU010000036.1:0-15131 GCA_038139395.1 Cryomorphaceae bacterium
ATTTTTAGCGCTTCCGTCAATTCAATTTCTTGATTTTCATCTTCAACCATGCCGTCTTCAACGACAATTCTGTTATGCCAAATCTCTAGATCACCTTTATCGGGGTTAACAATCACATCAAAGTTTTCATCTGTCTCGTACTTCTTGCGCAATTGATTGCGAAAAGCTTCTTCTATAAAAGCCATTAAAGTAGTTCTGTCGATGTTCTTTTCCTCTTTAAAAGCGAGGAAGCTTTCGATAATCGCCTGATTTTCCATTATCTATTAAACTAAAACTTCTATTTAAACCTAATCGCCACCTTCGCCTCAGCGATATCAGCAAATTGTATTTCTAATTCAGTATTGGGAGCGCTTTTCTTTTTATTCGGAACACTAAGTACCAAATATTTTGCCTCCACTTTCATTAACATTCCTTCTTCTTGGCGTTCATTGAAATTTACTTTCAAATAGCGGCCAACATTTTTCTTGTATTGACGCCATGTTTTCAAAGGCCTATTCAAGTCTGGGCTACTAACCGTAAGATTAAAATCCTCTACATCACGGTCCAAATCAGATTCAATTTGACGATTAATCATCTTTATCTGATCAATCGTAAGGCCGTTATCTGAGTCTACGTAGGCAATGATTATGTTATTTGGTTTCAGTTCTAACTCCACCAAAAACGCGTCGTTGTTAGTAGCTGCACTCTCTACAGCGCTTTCTATTTTTGCGTAATCCATCAATTAGCAGCAATAAAAGAGGGGACCGAAGTCCCCCTTTTGAATGCCAAAAAGTTTTGACAAATATAGTTATTTCCTCGGATATACGATTCGGGAGTAAGTAATTGCTTTATTTTAACAAAATAAGCCCTCTTAATAAGTCTTTCTATACGCTATCCAATTACATGACTTCAATAATATGTAGTATCTTTGAATCACAGACTTTGAGTAGATAAACTCAATTTGAAAGCCAAGATTAAACCTTATTAAAATTTAGATATCACCAAAGTCAGCCCCCAACTGAACGGTAATTTAAGAATTTAAGCCTCCTAAATGGGTTCAGACGTCCATGGAAAAGAAAAACGTAAAAATACTTATCGTAGATGACCATGCTATCGTACGAGATGGTATAAAAACAATGCTAGAGATGGGTGATTTTGACCATTACAATTTCTCTATTCTAGAGGCGAGTAATGGAGAAGAAACCATGTCTATGTTGAAAAGCAACGCCTTTGACCTGGTTCTTATGGATTATCAACTAGAGAAAACGGACGGCTCATCTCTCACGAGTGTTGTGCTCAAAGAGTATCCAGAACAGCAAGTTTTGGCCCTGTCTAATTATGACGATATAGAATTTGCTGCTAACATGCTCAAAGCTGGAGCTCGTGGCTACATGACTAAAAACGTTGGATCAGGCGAACTTTTGGAGGCAATTACTACGGTTTTAAGCGGAAAGCTATACTACGTGCAGCATCTAGCCAATGAGCTTATAGAGAAGAAAATACTGAAGAAAGGTATTGCGGAAAGAAATAGTGATAATCCTGCGGTTGCGATGCTAAGCAAGCGTGAAATAGAAATCATTCAGCTCATATGTGAGCAACTTACCAATGAAGAAATTTCCAAGAAGCTTTTTCTCAGCAAGAGGACTATTGATAATCACAGGCAAAATATTCTAAATAAACTAGGAATGGCAAATACAGCTGGAATGGTTCGTTTTGCTGTAGAAAACGGCCTTGTGTCTTAAAGACCAAGTTTTTTGTAATTAAAAGACCCGAAGCTGTTAACAGCTTCGGGTCTTTCTTTTTATGAAAAGCGCTAGCTCTATTCTACAATTATTTTAATTGTTTTCAACGCGCCTTGTGAGTTTATTACATTAACGAAGTACATGCCACCTCTCATTTCGGCACTGTTTAATTCAACTTTGCCTTGAACATGATTCATGGCAAAAATCATACGACCTGTAATATCCAATACTTGCACTTTATAGAAATCTTGATTTCCCAGAGCGATTGTTGCTTTATCTATCATTGGATTAGGATAGACTGATACATCATTCAACGTGTTCTCAATCACATTGACGAAAGAACAGGCGCCATAAATATGCTTCACTGTGTCCGCCATACCCGTGCGTGCAAAGAATCGATTAAAACCTCCAACGCCATTGTCTACCCCACAATCTGCCGGCACAGGTTCATGATTAGCAACATCCATAGCATCGCCATTTGAAAATCGGTATTCCATTGTACCCGGACAATACTGAGCGACAGTTGTAATGTATTGACCACCTACTGAATGAGGTACCATTGCAATGGCATTCGAATTCCATTGGGTAAAATTCCCCATCAAGTAAATAGTATCTGCCGGGGTGAATGATGCTTGAGTGAAATCAACAATGAACGTTACGTCTGCAGTTGGAGGAATTGTGGCACACGGTCCGTAAGTGTCATTACCAAAACAGCGGGTCGCGACAACAGAATCCGAGCTCACTGAAATGATTTTGTTTCCGCCGCCTTCCCAGTTGGTTGCTCCGGCCACGTGATAACGCGCTTTGAATTGAAAATCGCCTGAATCCACACCCAAATAGGTAATGGAATAAATACCATCATTGTCTGGATCAGTCATTAATTCTCCACCCCAACCATTTACAGGACCAGCAAGGGTGACTGAGTCAATAGTTGAACACGCGGTTATTGAGCTAACATCAACATTAACAGTAATATCGTATGTTGGCACAACTACACACGGGCCACACTGAGCATAACATACTTCATAAAGCCCGCTCATAGCATCTGTATAGAATCGGTTGTCCCCTTGGCTAATTCCCGCGGAAGAGGCCTGACATGTAGAAGGCACAGCTTCCACAGAGCTCCAATCGTTACCATTGATAAACTTAAAATAAACGGAGTCCCCAGGGTTAACGTAAGCAACATAACGATGAACGCCGTCAAAATTGACCATCATGGT
The DNA here is from genome assembly GCA_038139395.1 of Cryomorphaceae bacterium. Lineage (GTDB taxonomy): Bacteria > Bacteroidota > Bacteroidia > Flavobacteriales > Schleiferiaceae > UBA10364. The sequence goes on from JAYOSU010000036.1 coordinate 2,942, forward strand.
TTTCGATGGGTCCCAACCTTGGAAGCTACCTGCAATATGAATTGAATCTGCGCTCGCAGATTGCAATGACATATCTACCTTAAATTGAATAGCTTTCATTCCAGCAGGAGCGGCCCCTGCAAATAAAACCGCTGGTAATACCGTGTCCTGGGAAATAACTGCCCAACGGTTTCCATTACCATTGGTGCCCACACTGACCTCTGTTGGTACAGATTCATCATCACCCCAAGCGTCGCCATTGAGAAACTTGTATTCAAGCTGACCTGGACTGACCGCCACCGTAGTTTCGTAGACAGTGGTGGTGCCTACTTGGGATAGCGTTGTTCCTGCCGGATCCCAGCCTTGGAATGAGCCCGCAACATGAACCCCGGTTCCATTAGCTGCACTTGAGCCCAAGTCAACCCTAAAGGTAACATTGTGGGTTTGGGCAATTGCACCAACTCCAAAGAAGAGTGCAAAGAATAAAATGTAATACTTTTTCATATAAGTAGATTTGATGGTTATTAAGTGTATTTAGTACCTCTTAAATTTACTTTACTTGTTCGGGAAATATTAAGCCTATTCTTTCGTTTTTTAACCACATTATATCCTTTTCACGCAAAAAATGAATAATAGCGCCTTATTTAAGTTAATACGGTCCTGAATGCTAAACATATTAATAAGCAAAACCTATGTCATGAAGAAAAAAGGCGGTGTCTCAAGTTCTTGAGGTATCAGTTGCTGCAGCAAATCAAGGCAAACCACAAACTTCCCTTAATATATCATTTTGCATGTTTTTTTTTTATTTTTATGTCAATAAATAGGTTTTATGGCGCGCAGAAAAATTACTGTAGATAAATGAAAGCGACGATTGAAAACATTCGGATTGCAGAAAAAGACCGCAGTTATCACAGCTATATCCTAACCCAAAGCATTGGGCAGAGAGGATCATCTGTTTTTACAGACTATTGGCACTACCATCCCGAAATTGAAATCACCTACATTGTAAAAGGTGAAGGGCTTGCCTTCATTGGAAATAGAGTTGTTGAATTCAAGGCAGGACAAGCCTTTCTATTGGGACCCTATCTGCCACATAACTTTGTAGCAACAGATGAAGACGAAATAGTCATGGACAGGGAATGCTGGGGCCTTCAATTCACTCAGGAATGGTTAAATTCCTTTAAAGAAAGTGCGGCCTTAGGCCCCCTATATAGTGCAATGAGCTATGGGCTTGACTTGGGGTCGCTCTCTGAAAGTGAACAATATGATTTTTCAAATATTGTTGGGACAAACTCGTTAAGGAGCATGGCATCTTTTTTTAATCTTATGGCTTCAATCGCAGAGCGCCAAAAATTAAAAACGATTTCAACCACTAGTGCCTATTCAAATGTCATGAGCCAGAAAATAAGTCAACGAATGGAACGGGTTTCAAAATACATTCAAGACAATTACCAGCGCTCCATTACTCTGGGTGAAATTGCAGATATCGGCAGCATGACGGAACAAAGTTTCAGTAGGTGGTTTCGACAAACTTCTGGCCTCACCTTCATAGATTATCTTATGCAATTGCGCACAACGGTAGCTTCACATCTTCTTATAAATACCAATAAACCAATGTCCGAAGTCGCTGAGGAAAGTGGATTTAATTCAAGCTCTTCATTTAATCGGTCTTTCTTAAAAGTCAAGGGTTGCTCTCCCCGTGAGTTTCGTAAAAGAAAAAAGTCGGCTTAACTATACTTCTACTCCTCTGGGATATAGGTGACAGCATTCTTATTCGTGATAAGGAAATTTGAAGCGGCCGCGACTAATAAAGAGGTCCCTGCTAACAACATCGCGTTGATAGGCTCTTCTCCAAACAAACCCTTGTAAATATGCGTCAAAGAGGTCGCCGCAACAATCTGAGGGATGACGATGAACATGTTGAAAATACCCATGTATACTCCCATTTTTTTTGGGTCTAGCGTGGAGCTCAACATAGCGTATGGCATAGATAGGATGGATCCCCAGCTAAATCCAATACAAACAAAGCTAACAATCAACATGTACGGCTGCGTAATGAAATACATACTAATAAAACCATAGGCACCAGCAAACAAGCTGAACATATGTACATACTTTCTATTAATTCGTCTTTTCGCTGTCCAAAAGGTTAGCAACAGAGCGAATACCATAGAGCTTAAACCGTAATTCCCCATATAGGAACCAACTTTATTGGATGCCTCATTAAATGCCCGATCTGCAATCTGATAAATCTGAATTTGATCAGACGTGCTTACGGCAAAGTCTATGGCCTCAGGCTTAGCCGCATTGAAAACATGATCTGTAAGCGCTGGGTTAGCCATAGACCACATACAAAAGAACGCAAACCAGGAGAAAAATTGTACAACCCCTAATCGCTTCATCGTTGTGGGCATGTCGCCTATATTCTTGAGAACCTCTTTTAACGTATTTCGAAATCCTGACTTTTCCGCTTGCTCTTTGCGAAAAGCTTCAATATCCTCAGGCGGATATTCATCTGTTGTAAACACCGTGTACAAAATAGATAGAATGAATACGGCTGCGCCAATTCCAAAGGCCACCTGGACAGACATAGGAACTACCCCTGGTTCCGCTTCATTGCTCACCCCAAGAGAGCTGACCATTAAAGGTAAATTAGACGCAACCCAAGTGCTTACTCCAATTATGAGTGTTTGGACCACAAAGCCAAAACTTCGCTGGCTATCTGGTAGCTTATCTGCCACCAGTGCTCTAAAGGGCTCCATGCTAATATTCATACTAGCATCTAGAATCCAAAGAGCACCAGCCGCCATCCATAACGTAGAGCTATAGGGGACAACTAATAGTGTAAGTGATGCTAATATGGCGCCAATCAAAAAATAAGGACGACGGCGACCATAACGCACATGCCATGTATTGTCACTCATTTGACCAATAATGGGCTGCACAATGAGCCCCGTTAATGGGGCTGCTATCCATAATAACGGCAGGCTATGCTCATCTGCCCCGAGCGTTTCAAATATGCGACTCATGAAGCCGCCTTGAAGAGCATAACCAAATTGTATCCCCAAAAAGCCGAAGCTCATGTTCCAAATTTGCCAAAAACTAAGTTTAGGTTTGATTTGCATAAGCTAAGCGCTAGTGTATTTCAATTATTGACAGAAAATTGGAATGATAACCGCATCCGTAACCCTATCCGCTCCGGTTGCGAAGTTCTTTTTCATGACAACAAATTCTAAAAAGTCGACTTCCTTATTGGGGTCAAGATTAAAATGATCAGTTGGAACTATTAGCATTTCAAAATTAGAATCGCCCATGTATTCCATATTTAATTTAGGATTGGTCCCAACGTTAAAAGCGTTTTCAATTTGAACTGAAGATCCGTCTGTGTAAACAGCCTTTGCATATGCATAGCAATCGTCTTCTGCTAGATTCTGCATGCTCACTTTTTCCTCTCTCCAGTTTTCATAGCGCAACGTAACTACGTCATCAATTTTAACCTTCGTAGGGAAATGATAGAATGGATTACGCTCTGTTGCAGGCGGATCAATAGCTATACTTTGGTCATCTGTCTTAACATCAGGATCTCCATATCCACCGCCATCTTTAGCCTTTATAAGAAAATGAATGTCTTCCGCATAGACCGTAGTTGCGTCAACCTCATAAAACAAGGTAGGTACAATCTTCCAACTAAATGTGCCGTTCGCATTTTTAGTCATTTTCATGGCATCGTTGGAGTTTTTCCAAGGTGCTGAACCTACCCCGTTCACAAAGGGGTGTCCGCCTGGATGTTCCGCCGGCTTCCAAGTCCATATGTACATGTCTTCACCCGCGTCTACCGCATCCTTTAGAAGTCCCTGATGCTCTACGGAAACATCCAATCCATTCGGGTCAAAAATAATTTCTAGTGAATCTGCTGGGTCTATATTTTCGTCGGGTATTGTGGTGATTTGAGCTGTTGCGGAAATACTCAAAATCAATACGAATGCTGTTGTTATCTTTTTCATACGAATCTATTTCCTTGTAAACATTAAAGTGTACGCAACACTTGGCTTGTCGCAGCGAATACGATTATACACCACGCTAAAATTTTGGTCTATTGTTCGCGGCATATTACCTAAAGGCAACACCGTCGTCAATGTATCAAATTGTGTTAAATGAAGTTCTGATGGAAATTCAGGAGTATTGTATTTCCATGTTCCCCCTGCGCCAAATAAATCAAACCCTGGACCTTGTGAAGAAACAATGTAAGTACTGTCCGCATTGAACATTACCGTCCATTTGTTTGATGTATTTTGGTAAATCCGGCTTATGTCCCTGGTTTCCGGAACCGGCAGGGTTACGTCTGTTTGATCTGCGCCGGTTAATTCCCAACTACCAATAATTCCTGCTCCCGCCTCATAAGATGGTCCTATTGGCCCAACTTCCGGCTTACACGCGCCCAAAGTCAACAAGACGCTCGCAATAAATAATGTTACTTTTTTCATTTCATCTAACTGCATTATTGGCAGCCTCCTTCATCGTTATATATAAATCCTTGAGCCGTGCCTTCAAAGTTTGGAAACTGAAGGACCATTCCGGGGCAATCCCAATCAACGCCTCTGATTTTCTGAATTTCGCCAAGCACACCTCTGCGCTTGAGTTGGAAGAGACGGTCCCCTTCACAGGCCATTTCTAATCTTCTCTCTGTCATTACCTCATTCAAGCTTAATGAACCCAAAGGAGAAATGCCGGCTCTAGTTCTTAAGTCATTAATAAACCCTAAGCCGCTGCCGTCACTATCGCTATTTAAGCGGACATTACATTCTGCATAGATGAGATACATTTCCGTCAAATGAATGAGCGGAACATCCATAAAGCTTGCATCAAATTTACTAACCACATAAAACTCATCTGGTGTTCCCGAGTTACGTTTCTCGTACCATGAATGACCTCTTAAATCATTGGTATCGGCAGTAGCGGATGTAAACAAATCGGCACTTGCTTTTAAGGCCGGGTTGGCATTTGGGTCATCCGAGCGGTAATTTCCAACAAACCCTGATCCACGCTCATCTACTAGGGTATCACCCCCTACCACTTCATTGGTGCTAACGAGCGTGAATATGAATTCTGCGGGTAAGCTACCATTTGCATGATCATTAAATCGTTTTGTCAAATCTTGCTCTAAAGCATAAACTCCAGAATTAATCACTTCTAAAGCTTTTGTTTTTGCACTTGAAAAATCTGCCATTTCCAAATACACTTTAGCCAAGAGTGCTTTTGCTGCCATTTGATTGGCAAAAATCCCGTTGTCCACCGGTAAATCTTGCTCAGCATCTAACAAGTCTTGTTCAATTGCAGCATATACTTCTGCAACCGTGGCTCGCATTTGCGGCGTTTGATCTGCGCTTAACTTTAAAGGAACACCCAAATGACTATTGTCAGATGTATAGCCATAAGGCTGTGCCCAAATTCGGACAACGTGATAATGACAAAGGGCCCTAATAAACTTGGCTTCGGCTGTAATTCTTTGGACTTCGGCAGCAGTAGCGCCTTCCAAGCTAGCCGCTTCTTCTAAAAGCGTATTTGCACGATAAATTGCGATATACGCATCACGGTATTCTCCCCCGAAGGAACCGTTAAAAAAAGATGAGGTCCATCTATAAATTTGAGCATATTCCCCGTTCAACCCAAGCGGGTCTGCAAGATTATCGGACATTACCTCAGGAATGTTTTGAAACCTACCGTTAAAGGCGTTCGCCGTTACATCGTAAACGCTTACCAAAAGCTGTTGGGCATCTGCTATAGTTACAATTGCAGAGTCAGCTGGAATTTGAGAAGTTGTATCTGCTTTAAAGTCCAAGATTCGCTCACAGGAAGTGTTCCCTATGACAATCGCTACAAGAGCTAAAAGTGCTACTATATTTTTCATGATTGCTAAGGATTAAAAGTTAATGTTAACACCAACGTTGTACGTCTTCTCTTGTGGGGGCGTGAGGTACGTAATGTTTGGCGACATGTTACGGTCGGTGGCATTCTCAAAATCTCGAGCTATCTCTGGATCCAAGCCAATGAAATTAGTCAGCGTAATCAAGTTTGTACCGGTAACATTTACGGTCATACCCTTGACATGCTTCAAGCGCTCCTGAGGAATTCGATAACTCAATTTCACGTTTCGCAATCGAGCGTATGTTCCGTCATGCAACCAAAGGTTGGTATTAATCCATTCTGTGTTCGCTCCATAGGTGCGGTAGTCTCGACTCAAGCGCGGATACGTTGCAACATCTCCGGGTTGTTGCCATCGGTCAAACAAATCTGTTCGCATATTCCAATCGGTAACCACGCCCATTTGACGTTTGGACGAACTGTCATAAATGTCGCCACCAATAGTGAACACCCACATGAATCCAAATTCCCAGTTCTTGAAGTTAAATGTATTGGTAAGCCCTCCAATCGCATCTGGCATGACATTACCCACAGCGACGCGATTTTGAAGGTCCCAAGTGTATGTTTCATTTCCTTCCTTGTCCAAATAAACGGGTAATCCGTTCTGTGGATCAACGTGGGAGAATTGTACCAAGTAATTCGTGCCAATTGGCATCCCAACGACCACGCGGGTATCGTTTGTACCACCGCTTACGGCATCAGGAGAATATTCTCCAATAGAAGTAATCTCGTTATAGTTGCGTGCAATATTGAAATCTGTAGTCCAAGTAAAATTATCAGTAACAACGTTTCTCGACTTAATTGCAAATTCTACCCCTGTATTATAGACGCTACCAACATTGTCCCACCAAGAGCCAAAACCTGTAGACCCCTGTAGAGCAACGTTTAACAACATATCATTCGTTTGTTTTCTGTACCACGCTAGTTCACCAGAAATTCGATCATTTAACAGTCCGTATTCAAGGGCAACATCATAAGTAGTAGAGGTTTCCCACCGTAGATTGGCGTTTTCACGGATAACTGGGTAGCGATACGTCTCACCAGCATAACCGTTGTTTGCCACATTATAGTAGCCGAACCATTGATAAGATGGAATCGCCGAATTACCGTTCTTACCAACGGAAGCTTTCAATTTCAGAAAGTTTATTGCGTTAAGCCTGTCCAAAAATTCCTCATCAGACATCACCCATCCGACGGATGCAGCAGGGAAATTACCGTACTTATTATTAGGGCCGAATTTAGAAGAGCCGTCGCGACGAATCAAAGCCTCCGCATAATACTTGCCCTTAAAATTATAGTTCAAGCGCGTAAAGGCCGAAGCGAAAGCATACTCTTCCAAATAACTCAACGGATCATTTACCCATTGTCCTGTTTCTCTTATCTGACCTACCGCCTCACTATCATAATAACCGTCCCAACGTTTGATTCTGTTGTATTGATATTCGGAGCCTATTAACCAATTTATATGATGGTTTTCTCCAAAGTCTTTAATGTAGTTTGCCGTTGCGTTTCCTGAAGTATTGTATACATCATAAGTATACATATTTGCACGACCTAAAAAGTTTCCATCGGCATCTTTATAGGTAGGGTCATATCCTGGTTTTTCCCATATGTGATCCTCAAAGTGCATGTAATCAAACGCGCCTTGACCGCGAATAGTCCAAGCGTCACTAAGCTTGTAATTCATAGTGACATTATTTATTGAGCGATCCTCTAAGGCTGTCCAATCTTTTAAGTCACGCTGGGCTACTGGGTTTAAATTAATCCCTCCTTTAAGCCAATAGTCTCCAGCATTTGCAACTAAATTCCCGTCATCATCGAATTCATCGCTTTCATAATAAATAGGATAAATTGGAAGTGCCTTTGACATTGCTTCTCCAAAACCTCCTGACCATGCAGCATCAATTCTATTATTTATACCGCGGGAGAGGGAAGTGCTTAAGCCAAGTTTAAATCGCTTGGAGATATCAAAATCTGCATTTATACGTCCTGATAGGCGCTCATAAGAATTTCCGGCTAAATAACTGTGGTTATCGTTGTAAGAAAGGCCTGCATAAAAGTTGCCCCCCTTGAAACCGCGCGATGCAGAAAAATCATAACCGTGTTTCACCCCTTGACGAATGGTTTCTTGTATCCAATCTGTTCCATCATATGCTTGCGCTTCTGACCAGCTCATTCTGTTTCCGGGAAGTTCTGGTACACCAACATTTCCGTCATTCACCCACGCTTCCTCATACATTTGCAAGTACTCCTCTTTATTCATCATATTAGGCAATGCTGTTGGGTTTGAAAAACCCACTCTAGATGAAAAGTTGTAGGTTAACGCTTTGCTTTTACCTCTTTTCGTTGTAATTAATACAACCCCGTTTGAACCGCGTGATCCATAAATACCTGTTGCTGCTGCATCTTTAAGTATTTCAACAGACTCTATATCGTTTGGATTAATTGTGGCTAGTGGATTTGTGTTGAAACCACCACGATTTCCGTTTAAAAAGTAATCCTGCGTAATTGGAATTCCATCTACAACGTAAAGGGGATCACCACCGGCACTAATAGACGCGACTCCCCGAACCCGTACCATGGAACCAGAACCGGCAATACCAGAACCCGTAATCACCTGAACACCGGCCGCTTTACCTTGAATAGCGTTTTCAAATGACGGCGTGGGTATATCCGTTAACTCTTTGGATTTTATGGACACTACTGAACCCGTTAGATCGCGTTTCCGTGCAACACCATATCCTACCACCACTACTTCATTTAGCTGATTCAGTGATGGCTTCATAATTAGGTTGACCACCATTTTACCCTTGACATCTACCTCCTTGTTTACCGTTTGATAACCTATGAACGTATAGGTTAGGACATGCTTTCCAGGTTTTAATGACAAGGTATATTGACCATTAAAATTAGTAGATGTAGCAATGCCATCTTGTGTGGAAATAGAGACAGACGGTAGTGGTTCGTTGTATTCATCCACTATTGTTCCCGAAATAGATTGGGCGTGCAATATGCCGCCAGTCAAAAACGAAATAGTGACAAGAAAACGAGAAAACTGTTTCATGCGTTTATGTTAAGAATTGTTCTATTCAAATGTATAGAATACACTTGTTACACGGAAACAAGTAAAACGGCTGTATTAACTGAATATGCCCAACATTTATCATAACAAGAAGGCAATCTTGCTACAATAGGCTATCTATTGACTTAACCTTGTACAAACGCGCTGGTTTATGAAGAACCCCTTTCTGTTTTTCCTCTGTTGCCTCTATCACTTTTTCGCGAACAATTTTTTTGCGAAAATTTCTTTTGTCTAATTCTTCCTGTGTAATTGCCTCGTGTAGTTGCTGAAGCTGATTTAAAGTGAATTTGGGAGGTAGAAGTTCGTAAGCTGTTTTATTCAATTCAAAATGGCGTTGAAGCTTCATCAAAGCAACATCTACAATTTCATTATGATCAAATGCCAATTCAGGTATTTCGGTAATTTCTACCCAAAGTGCTTCACCGGCGAAACTAGCAGGGTTTGGCACAAAATCTGCCATTTTCACCAAAGCATAGTAGGCTACAGTAATCACCCTTTCCTTGGGGTTTGAGCGATAAAGCTCTAGCCATTTACGATCTTTTTCAGCATTAACCCGTTGCGGGTTACCAAATGTGTGAAACTGCTTTAAATGAACGTCACGTAAACTGGCTAATTCCCATAATACTCGGTCAGCAGCGTCATCTAAACTTTCACCTTGATGGATTAAATCACCAGGCAGCCTCTGCTTAAGAACACCTTGTCCAATGTCCTTTTCTTCAATCAAAAGCACCTTTAAGCGCTCGCCGTCAAAACCAAAAATTACGCAATCAACACTGATATTAGGGTTAATGTCGTTTAAATCACTCATGATGTGAATAATTGGTAAACTTACTTTTTGTGTCCTTGAATATAAGCAGTAAATTTTTAATAAGTGTATTATTTACACTTAGTTCTTATCTTTGCGCTTATTATGGATGATATTAATAACATTGTAGTACTTACTTCTGGCGGCGACGCCCCTGGAATGAACGCCGCAATACGCGCGGTAACAAGAACTGCTTTATATCATAAAAAAAAGGTCTTTGGTGCCTACAGAGGTTATGAAGGAATGATTGAAGATGATATCATTGAACTCACCACTCAAAGCGTAAAACACATCCTTGCACAAGGCGGCACCTTTTTAAAGAGCGCGCGAAGTCAAGAATTCAGAACAGCTGAAGGAAGAGCTAAAGCAGCCTCAAATTTGAAGAAGCGCAACATTGATGCTTTAGTGGTTATTGGCGGAGACGGTTCTTTTACCGGCGCGCTGAAACTTGCTGAAGAACACGGAATCCGTGTAATGGGTGTGCCAGGAACCATAGACAACGACCTGTATGGAACAGATTATACCATTGGTTATGACACCGCAACCAATACGGTAATTGAGAGCGTAGATAAGATTAGAGATACCGCCTCTTCTCACAACCGCTTGTTTTTTGTTGAAGTCATGGGAAGGGATACCGGCTATATTGCGGCTTCTACAGGATTGGCCACTGGAGCGTTAAGTATCATTCTACCTGAAAGAAAAAGCACCTACAAAGATTTGTTTGATGACCTTAGAAAAGCACAAGCAAAACGTAAAACCTCAAACATTGTCATGGTTGCTGAAGGCAACCACCTTGGAGGAATTTTTGAAATTGCGGAGGCAGTAAAAAAAGAATTCCCAAGTATTGATGTCAAAGTAACCAACCTTGGTCATACACAACGCGGAGGATCTCCGTCAACAAACGACAGGGTTCTGGCCTCTATTCTTGGCTATAGAGCAGTTGTTGGTTTGCTCGAAGGCAAAGCCAAGGTGATGACCGGTATGATCAATCAAAAAGTAGTTTACACACCTTTATCAGAAGCGATTTCAAAGACCACCGATTTAGACGAAGAAATGCTAACTATCGCTAGAATACTAGCAACCTAACAACACATCAGATTATGAGTAAAATTGCAATCAATGGCTTTGGCCGCATCGGTCGTTTGACATTTAGAAACTTGATTGAAAGTGATAATGTGGAAATCGTTGCAATCAATGATTTAACTGCCACAGATATGCTGGCTCACTTATTGAAATACGACAGTGCACATGGTCGTTTCAACGGCACAGTATCTCACACTGAATCTTCTTTAATTGTAAACGGCAAGGAAATAACCGTTTACGCGCAACGTGATCCGGAAACATTGCCTTGGGGTGAATTAGGAGTTGATGTAGTAATTGAATCAACTGGATTTTTCCGCGATGCAGAAGGGATGGGCAAACACATCAAAGCAGGCGCAAAAAAAGTGGCGCTTAGCGCCCCTGCCTCTGGGAATATCAAAACGATTGTCCTAGGGGTGAATGATGATGAATTGACTGCAGAAGACACCATGGTAAGTAATGCCTCTTGTACCACCAATTGTCTTTCTCCTATGGCCAAGGTATTGGATGAGAAATTTGGCATTGAAAGCGGATTTATGTGTACCATTCATGCATACACTTCTGATCAGCGCATACAAGATGCTCCACATTCGGACAAGCGACGTGCTCGTGCCGCAGCCGTGAACATGATACCAACTTCTACAGGTGCAGCAAAAGCAGTGGCACTTGTATTACCTCAACTTAAAGGGAAATTAGACGGTTACGCCATGCGTGTTCCAACCATAACAGGTTCTGCAACAGATTTAACGGTTCAGTTAAAAACGGAAGCTACGGCGGAAGAAATCAATGCCGCAATGAAAGAGGCTGCTGAAGGGCCGTTAAAAAATATCCTTTGCTACACTGAAGACCCTATTGTAAGTTCAGATATTGTGGGAGATAAGCACAGTTGTATTTTTGATGCAGGGGTTACCTCAGCAAAAGGAAAGCTGGTTAAGGTTCTAGGATGGTACGACAATGAAGCTGGATACTCTGCCCGATTGGCTAACTTGGTAGAGCGCCTTGCTTAATATATTATTTTAATGCTCCCAAGACCGATGGACTTGGGAGTTTTATTTACTCGCTATGATACTAATTGCTGAAAGTGGTTCTACGAAATGCGACTGGGTTGTCCTCAATTCAGACGGTTCTGAATACAAGCGATTCTCAACCATGGGTTTCAACCCATACTTTCACTCAGCAACTTTTATTTACGAAGAGCTAAGTGATAACGCTGCGTTCAAAGCTGTTGGTGAGACTATTGAGTTTGTATACTTCTACGGAGCTGGAGCCTCCTCCGAAAGTCTAAAGGACATCATAAAAGATGGGCTTCAAATGGTCTTGCC
>JAYOSU010000036.1:15231-17098 GCA_038139395.1 Cryomorphaceae bacterium
ACCTATCAGCTAGATAAAGACGAAATTATTACCAGTGTTTACAACAAGCCTAACGCCAATGTGTACTTAGCATCCTTTAGCAGATTTGCAGGTAAACACATGGAACATCCCTATGTTAAGAAAATTGTACGTGAAGGGTTTGAGAAATTTGCTGATATTCACATTGCTTGTTTTAGCAATTGTGAGCTAGTTCCTGTTCATTTTGTGGGAAGTGTTGGTGCAATTTTTCACGAAATATTGGAAGAAGTTCTGACCGAGCGGAACATGAAACTAGGGCAAATTATGCGCAAGCCTGTAGACGGTTTAATAAAATACCATTTAGAGTACCTTAAGGTGCTCGAAGCATATAAAGTATAAGCCAACCACATGATTAAAGGATTCCTGTTTGATTTAGACGGCGTTATTGTAGATACCGCCGTTTTTCATTTTCACGCTTGGCGTAAGGTTGCCCAAAAACTAGGAGGAGATTTTACAGAAGCGCAGAATGAACTACTCAAGGGCATTAGCAGGGTCGACTCATTAAAGAAAATTATTGAGTGGACCTCAGCAGAGGTGAACGACCATAAATTTCAAGAGTTACAAGTCCAAAAAAACCAATGGTACCTAGATCTCGTAAGCGGTTTAGGACCTAATGACGCATTGCCTGGAGCAATTGACTTTTTACGTCGCAGCCACGCCAAGGGAATTTTAATCGCTTTGGGAAGTGCCTCCAAAAACGCACCAATGGTTTTAGATAAATTAGGTGTAACTGAATTATTCAGCGCGGTAATAGATGGGAATAATGTGATAAACGGCAAACCTCATCCAGAGGTATTTTTGAAAGGAGCAGAAGCTCTAGGATTAGAACCGTCAGAATGTTTGGTTTTTGAAGACTCGATTGCGGGTGTTCAAGCTGCAAAACAAGGTGGAATGGCAAGCGTGGGCATTGGTAATGCCGAAACCCTTAAAGCAAACCTTCACTTTGAGTCATTGGGCGAAACTACTCCAGAGTATTTGTTGGCTCACTTTTAAAAATTGAATTCGAAGAATGCTAAACAAATATACTGAGGCACACCCTTGGAAGATTATTGAACGCGGTTGGAATGCGGAAAATCACCCAAAGAGTGAAAGTTTGTTTTCCATTGGCAACGGCCGAATGGGCCAACGCGCCAATTTTGAAGAAACCTACACTGGTAAAAGCTTACAAGGCTCATATATAGCAGGGGTTTATTACCCCGACAAAACCCGGGTAGGCTGGTGGAAGAATGGCTATCCTGAGTATTTCGCTAAGGTTTTAAACTCTTGCAATTGGATTGGTGTCAAAATCAAAGTTGGAGAAGAGGAACTGGACCTGAATACTGCAGTTGCCGTGAACAACTTTTACCGAGAATTAGACATGAAAAGCGGGTTGCTAAAGCGCTCTTTTGAGGCGACTCTCCCTTCTGGTAAAATTTTGGCCGTTCATGCAGAACGCTTTACGAGTATTGTTCAAGACGAAGTTGGCGCTGTTTCTTACCGTGTGACTCCTTTGAATTTTTCTGGTGAAATAGAATTGTGTTCTTACCTTGATTTTCATGTTACCAACGAAGACAGTAATTACAACGAGTTCTTCTGGGAACACGCTTCCTTTGGCAGTTCAAACAACGCAAAATATATACATGCCAAGACTAAAAAGACCGCGTTTGAGGTAAGTGTAGCCATGTGCAATACACTATATAAGAATGATGTTCTTCAAGATTGGGAATCGGTTTCGGATTTACGGAAACTTTGGGCAAGCGAAACAATTCGGTTAACTGTTTCTAAAGGACAAGAATTAAGGCTTGAGAAAACGGTCTCCTTGCTTTCTAGCATGAATCATGGAGCCACGCAATTGGTCGAAAATTCCACG
>JAYOSU010000036.1:17198-19163 GCA_038139395.1 Cryomorphaceae bacterium
AATGAGTGGGAAATAACTTTTGAGGAAATTCATCGCAATGCGGCAATCGCCTATGGAATATTTGATTACATCCGTCACACCAAAGATTGGGCTTACTTGGCGGAAGGTGGGTTTGAAGTACTGCTTGGTATAAGTAGGTTCTGGTCGCAACGCGTGAATTGGTCGCAGCAAAAAGAAGCCTATGTCATGCTCGGTGTGACCGGACCAAACGAATACGAAAACAACATCAACAACAATTGGTATACAAACCGTATGGCGTCATGGACCCTAGAATGGACCATGGAAGCTTATAACTGGTTGAATGAAAACGCTGCAGATGCGCTAAATGCGATTATGATCAAAACTTCGTTGGATACGAGTGCTGAATTTGCCAAATGGAAGGATATTATTGCAAAGATGTACTATCCAAAGAGCGAAAAGCTAGGGATTGTATTGCAGCAAGACGGCTTCTTAGACAAGGAACAACTGACGACAAACGACCTCAACCCCAAAGAAAGGCCCATTAATCAGCATTGGAGTTGGGATCGGATTTTACGTTCCGTATTCATTAAACAAGCAGATGTGCTTCAGGGGTACTACTTCTTAAACCACCTCTACGAGGAGGAGGAAGTGAAACGCAACTTTGATTTTTACGAACCAAAGACTGTCCACGAAAGCTCATTAAGCCCCTGTGTACATGCTATCCTCGCCGCACAGATTGACTACCCTGATAAAGCGTACGAAATGTATTTAAGGACTTCTCGTTTAGACATTGATGACTACAACCTTGAAGTACATGAAGGACTACATATCACCTCAATGGCAGGAACCTGGATGTCTGTAGTACACGGGTTCGGTGGGATGAAAATTAGGAACGAGGAATTACACTTCACCCCTAAACTCCCTAAACAATGGAAGGGGTTGACTTTTTCCATTCTTTGGAGAGGTGCTACGCTTAAGGCAAATTTGACAAATGAAGGAATAAGCATAGAAAATATAAATGGAGGGTCCGCAAAAATCTTTATCGACGGCGAAATGTATAATGTTGGTGCAGGAGAAAAAGTCACAACTGCCGCAATTCACGTTTAAGTAATAGACTCTTTTCAAAAACAGACTTTAGCTTCTTTTTAGACTGAAAACCATGAAGAAACTAATCACAGTAGTGCTAATCGGAGCTGTTCTTGGGACATGCACAAAGGAAAAACCCGCTCCTAAACGCATGCAGGCCTCAGATCTGGCTACGCCTCACATTCATCACGGTACACAGAGTGATTTTGTCCGTCAAGACTACATCCTTGGTGATTACGAATTGCCAGCGGGTATAAACTACAGCCATGGAGTGATGTCCGGCTCACTCGAGCATGAACTGAACGTAGTACATATAACGGGACATCGCTCGGGCGTGGATGTCCCCTTCTTTAGAGGCGCCAAGCGCGCCATCACCTTGAGCATTCCTGGTTTCGAAGGAGAAGAGGTGAAGGTCAAAGGTGTATTTAACGCTTGGAACAGCGATGCCACTTTCTTGAAATGGACCGGCAACGCCTGGGAAGCACCGCTAGTACTTGCGCCCGGTGAATATGCTTACAAACTCGTCGTGAACGGCGAAGAAGTATTGGACCCTTCGAATGAAGTAACCGTGCCCAATGGGTTTGGAAGCTTCAACAATGTTTTGACCGTAGAAGGCGGCGGCGGTGAAGCCCCTGTAGCCATTGATTTCCAATTCGTGCACGAAGGCACCCTACGATTTTCGAGCATCCCGGAAGACCAAGAAGTTTTAGCATTCTTCAACAACCGTGTGATTGACGTTGTACGCGATGAGGACGGACTAAGCATTGCGATTCCTGCAGATGCCGAGGAATGGGAACGTGCATGGATCAGATTATATACGGCGAGAAACGGCCAGCAAGGCGGAGATTGGTTGATCCCTTTGAAGTTTGGCGAGGTGGTTCGTGATACGAAGGAATTGGACCGTAAAGATTGGCACAC
>JAYOSU010000037.1:0-18899 GCA_038139395.1 Cryomorphaceae bacterium
ACATGCGCCCGTTACTAAACCTACATAGCCAGTACCAATTACTGTGATTTTCATATGCGTGGATTCACTCCGATTAATTGAGATTGCTAAAATACATTATTGGAGATGATGTCTATAACGTAAATTGCAGACTGAATGAATCCTATGCTCATTTCTTCTAAAAAGCTATTGACCCTGCTGCTATTCCTTAGCTTCTATTTGATGAAATCTCAAATCACTACAAGGGATAGTGCCCGTTCTGCTCAGTTATATGGACTTAGTTTAGGGGCCTATCAGCCCATGGGAGATATGGCGCTGAATTATCGATTTTTCTCGTCAGCAGAAGTAGAATACCTCGTGAAGAATAAAAACGGTCAATTTGTAGGAGCTTCATTCAAGGCACATTATGGAAATGCCGTTAAAGATGTTGGTGACATTTTTTCCAACCTTACAGACGTAAACGGGAATTTTTTAGGGGTTAACGGTGAATTCGCCACCATACAAGCCGGAATGAGTGGTGGACAAATCATGTTTCATTATGGAAAACTAGTTCGCAGTAGGTACAATCCTAATTCGGGCTGGTTGCTTCTTGAAGGATTTGGAATAGGACAACATAAAATTGGATTAAGGGATCAAAGAGGTACACTTCCACAGCTGCAAAGTCCCTTTTTGGAGGGATATGATCGTTTACACATTGGCGCTTACCTGAATACCTCGTTTCGATACCTACATTTAGATAACAATGAGCGGGTAAATTGGGCTGCTACTTTAACTGTTAATACTGGTGCAAGCAGAAATGTTCGTGGTTTTATAATTGATACAGCAGAGCCAGATACGAGTATAAAGTTTGACTTATTCTTTGGGGGAGCCCTCACTTGGTATATTCCATTGTATAGAAAGCAAGAGAGTTTTTATCTGATCGATTGATGCTTATTTACCCATTAATTTCTGCAATTTTCTTTCCTTTATGGAGGGTGTTAGCTTCAAAAAACAGTTGGATTAAGAAGGTAGAATCGGACAGAGGTTGGAAATCTGCTGCACCTATCAAAGGAAAGGTAATTTGGATGCATTGTGCTTCTCTTGGAGAATTTGAAATGGGGCGCCCGGTATTGGAAAAATTTTTAGAGCAACATTCAGATTGGAATGCAGTGTTAACTTTTTTTAGTCCTTCCGGCTACGAACCCAGGAAGAATTACTCTCGGGCTAAAGTCCATTATTTACCGGTAGATACAAATTCAGAGGCTGAGGCTTGGCTTGCGTATTGTCGTCCTAAAGTCGCGTTATTTATTCGCTATGATATTTGGCCAAATCACTTGAATGCCTTGAGAAAGCGCCGTATCCCCTTGGTATTGGTAGCGATGAGCGCCTCTAGTAGGCCGTGGTATTTAAGTAAATGGCTACCGTTGATTAGAAAGAATGTTATTTCTGCAATTCATTCTTGGGGCGTCGTGAACCAAGAGGATGCAGCAACACTTAACCGAGCAGGAATACAGTCTGCCGTATTAGGTAATCCCAAGTACGATTATGCAGCGCAGCTCATAAACGTACCAGTACCAAAGCGCTACTTGAATTGGAAAATGGCGCAAACTAAACCTATTTTATTGGTAGGAAGTGCGCACAATCAGGATATTAAGTTCCTATCACAATTGGATTGTTCTGCCTTTTCGATTTGGGTAGTTCCGCACAAACCTGAAGATGGGCAAAAACAAAGCAGTTTGTTTCCAAAGTTGCAGGCGCTGAAAGAACAGGATGTACCCCAAGAAACAGATTTACTTATGATTACCGAATTTGGCGTGCTAAGTTCTTTATATAGCTTGGCCGATGCTATAATTGTTGGTGGTGGATTTGGAAAGGCAACACATAATGTTTTGGAGGCGACTGTGCAGGGTAAAGTGGTTATTACCGGTCCTCACTGGAAAAAGGTATCTGAAAATCAATCTCTAATTCAAAAAGGGTACTTGAGGTCATCGCGTTCCAAACAAGATTGGATTGATTACTTGGAAGAGGCTGGAGAAGGTCTTTTGATAGAAAAAGGAAAAGAAGCTCAGAAATGGGTTCTCGATCAACAAGGAGCTTCTGAAAATATTCTCAATGCATTAGAACAGGCCGTTTAACTCTGAATCAATCTGCTGAATAATTTCACCTAAATCTTCAGGGTTTTCTGGGAACTTGTTTTTGTCCACATTGATAATAAGTACTTTACCCTTGTCGTAGGTATTAATCCATGCTTCGTACCGTTCGTTTAGACGGCGCAAATAATCAATTCTAATGCTATTCTCATATTCTCGTCCTCTCTTTTGAATGTGGTCAACCAAAGTAGGAACGGATGCTCGTAGATAAATGAGGAGATCTGGAGCTTGCAGGTTTCTTTCCATGAGCTCGAATAAACCGCTGTAACTATTGTAATCGCGCGCGGTCATTAATCCCATAGCATGAAGGTTTGGCGCAAAAATGTTGGCGTCCTCGTAAATGGTTCTGTCTTGTATTACATCCAAGTTTTCTTCTCTAACACGAATAACTTGTTCAAATCGAGAACGTAAAAAATAGATTTGAAGATTAAAACTCCAGCGTTGCATTTCTTCGTAAAAGTCGTCGAGGTATGGATTGTCATCTACATCCTCGTATTGAGCTTCATAATTGTAATGTTTTGCTAAAAGTCCGGTTAATGTCGTCTTACCTGAACCAATATTTCCTGCGATTGCTAAATGCATGAGTTGTATTTTTGTAACTGCAAAGTAATAAAAAGTGCATCAAGGAACGATGAAAATTGAATTCGTAAAATCGCAAATCCTACCCGCCCGCCAAGAACTTTTAAAACACCAAGCATTTTCATGGATAGATGACCTTGAAAAAGTGCATGTTTTCATGGAAAATCACGTTTGGGCTGTGTGGGATTTCATGGTGCTGCTTAAAGGTCTCCAGAGGGCTTGTACATCAATTGGTCCGTATTGGATTCCCAAGGGAAATCCAGAAGTACGACGTCTTATCAACGAGATTGTTTTTGGAGAGGAGAGTGATTTAGATCAAAACGGTCAAGCCGTGAGTCATTTTGAATTATATATTCAAGCAATGGATGAAGCTGGGGCCAACACGCTGCCAATACGTTCTTTTATACAAGACCTCGAAAATGGAGTGGATGCTAAATTGGCCTTGCGTCAAAGCCGAGCATCAGAGGGAGCAAAGCAATTTGTACTTGAGACTCTTGAGGTTGTTGAAAGAAATATTCCCTCAGAAATGGCAGCAGTTTTTACTTTCGGAAGAGAAGATCTCATACCAGATATGTTTATTGAGATTGTAAGAAACCTGAAAGAAAAGTTCCCCTCTGAATTAGGGCTGTTCACATATTATTTGGAGCGTCATATTGAGGTTGACGGCGACGTACACGGAGCGCTTTCAGAAAGAATGGTTGTTGAATTATGCGGCAATTCTCCTGATTTATGGGATAAAGCCATTGCAAGTTCAAAAATCGCACTTCAGAATAGAATTAATCTTTGGACTGCCGTTCTTGAGCAATATGAAGAGCTTCGTTTAGCTCCATAAACTCTGAGATTAAGGTTCTTTTATTACTCAGCCTAGGGATTTTGTTTTGACCACCGAGTTTGTTCCTGTTTTTCAGCCAAGTGTGAAAAAGTCCTGAATTTACTTGACTTATCTGAGGAGGACCAAGTACTATATCACCTTTTCTCTTTGCCGCATAATCTGAATTCAGTTGCTGAAGCATGATATCCAAGTCACTTGAAAATAGATTTAAATTCTTTGGTGGTTTTTCAAATTCAATCAACCATTGATGGGCTCCGCTTTTCTTTGATTGCATGTAAACTGGTGCTGCGTGAAAGTCTCTAACACTGCATTTATGAATGGTACATGCCTTGGAAAGCGCCTCTTCCGCATTGGAAACAATAACCTCTTCCCCAAAGGCATTAATAAAATGAGTAGTTCTACCAGTAACTTTTATTCTGAAAGGTTTAAGAGAAACAAACCGTATAGTATCACCGAGCAAGTAACGCCAGAGACCTCCATTTGTGGAAATTACCACAGCATATTCTCGGTTTAGCTCAACATCGCCCAAAGTAATGGTTTGACTGTCCTTACCTTGGAATTCATCCATGGGTATAAATTCGTAAAATGTACCGCAGCAGGTGAGAAGAAGCAATCCATCAAAATCAGGATTATCTTGAACGGCAAAAAATCCTTCAGAAGCATTGTAATTCTCCATGAAAGTAACTTGATCACCGGGCATTAGGGCTTTGAATTGCTCCTTGTATGGGGCAAAATTTACCCCTCCATGTGCAAACAATTCCAGATTAGGCCAAACTTCAAGAAGGTTGGAAGCTCCGGTACGTTCGATCACTTTATTAAAAAGAACCAAGAACCAGCTACTGACCCCCCAGAATGAAGTAATATTTTGACTAATCACTTCATCTAGAATGGCATCAATTTTCTGCTCCCAGTTACTCATTAATGCCGTGTTGTTGCTTGGCGCACTTCTGAATTCCGCCCACATTGGCATATTCTGAATAAGTATAGCACTGAGATCGCCTGAATGACTTTTCCCGTGAGATTCCAAATCGGTGGAACCGCCAAGACGCAGCCCAAGCCCTTCAAATAATTTAGAATCGGGATTGTGATTAAAATAAAGAGCCAATTCAATTTTCCCACCATTCAT
Organism: Cryomorphaceae bacterium; assembly: GCA_038139395.1. Taxonomy (GTDB): domain Bacteria; phylum Bacteroidota; class Bacteroidia; order Flavobacteriales; family Schleiferiaceae; genus UBA10364. The sequence continues at coordinate 4,646 of JAYOSU010000037.1, forward strand.
ATGGGCACCCTCTAAACTTTCCTTGGGCACCGGAATAAACTTAGAAACGCCGCTAGAAGTGCCTGAGCTTTTCGCATACCACTCCACTTTTCCAGGCCACAAAATATCTTTCTCACCATGCCTCATTTGATTAATGTAGGGTTTTAAGTCTCCGTATTCATGTAAGGGAACTTTAGAAACATAATCCTTGTAATCATGAATGGAATCAAAGTGATGAAGCCGGCCAAATGCGGTATTCTTGGCTTTAGAAATAAAATCTAACAGAATTTCTTCTTGCGTTTGAATAGGCCGCTCATTCAAATCGAATAACCTTTCTACGTATTTGCGTAGCGTTGATTGAAGAATCTTGTTTACGAGTGAATAAAACACTGTTTAATGGCGGATTTAGCGTTTTGGATTTAACTTCACGGTTAGTTACCACTAAAATAACTGAAAATGCAATTGGAAGGACCGTTACGTAAAATGTCTACTTATTACGGCGAAGAAATCCGCTATACTTTGCGATTAGGGGACGATTTACTCTTCATGAATGCGTTAATTGGGAGGAATATTGAGATTTCTTTCAATGGTAATCATACGTGCTTTTGTGGTCATTTGGTTTCAGAGGTGTATCGTCAAAACTTCTGTAGGGAGTGTTTTTTTACCAAACCAGAGGCATCACTAACTATAATGAAGCCTGAATTAAGTCAGGCGCATTTGGGTATTGAGGAAAGAGATTTAGAATTTGAAAAGCGCCTTCAGCTACAACCTCATTATGTGTATTTAGCCAAGACCGATAGAATTAAAGTTGGGGTAACAAGGAATACACAGATGCCCTTTCGATGGATGGACCAAGGGGCTAAAAGTGCTGCCATATTGTTAGAAGTTCCCAATCGATACATCGCAGGTGAAGCTGAAGTTGCCTTGAAAAACCAATACGTGGATAAAACTTCTTGGCAAGCAATGCTTAAGGATGATTCAACAGATGAAGACTTGATGGAGTCCATAGAAACTGCCAAGTCCTTGTTACCTGAACATCTGAAGCAATTCATTTTCAAAGATTCCGTAGAATGGCATTTTAACTATCCCATTAAGCATCAAATTAAGAAAGTGAAGAGTATGAATTTGAAGGCCCCAGATGACCGGATTCAAGGCGAATTATGGGGTATACGAGGGCAATATATAATCACGGAAAATGGCGTCTTCAATATCCGGTCCCACAGTGGGTTTATGGTCAAGATGAAAATAACTTAAAGGCGTATCTCTTCTCCTACACTTAGTTTAAAATAGCGTCTTGCCCAGAACATAATCAGGTAAATGATAATGGTGTCAAAGGCTGCAAAGATGATTTTAAATAGCCAGCCATCCGCAATATATCCCCCCATGGTGGACCAGCTTTCAACTCCTGCAAAAAGGACTACTACAACCATAGTGGTATCCACTCCTTGAGATAGAATGGTGGAAAAGTTGTTCCGAACCCAAAGTTTTTTCCCGTTAGTCAACTTTTTCCAAAAATGGAATAAACGCACATCAATTAATTGCGCAAAAAGATAAGCCAGCATGGATGCTGCTATGACACGCCAAGCATTTTGAAATACAGCGTTGTACATAGCGTCATCTACTATCGAGCCATCAATAGAAGGGAATTGTGCTCCTAACCACAAAATGAAAAGCACAAAAACACTGGCAACGAGACCTGCTAGCACCACCTGCGTTGTTCTTTTTTGACCATACAATTCGCTCAAAATATCTGTTATTAGAAACGTAATAGGATACGGTAAGACCCCTGCGCTTATGACAAAAACTTTGAACCCTAAATCAATACTGACAAACTTATTGGCAATGAGATTACAAGTAATAAGTGCGGTAATGAACAATGCACCTAGGATATAGTAAAGTCGCTCTGCTGCTTGTCTGTTTTGGGCCATTATAAATTTCTAAAGAGAGGATTCAATTTAGCTTGTATTCCTGGGTTGCTCCCTACTTCTAAAAGATCATTTATTACCGGGTCGTTTGACAGCGGCTCTAACAGTGAATTAGATTTAAGCCACGAGCCAGAGGCAATACTCCCGAATGACTCAAGGTATTTTTCTATGCCTGTTTTTTGAGATGGAAGTTCATACAAGCGATACTCTTCCAAACCAGCCTCACCCGCGGCAAAGGCAATGGCATCGCTTAAGTTGCCTTCATAATCTGCGAGTGCATTATCTACTGCATCTGTTCCAGTCCACACTCTTCCACCGCAAAGTGGTAATAAGTAATCCATTTCCATATTTCGTCCTGCAGCAACCTTTCCTGTAAAGTCGTCATAGCCCTTGTCAATCATTTTCTGGAGAATAGCATATTCACTTTCATTTGGGTGATGGTAAAGATTTGGGAAGTTGGCCAAGGGGTGAGTGGTGACTTCTTCCACATGAAGACCAAGGGTCTCTGACATTAATTGTTCAGCAGTAAATAGATTTAAAAAGATTCCAATACTTCCGGTAATAGTTGTGCTGTTGGTAAATATTGCGTCTGCATTACAACTAATATAATAGCCTCCTGATGCAGCATAATTTGCTTGACTTACGATGATCGGTTTTTCAACTTTATCAATGGCATGATGAATCATATCAGAGGTTAAAGCACTTCCACCAGGACTGTTTACGCGCAATACAATTGCCTTTACCCTTTCGTTATCTGATGCTTTTTCCAAAGCCTTTATAATATTTCTAGTACCAATGCTATTTTCTCCACCGGTCCCGTTTCCAATGGTTCCATTCGCATATATAACAGCTATCCTATCCCGCGAACTTCCTTTGGATAAAGTTGACGCATAGTCTTTCCAGTTGACCAATTCGTACCTGTCTTCCAATTTTTTAAAAACATCTTCTCTATATCCTAGTTGTTCTACCAATCCAACTTCCATAGCCTTATCCGCATCCATTCCTACCCAATTGTTAGCGCAAGAATCTAAAGTTGCACGCGGAATGTTTTTTTCATTTTCAAAAGCATCCGCAATAAATTGCCAAAACTGTGAAGTGAGGTTAGAGAGTTGTAGTCTATTTTCTTTACTCATCTCAGAAGCTATATACGGTTCTACAGCGCTTTTAAAGTCATTACCTGTACCTCTAACGACTAAAGGTTCTATACCGAATTTGTCAAAAAAATCCTTGTAGTAGGTGCTAGAAATACCAATGCCTCGGATGTCCATAATTCCACCAGGATGAAGTATTGCGGTATCGCTGAGCGCCGCCAAATAGGCTCCTTTTTGAGTATAATATTCCCCATAAGAGTAAATAGGTTTCCCGCTTTTTTTGAATTCTATGAAGTACTCACCTAATTCTTCAAGCATTCCGTAACCGGTTACAAAAGCGCCATGCTCCAATAGTATTCCTTCAATGTTATCATCTTCTGCCGCTTTTTTAAGTCCAAGCATTAAGTCATTGAGCCCAAGAGCACTGATGTCCTGACCCAATAGTTCAGCATTGAGTTCCGCGAAAGGATCTTCGCTGGTCCGTTCAACTAATTCACCGCTTAAGTTGATTTTTAGCAAGGAGTTCTCTTTTATCTTTGGTTCGCCGTCATTAGAAGAGGCTGCTAGTCCGAATAAGAGCAGGACGCTTAAAAAACTCAAAGTGATAAATGCTGTAAGGACAGCAAGAAATGTGGTAAAAAAGGATTTCATGTACAGAGGTATAATCTTATTGGGTACGAATTTAGGAGATAAAAACGGTAATCTCGAGAGGGCTCGTTATGAACTCGCCAAAGATTGTAAAGTTGTATCCATGAGCGCTATTTATCAAACGCCTTCTTGGGGCTATGAAAGTAATGAGATGTTTTACAATCAGGCACTCGAATGCACCTTTGATAATAGCCCGAATGATTTCATCATTAAGTGCCTGAATGTAGAGAAAAAGTTAGGACGCTACAGGGGAGAAGATGGCTACAGCGATCGTACAATTGACATCGATATTCTTGCCATTGAGAATGTGGTAATGAATTCTGAAGAGCTTATTGTTCCTCATCCCAGACTTCACTTGCGAAAATTCGCACTAATTCCGCTTCAAGAATTATGGCCAAATTGGATTCATCCAGTCTTCAACTTAAGCATGGATATTATGCTTGAGCAATGTGATGATAAAGTTGTACCCAATCGAATTATTTAAATAATAGGTAGAAAATTTCTCGATTTTAGTAAAAGAAGGTTGACTAACATAATAACAATAGTAATTTGCTGAGAGACTATTGGACTATCAAATTTTCGAACTGTGAAAAAAATTCTTATCACCGTTATTTGTCTTTTCATCGTATCCTCTTGCGCAGAGATAAAGATGTTGCAAGAGGACGTTGCTAGGCTCAATAAACAAGTAAATGCAATGTCAGGCGATAGCGATGGTGATGGTGTTGCCGATTTATTTGATGCGGATAATCAGACGCCAAAAGGTGTAGCGGTTGCTGGAAACGGAGTAGCCTTAGATTCAGATGGAGACGGTATTCCAAATTACAAAGACGGTGATGTCTTTACACCAAAAGGTATAAATGTAGACGAGACAGGTATGCCGCGAGATTCTGATATGGATGGTGTTCCAGATCATTTAGACAAAGAAAAAAATACGCCCCCTGGCGCTTTAGTCAACTTTAAAGGGCAAACAATTGCCAATTCCGGAAGTTTGAACAATTCAACGGCACTTTTGCCTAGCATCTACTTTAAATTCAATAGCGCTACACTGTCTACATCATCTTATGAAAGCCTGACTGCAGTGGCCAGGTACCTTAAAGAGAATCCTAAAATAACAATGGTAATTCGCGGATATAGCGACCCGGTGGGTTCCGAATCGTACAATAAGGCATTGGCTTTAAGAAGAGCAAAAGCAGTTAAAAAAGCACTGAACGAAGTGTTTAATGTTAAAGGTAATCGATTGCAGACTGTGGCAATAGGAGAAAATGATAAACTAAGCGATAATTATAAAATCAACCGTCGGGTTGATTTTAAACTCAAGTAGTTTATTCGCATTACTTGGTTAATCCTTTATGAATTTCAAACAGTGCCATTCCAGCGCTAACGCTAACGTTCAAACTGTGCTTAGTGCCGAATTGTTTGATTTCAATGACGTCGTCACAAGTGCCAATTACTTCTTGTTGTACACCCATTACTTCATGTCCTAGAACCAACGCAGTAGGTCCTATAACTGAATATTCTCGCAGATCAATACTGCCTTCAGCTTGCTCTAATGCAACTGTTCTATATCCCTTGGATTTTAAATTCGTAAGGCAGGTCACGGTACTATCTTCCTTGGACCAGCTTACTGTTTGAGTTGCTCCCAATGCAGTTTTTTCTATCTCGTGATGGCCCGGTACAGGTGTTAATCCACACAAATAGATGTGTTGCGCACGGAAACAATCAGCAGTTCTAAAGATAGAGCCAACATTATGCATGCTTCTAATATTATCTAAAACGACTACCAACGGGGTTTTGCTTGCCTTAGCAAATTCTTCTGGCGATAATCTGCCTAATTCGTTATTTCTAAGTTTTCTCATCCGCAGGAACCTAATTACATTAGCATTCCACAAAGAAATAGATAAATGGCTAAAAAATCGGGCAAGAAGCAGACTCCAATGATGCGTCAATACGACGAGATCAAAACGAAGCATCCCGAAGCCATGCTATTATTTAGAGTAGGTGATTTCTATGAAACCTTTGGTAGCGACGCCGAAAAAGCGTCAAAAACTCTAGATATAATATTGACCAAGCGCTCTAACGGTTCGGCATCAGAAGTTGCTTTAGCAGGCTTTCCGCATCATGCACTCCAGACCTATTTACCCAAATTAGTCAAAGCGGGCCATAGGGTGGCCATAGTAGAACAACTTGAAGACCCAAAACTAGTCAAAGGACTTGTAAAACGTGGCGTAACGGATATGGTTACGCCTGGAATCAATTTGAATTCTGAATTGCTTTCAGGAAAAGAACACAATTATCTTGCATCGCTATATCCTGCCAAAAAAGGAATTTGGGGATTGGCAATTATTGAAATTAGTACAGGATCGTTTTATTATGCGGAGCATGGAAAGGATGAACTTCTGACCGCTCTTTCCTCCTATAAACCAAAAGAAGTAATTCATCCAAGAGACATGGACCGAGAGTTTCGGAAGAAACTTGAGGAAGAGTATTATCTTTTTGGTATTGATTCGTGGGCTTGGGAAAAAGATTACACGTTTGAGCAGCTTACGAGCCATTTCAAAACCAACAGTTTAAGTGGATTTGGTCTACAAAAAGGATGTCCGGGTGCCGTTGCTGCAGGAGCGGTCTTGCATCATCTGAAACGCAGCGAATATCATTCGCTAGATCACATATCTAGTATTTCCAGAATTTCATTGGACGACTTTATGTGGTTAGATGGATTTACCGTTCAAAATCTGGAATTATTCAAGTCTAATTCACCAGGTGGAACAAGCACCTTGGATATTATAGATAAGACAACGAGTCCCATGGGTGGGCGACTCCTGCGTTCTTATTTAGCATTACCTATGTTGGATAAAGGCCTTATTGCTAAACGCCATGATGCTGTTGAAGCCCTATTAGAAATCCCGGATTTTTTAGAGTCGTTAATCGACGTTTTACAAGGGATGCCTGATCTAGAGCGATTGTGTAGTAGGGTTGCAACCGGACGAATTAACCCTAAGGAAATGGCAAGATTGCGTGAAGGGTTAAAGCAAAGTGCAGCCATGGTTGGTTTGGTAAAGGAACAATCTTGGGCGCATCCAGACGCACATCCCGATGTTTTGGAAGTTTTATACTTGGAGTTGGAGCAAGCCCTGGTCGATGACCCGTCTTCTATAATAGGGAAAGGAGAATCTATCCGAAGTGAATATGATGTTGAGCTTGCCCGATTGAGAGGATTGCTCAATGATGCAACAGGGACATTGGAGTCAATTAGAGATCGAGAAGCAAATGCTACCGGAATCCCTTCTCTTAAACTTGCCTTTAACAATGTATTCGGCTATTACTTGGAGGTGAGGAACTCGCACAAGGATAAAGTTCCACAGGAGTGGCACCGGAAGCAGACTTTGGTTAACGCTGAACGCTATATCACGGACGAATTGAAGAAATTTGAAGCCGAAGTGCTTGGTGCGGAGGAGCAAATCAAAGCCATAGAGTTGAAAGTCTTTGCAGACGTTACAGAAAAGGCGAAAAACTACTTGAACATCCTATTGAAATTGGCTAGATGGGTGGCTACTACGGATGTGCTCGCGAGTTTTGCAACGGTGGCTAAAACCCATAATTATTGTAGACCATCTTTTATAGATCAATTACAAATACAAATAGAAAAAGGCCGCCATCCAGTAATTGAACAGATGCTTCCCGAAGAGCAGCCATACATAGCAAATGGTATAGCAATGGATGCCGTTGATGCTTCAATCGCCATGATTACTGGTCCTAACATGAGTGGTAAAAGCGCCTTACTCCGACAGGTGGCTATTATTCAGGTTTTAGCACAAATGGGAAGTTATGTTCCAGCAGAATCGGCAAATCTACCCATCATAGATCGTCTATTTGTGAGAGTTGGTGCTACGGATAATCTCAGTAAAGGAGAGTCTACTTTTATGGTGGAGATGAATGAGACAGCAACCATACTTAATAATATATCGGATAGATCTTTAGTCATACTCGATGAAATAGGAAGAGGTACCTCTACATTTGATGGGGTGAGCATTGCTTGGGGAATAGCTGAATTTTTGCATCAACATCCGGCTTGTCCATTAGTGCTTTTTGCCACTCATTATCATGAGCTAAATGAAATGACGACCTCATTTAAAAAGGTGCAAAATTATCATGTCGCCGCTGAAGAACATGGAGGTGAAATTGTCTTTACGCGACAACTGAAAAAGGGTGGTACAGCCCACAGTTTTGGTCTGCATGTAGCCAAGCTTGCTGGTATACCTGGATATGTTTTAAATAGGGCAGAGTTGGTGCTCAAGGAACTTGAACAAACCAAAGGAAAAAGTCATGAATCGCCTGATTTAGGTAATTCAGGCCAGTTAAATTTCTTTTCATTGGACCGCCCAGAATTAGAAGATCTTGCGGATGAAATTGAAAATGTAGATGTTGATCAACTCAAGCCGATTGAGGCCCTAATGTTGCTGCATACACTCAAGGAAAAACTTTCAAAAAAATAGCCCTTCCTGTTGTGGAAAATTAAAAGGTCTGTATATTTGCCCTCCCAATCGCGAAAGTAGCTCAGCTGGTAGAGCACAACCTTGCCAAGGTTGGGGTCGCGGGTTCGAATCCCGTCTTTCGCTCAAAGACCCTCCAACAACGGAGGGTTTTTTGTTGGAGCCCCGGTGGTGGAATTGGTAGACACGCCGGACTTAAAATCCTGTGGACAGTAATGTCCGTGCCGGTTCGACCCCGGCCCGGGGCACAGAAAGCCCGCCTTTAAGGCGGGCTTTTTTTGTTCATTTCCCGTGGAAAACAACCCTGTTCAAAGCGTGTTCGCTAACCAAGTAAAAAGCATATTTGTTACATGCAGCAATACCATGATTTAGTCAAAAGAGTACTTGAAGAAGGCATCCAAAAAGGAGACCGCACAGGTACAGGAACAAAGAGCGTTTTTGGGCATCAAATGCGCTTTAATTTGCAAGATGGTTTCCCTTTGTTGACCACAAAAAAAGTTCATATTAAAAGTATACTTCACGAGCTTCTTTGGTTCCTTCAGGGTTCTACCAACATTGAGTATCTAGCTCAAAATAAGGTGCGGATTTGGGACGATTGGCCCTATGCCACCTACTCTAAATCAAAGGATTTTAAAGGAGAAGACATTCGTGATTTTGCAGCGAGAGTCGCTACCGATAGTGATTTTGCGAAAAAATGGGGAGAACTAGGTCCAGTGTACGGGTACCAATGGCGGTCATGGCCTGCACCTGATGGCGGAAGTATTGATCAGATAAGCCAAGTTATAGACCAAATTAAAAATAACCCCAATAGCAGACGTATTATTGTTAACGCATGGAACGTGGGGTATGTTGACCAAATGGCGTTGCCACCGTGTCATGCATTCTTCCAATTTTACGTTGCCAATGGGAAGTTGAGCTGTCAGTTGTACCAACGCAGTGCTGATATTTTCTTAGGCGTTCCTTTTAACATTGCTTCTTATGCCTTTTTAGTTCATATGGTTGCTCAAGTTTGTGGATTAGAGGTAGGTGATTTTGTACATACCCTTGGTGACGCACATATTTACAATAACCATATTGATCAAGTTAAGCTGCAATTGTCTCGCGATTTTAGATCCTTGCCGAATCTAAAAATGAACAAAGAGGTTTCATCCATCTTTGAGTTTAAGTACGAAGATTTTGAAATAGAAGGTTACGACCCACATCCACATATTCCAGGAAAAGTTGCGGTATGATTTTAAAAGCAATTGTGGCCTACGCAGAAAACAGGGTAATTGGCAAAAATAACGACCTCATTTGGCACTTGCCAGACGATTTAAAGCACTTTAAAACGCATACGGCGGGCAAGACAATTATCATGGGACGTAAAACCTGGGACAGCCTAGGTGGTCGACCTTTACCTAATCGAAGACACATAGTTATCACGCGAAAAAAAGATTTTGTTGCAAAGGGCGCGGAGGTTACCCATAGCCTTGAAGATGCTATTCACTTGGCAAACGCAGAGAAAGAGGTCTATATCGTTGGAGGTGCTCAGATTTATGCTTTGTCCATGCACATGATTGATGTGCTAGAAATAACCGAAGTACATGGCGAATTTGACGGAGATGCCTATTTTCCATCTTTTAATACTGCGGATTTTGAGTTAATTTCACAGCATTACCACCCAACGGATGAAAATCACCAATTTTCATTCACTTTTAAGACTTGGGTGCGAAAAGCATAAAAAACCTATCAAATGAAAAAATTACTCGCTCTACTCATTTTAGGCGGCATTATTTCGTGTTCGCAGTCACCAAATCAAACCGCTCAACTATCGTCGGCATTTCCACTGGAGCATTTGGACACCAATGTGCATGCTTGTGATGATTTCTTTCAATATACCTCTGGCGGCTGGCGGGAGTCTAATCCCATACCAGAGACTGAGGTGCGTTGGGGGGAATTCAATAAGCTTCGCGAAACCAATAAACAACGATTGAAGGATTTATTCAACGAAGTTGCTGCAGGATCCTATTCAAAAGGTTCAGATGAGCAATTGATCGGTGATTTGGTTGCATCCGGTATGGATAGCGTGGCAAGAAATGAAAGAGGAACAAGTGAATTAACCCCCTTTTTAGTTGAGGTTGATGGGGTCAATTCCTTGGAGGAACTTTTTGTACTTATGGCCCAGAATAAATTCTATGGGGTGAGCGCACCCGTCAACGCCTACGTGAGAACAGATGCTAAAAATTCCAAAGCGCATGCTCTTTACGTAGGACAAGGCGGTATTGGACTTCCAGATAGAGAGTACTACCTGCGCAATGATGAGGAAAGTATGGGTATTCAAGAAGCATATAGAAATCATATTGCGACCATGGCCGAACTCACTGGGATTTCTATTGATGAAAACGCCGTTTATGCCTTGGAATATGCTTTGGCAGAATCTATGAAGTCACGGGTAGAAATGCGAGATGCTGAGAAACGGTATAACCCAATGACCATAGGTGAATGGCAGGAGTTATGCCCGTCTTTACCAATCACCCAATACATGAGTGAATTGGGGCTTCAAAATAGAGGGGTAATCAATAGTGCGCCAGAATTTTTTTCAAGGATGGAGTCTAAAGAATTTTCTCTGGAAACTTGGAAGCAGTATCATCAATGGCACATCATCAGAGGGGCTTCAGGGTCTTTGAATGATGCTTTAGAAATTGCATCTTTTGAATTCTATCAGAAGACTTTAAGAGGAAAACCCAAAATGAATCCAAGATGGAAACGAGTTCAAGGGTCAACGGGGATGCTTAGTCAGCAGGTTGGCCACCTTTATGCGGACCGATTCTTTCCAAAAGAGCATAAGGAAGAGGTCGAACAGATGGTTGAGGATTTGCGAGAAGCTTTTCGTGGACGCATTGACCAATTAACGTGGATGTCCGATGAAACCAAGGAAAAAGCACGAATAAAACTGGATGCATTTACCTATAAAATTGGTTATCCAGACAAGTGGGAGGATGTGAGTGACCTTGAAATTGATAGAGAAAGTTTTTTTGCCAACATGAAAAACATGTCCCGGTATTTTACGGCAAAGAACTTAGCGAAGATAGATGAGCCAGTAGATAAGAGCGAGTGGGGCATGGGCGCACATATTGTAAACGCCTATTACAATCCATTGAATAACGAGGTTGTTTTCCCCGCAGGAATTCTTCAGCCACCTTTTTATAACCCTGAGGCGGACGCAGCAATAAATTACGGAGCGATAGGTGGCGTTATTGGTCACGAATTCTCTCATGGTTTTGACGACCAAGGGTCTAAATACGGTCCAGACGGTAACTTAGAAAATTGGTGGACTGAGCAGGATAAGGCCCGATTTGATACACTGACCAAGCAATTAGCTGATCAATATTCGTCTTACGAGATATTACCGGGCGTACAGGTTAATGGTCGATTAACTTTAGGAGAAAATATTGCCGACTTAGGTGGTTTAACTCTTGCCTATTACGCCTACAAGAATTGGAAAGGAGAGAAGGAGATAGCACCTGTTGATGGCTTTACAGACGAGCAAAGAGTTTTTCTTGGCTGGGCACAAGTTTGGCAGAGTAATGGGAGAGATGAATACTTTAAAAATCAAGTAACAACAGACCCTCATAGCCCCGCCCAATTCCGTGTGTCTGGAACCGTGAGCAACATGCCTGAATTTAGAAATGCGTTTGGGTGTGAAGAAGGTGATAATTTGAAGCCTGTGGGTGAAGAAATCACTATTTGGTAATCGTGACAGATATCGCACCTTATTGCCAAAGGACAATTGTAACTTTGATGCTTTAAAAATAAAGTCGATGACAATCAACGAAGCAATCAATCATGAAAATGTGAGCCTAGTAGATGTGAGAACATCTGAAGAGGTAGCCATGGAATCAGTACCTGGCGCTGTTAATATTCCATTAGATGATATCCCAGAGCGTTGGGAAGAATTCAGAGACATGCCCCGTCCTTTAGTTTTGTTCTGTCGTTCCGGTGTTCGTTCTGGCAAAGCTTTGGCCTTTTTAGAAGCTAAGGGTATTACTGACGGCATGAACGGTATGGGAGCATCTGATGTATTAATAGAATTAATGTAATGGGCTGGCCTGTAAAGAGCCTGTTGCTTGTTTTGGGAATGGCAACAGCTGGGTGTCAGGCTCAAAATGCACCAAAAGAAGTAGTAAACATTGATGTCAATGTAGCTGACTTTGAGTTGATTATGGATACAATTCCCAATGGTCTGCTGCTAGATGTTAGGACGGATAATGAATTTGCCCAAGGCCATTTGCGAGGCGCTCAACAAATTGATTTTTACCGTGATGACTTTGCTGATGCATTGGAAAAACTAGATAAGGATCAACCAGTTTTCATCTATTGCAGAAGCGGTAATCGTTCAGGTAAGGCAGCAAAACAAATGAAAGCAATGGGATTTAGTGCAGTGTATAACCTTGAAGGAGGTATAGGCGCGTGGTCAAAAAGAGGTAAACCTATAGCGAAATAAATGGCAAGTTTTAAAGAAATTATAGCCAGCGACACCCCCACGCTGATAGACTTCTTTGCTGAATGGTGTGGGCCTTGTAAAATGATGCCTCCTATTTTGAAGGACCTAAATGAACAGTTGGGCGATTCTGTTAGAATCATTAAGGTGGATGTTGACAAAAATCAAGAACTCAGTCAAGCATTAAATGTACAGGGGGTGCCTACTTTGGCTCTTTTTCAGTCGGGCCAAATGCTCTGGCGGCAAAGTGGAGTAATCCCAGCCTTTCAATTGGCAGAGATTATCAAGGAAAAAGCTTCAATCAAAAACCCATGAATAAAATAGTCGCGCTTTCCTTTTTGGCTTTGGCTAGCTGTGGACTTAGTTTGGATTTAATTGAAACTGAACTACCGCCGCCCGACTATTCTAAAATTGATTATTGGATAGCCCATCCAGAAAAGAGGGACTTATCTGATTCTTCCTACACAGGTGATCGAATTAATCAATTTGATGTTCCAGTCTTCTTTGTGAGCCCTACGGTATACTTTCCAAATAAAAAAGAACCTTGGAATTTAAACCCTTCCAATGACGAAGCGAAATCTCTTTTTGAAACCCCCGTAACTTTTCAGAGTACCGCATTCAATGTGGCCGGACATGTTTTTTCTCCAGCTTACCGTCAAAGTGCGTATCAAGTTTACAACGTTGCTCCTAATCCAATCACAAAAAGGTCTTATGATATTGCCTATAACGATGTACGAAACGCCTTTGACACTTTTTTAAATCAAATTGGTCCACAAACCCCGTTCATTTTGGCAGCACACAGCCAAGGAACGGATCATCTTATTCGGCTTATTCAAGAGGATTTTCCCAAAGAGTTGTATACTCAATTGGTGGTAGCTTATTTGGTAGGAATGCCTGTGAATGATTGTGAAATGCCCTTGCCAATATGCGAAGAACCAACATCAACAGGATGCTACACCTCTTGGAGAACGTTCCATACAACAGCAAAAGTGTTTAATAAATATCCCGTTGAATGTATTGGCGTAACCAATCCGATATCTTGGAATACCACTTCCGTTTTAGCGGACATTTCATTGAATACGAACGTATTGTACAGTGAAAATAAACCTTTGCTACAAGCTTTGGTAAGCGCTCAAATCAAGAATGGGGCAGTAGTTACAGAACGTCCAAAATTTCCAGGAAGTGCGCTTCTCAGAACAAAAGATTATCACCGAGGAGATATCAACCTTTATTACGGTAATATTCAATCCAATGTCAAGGTTCGTTGCCTACAGTATCTGAAGGAGCAGAACGGTTTTCGAGAGTAATTGGATACCACGGTACCAAGGTTTTCAAAACAAATGCATCCGGAAAAGAAGATTTCCAACTTACGAGCGCTCTTTCAGCAGTACTCATATCCGGATAAGACCCTACGTGAATTTTAAAGTTTGGTTCTCGATAAACTATTCTAGCTTCCTCCTCTGCTCCTAAGGAAATAATGTTAGCACGCACGGAATTGGCACCGCTTCTATCACCGCTAAAAACCTGAATAGTATACCCCTCAAATAAAGGACTTTTCATTTCATTTGTATAATGCGCGTAAGCGCTGTCTAAATCCATGGGGATGTTGAGCGTGTCTTCATGATTCATCATTGAATTCGG
>JAYOSU010000038.1:0-18472 GCA_038139395.1 Cryomorphaceae bacterium
TCTTCCTCTACATGAACTATATCATTATCCCCTTCATAGATAACGAGGATATCTGGTTCGGTGCCCGAAATGAGTTGCTCCTTATAGCGGTAAAGATCGTCGAAGCAAGAGCCTCCGATGCCCGCATTGACAACCTCGTATTCCGGAAAGCTTTCAGCAATGTTGTCCCACAACCTAAACGTGGAACTTCCAGCAAATACAATCCGAGTTTGGCTATGAGGTAGCTGATTCGCGTTGGAGACAATTTTTTCTAGATGTTCATCATAATTTGCGCCGCATTGAGCCTTTCCGGAAAATGAAAAGAGTCCAATTAGGCATAGGACGAACAGTGAATTTCTTTTGTACATGGAATGGAATCTATTGATATAGGTGAAGATACGTTAGTCTAGAATGAAATAAAGGGCACTTCAGAGCTAAATAAGGCAAAAACCCCTTTGTCCTGCAATTGTCCGGACGACACCTTAAACATTAGTTTTTATACTTGATGGAACAAAAAACACAAGCAAAATTTGCTGAAAAACCCCTAAAAACACTGGCGTTTTCAGATGAAGCGCCTACAGGAATAAATATCCTTTGAATTTGTAAGTAGAGAACTTTAATACAGATTTAGGATAAAGTGTATCAATAACCAATTAAAACAGATCATGTCCTGCTGCAAAAGGACGAATGATGTATGAAAGACTATAAAAATATATTTCTTGGTGAACAGCTTCGCAATGGTCAAGAAGAAGAAGTAAAAGGTGAAGAGGTAAAGATCAACTCCGAGTCTTTTTATAAAATTTCCAATTACGATTCCATGCGACCTTTCTTCATGAGCATCGTAAGTAATTCCAATCATTGGATGTTCATTTCAAGCACGGGTGGACTAACAGCTGGAAGAAAGAACAGCGAGTTTGCTCTTTTTCCATACTATACGGATGATAAAATAACTGAATCATCAGAATATACAGGCTCCAAAACCATTTGTTTGGTTGAACGAGATGATAAGGTGAGCCTGTGGGAGCCTTTCTCTTCAAAATATGATGGTGTTTACCGCGTAACTCGCAATCTATACAAGAACTCATTCGGTAATAAAGTTCGATTCGAAGAGATCAATCATGATTTGGAATTGACGTTTTCCTACGATTGGAATTCAAGTGATAAGTATGGATTCGTTCGAAAATCCGTCCTAATCAATAATGGATCAAGCTCTGTCAGCGTTCGATTCGCAGATGGCTTGCAAAATTTATTACCCTATGGTGTAGAATCTTCTTTACAAGCAGCCTCAAGCAATTTAGTTGATGCTTACAAGAAGTGCGAGCTGGAAGCGGAAGTGGGTCTTGGTCTTTTTTCGTTAAGCGCTGTTATTGTAGATAAGGCAGAGCCGAGTGAGGCGTTGAGAGTCAATGTTGCGTGGGCACTAAATCGTCCAAATTCTACCAAACTGCTGTGTTCAAAACAGCTTGAGGCTTTTAGAAACGGAAAAGTTCCAATTCAGGAGGTTGATATTAAAGCCGAACGCGGAGCGTTCATGGTTTGCGATGAAGTAACCCTTGAGGCCCATACAAAAGAGCAATGGAGCATTGTGACAGATGTAAATAAAGGCCCGGTGGAGGTTGCAGATTTACTAGAGGCTTTGAAATCTCCTGATGCGCTGTGGAAAGAGGTTTTTGCTGATGTTGAGGCCGGATCAGCTAACTTAATGGAATTAGTTGCTGCTTCGGATGGTCTTCAACTTACCAATGACCGGCTTTTGAATATTCGTCATTTTGCCAATACCATGTTTAATATCATGCGCGGAGGCATTTTTGATGACCATTATAACATTGATAAAAGTGATTTTGAAAAGTATTTAGCCAAGGCCAATAAAATTACTTTCAAAAGAAACAGTCAAACGCTGAGTCAGCTAGACAGTTATTTTAATCTTCACACCCTTAAGACGCTCGCGTCTGCATCTTCAGATGCCGATTTTAAAAGACTTGCATTTGAATATTTGCCCTTGAAGTTTAGCCGCAGGCATGGCGACCCTTCTCGTCCTTGGAATAAATTTTCAATCAATACCCGCGATGAGGTGACGGGTGATAAAATATTGGACTATCAAGGAAATTGGCGTGATATTTTCCAAAACTGGGAAGCTTTAGCGCATTCTTATCCTGAATTTATGGAAGGAATGATCCATAAATTTCTCAATGCCACCACATTTGATGGATACAATCCTTACAGAGTGGTAAAAGACGGTTTTGATTGGGAAACCATAGAGCCTGATAATCCTTGGTCCTACATAGGTTACTGGGGCGATCATCAAATCATATACTTGTTAAAATTCTTGGAGTTTATAGAGGATTACTATCCAGGAAAATTACAGCAATATTTCAAACAGGAAATTTTTGTTTATGCAAATGTTCCTTATACCATCAAGGAATATAAAGACATACTAAAAGACCCAAAAAATACCATAGATTTTGATCATAAAGGTGAAGAGTCCATTCAATACAGAATGGCTTCCCTAGGTGCAGATGGAGCACTCTTGCTGAATCAAAATTCGGAGATACACAAGGTTAATTTCTTGGAGAAAATCTTAGCCACCGTTCTTGCCAAAGTAAGCAACCTGATTCCTGAAGGCGGTATTTGGATGAATACCCAGCGACCGGAGTGGAATGATGCCAACAACGCCTTAGTTGGAAACGGTGTAAGTATGGTTACGCTGTATTATCTGAGAAGATTTTTGAGCTTCTTTGAAGAAGTTCTTCATCAAGAGAAAGGCGAAGTCAAAGTAAGTACTGAGTTAGCAGTCTTTTTCCGTGGTATTGCCGGGGCCCTAGAGCACAACAAAGGTCTATTAAAAACTGGTTTTTCGGATGTTCAACGAAAAGATGTTTTGGATTCTTTAGGTGAGCCCGCTAGTGTGTACCGTTGGAAAATTTACAAAAATGGTTTTTCTGGAACATTTGAAACGCTGTCTATAGATGAATTGAGTCAATTCACAGAGTTGGCAAGATTGTACATGGAACAGAGCATTCGCTCTAATAAACGTGAGGACGGGCTCTACCACGCGTATAACTTAATGACAGTTAAAGGCAATGGAGTTCAAGTGAGTTATCTCTCGGAAATGCTTGAAGGCCAAGTAGCCGTTTTGAGCTCAAAATATTTATCGGCCTACGAAAATGCCGATGTTTTAGACGCGTTAAAATCGAGTGCCTTATTCCGCGAAGACCAATACAGTTATATTCTTTATCCGAATAAGGATTTACCAAGATTTACGTCAAAGAATTGTATTCCAACACCGCGTGCAGAGGCTTCTGAACTTATAGCTGCCTTACTCATGTCAGGTGACAAAACAGTAGTGCTTAAAGACAGAAACGGCGTGTACCATTTCAACGGAATGTTCAACAATGTCAACAGTTTAAATGATGCGTTAGATCAACTTCCTAGCAAATATGACGCGTTGGTATCTAAAGACCGAGCATTATTATCGTCCATTTTTGAAGAGGTATTTGACCATAAATCCTTTACGGGTCGTTCAGGCACGTTCTTTGGCTACGAAGGTCTTGGTTCTATCTACTGGCACATGGTAAGTAAGCTGCTTTTGGCCGCGTACGAAAACACCAATGCGGCTTTGAAAACAGACGACGAGATATTGATTGGACGTATGTACGATCATTATTTTGAGATTTTAGCGGGTATTGGAGCACATAAGAGCCCAAAACTCTATGGTGCTTTCCCAACGGATCCTTATTCACATACACCCGGTGGTAAGGGTGCTCAGCAGCCTGGCATGACCGGCCAGGTGAAAGAAGATTTAATCAGCAGATTTGGTGAACTAGGTGTATCTGTGAAGGAAGGCAAGCTCACCTTTGCACCAAGAATTCTCCGAAGTGAAGAGTTCTTGGGTAAAGAAGGTGTCTTTGAATATGTTAATATTGAAAATGAGGTTGATTCTGTAAAAGTCCCTAAAGGAGGGCTGGCCTTTACTTACTGTCAAGTTCCTGTCATTTACGAGCGCTCTGATAAGCCTCAAATAGTAGTGCACACGCAAAGCGAAGCACATACTATTGAAGGAGATACTTTGAGTTCTGAGTTGACTTCTGCCCTGTTTCAAAGAACAAATGATATTAAGAAAATCGCAGTATCTGTGGTAAAATAATTTAAGAAAATGAACGTATTCCGTGCACGAATTCTTGGTATTTACTCTCTGGCTTTAACGCTGGGTTTGAATTCATGTACAACCGCCGAAAAGCCTATGACAAGTAATAAAAGCGCAAAGGAAATATTGGGTAACCCTGATTATCGTGCCATTTCATTCGGAGGATACAGAGGTAAAAATAGAGAGGAGCAGCCTTCAATTCCGCAGCTTAAAGAAGATTTAAAGATCATGTCTGCAATGGGCATTAAAATTCTTCGAACGTATAATTTGCAGCTTCCGCATGCCTTGAATGTGCTTAAAGCCATTCGTGAATTGAAGCAAGAAGATGCTTCATTTGAGATGTACGTGATGCTGGGAGCTTGGATGGATTGCTACGGTGCATGGACTAGCGAACAACCCGACCACAGTAGAGAAAGCGAAGAAAATAATACCAGTGAAATAGAGAAAGCGGTTAGGTATGCAAATGAATTTCCGGATATCGTAAAAATTATTGCTGTAGGCAACGAAGCAATGGTCCATTGGGCTTCAAGTTATTTTGTTCACCCTTCGGTAATCTTGAAATACGTTAATTATCTGCAAGAGCTCAAACGCATGGGTAAATTATCACCTGAGGTGTGGATTACTTCTTCGGATAATTTTGCTTCATGGGGAGGTGGTGATGAGTCGTATCATATCAAGGAATTGGAGGAATTGGTTCAGGCTGTTGATTACGTAAGTGCCCATACCTACCCATTTCACGACACGCATTACAACCGTGATTTTTGGGAGAGTCCTGTGGAAGAATCGGATGGATATACCGATCACGATAGGGTACTTATGGCCATGCAGCGTGCTGCTTTTTATGCGCAAGGTCAATATGAAAGTGTGAAAAACTATGTCCATGCTATTGCGCCCGGCAAACCCATTCACATTGGAGAAACCGGTTGGTCAAGTATTAGTATTGGCCTTTATGGCAATAACGGCTCTTTTGCTGCCGACGAATACAAGCAAGCCTTATACTACCAAGCTATGCGTGAGTGGACGGATGCCGAGGGGATTAGTTGTTTTTATTTTGAAGCCTTTGATGAACAATGGAAAGATGCCAATCATCCCGAAGGTTCTGAGAATCATTTTGGCTTAATTGCTTTAAACGGTCAGGCAAAATATGCGCTTTGGGACTTGGTGGATGCGGGAGCTTTTGATGGATTGACTCGTGGTGGGGTTGAAATAACCAAGTCATTTGAAGGAGATTCGGTATTACTATTACAGACGGTGAGTGCACCAAAAAGAAGGCGTTGATGATGAAAAAAAGTGTGATTCTTTTTGGAGTAATGATTCTTATGTCTTGTCAAAGTACAGACAAGCAGCAGGCCATAGAGTCCAAAGACGAAGAATACTTCAAAGCCATTTGTTATCATCCAGTGAATGTTGGCAGTTCACAGCGCAGCTGGGAATTTATTGATGAAGACCTTGACTTGATGCAGGAAGCTGGCATCTCAGTAATTCGCGTTTACATGCCTATCCAAGATGAAAAAGTTTTGGATAAAATCGCCGATCGGGGAATGAAGATAATTACCGGTTTTGGCTACAATCAAGATTCAGTCAATGATATTGTTTCCGGAACATATTTGGATTACATAAAAAAATACAAGGACCATCCAGCAATGTATCTGTGGGAGTTGGGCAATGAGTACAATTATCACCCAGAATGGTTCGGGGGTGATTTGGCTAATTGGTACAATTCCTTAGAGTCTGCCGTAGATGCGATCCATGCTATTGATAGCACACACCCTGTGAGCAGCGCTCACGGTGAAATTCCAGATTCACTAGCACTTTACCATGGTCGAAAGCTTGATTTATGGGGTTTTAACGTATATCGATGGGATGCGCCTGCCTCTTTTATTGCAGATTGGCGAAAGATCAGCGAAAAGCCATTTTACTTCGCGGAATTAGGCTCTGACAGTTATATGACAATCACCAAGGATAGCTTGGCGTTGGGAGTAAATGAAGATGCTCAGGCGATTGCTGTAGGTCACATAATTGACGATCTGTTGCCGCTCAAAGAAGAATTTGAAGGTATTACACTGTTCTCATTTACAGACGGTTGGTGGAAAGCAGGTAATCCAGAAATACAAGATGTAGGCGGCTGGGCGCCAAACAGCAGTGGTGTGCCTTACGATGGTTCTCCAAATGAAGAATACTGGGGAATCGTAAATATTGATAGAACTAAAAAAAAGGCATTTGACACCGTCAAAGCTCGATTTAAATAATTTCGAATGAACTATAGAACATTAATCACGGTAATAGTGGGCTTCGCATTAGTGGCCTGCGGCGAAAGAAACAACATGGAGTTTAAAGTCTTTGAAACATCTGCATCAGGAAAGAATTTAGAGGAGGTTAGTAATTTTAGCGCCTCTGAAAATCACTCAAAAATTTCAGTAAACCTAGAGTCTGAGCGTCAAAGTATTGTTGGCTTTGGTGGTGCATTTACCGAATCCTCTGCGTACAATTTAAATAAGTTGAGCCCGGAGAATCGATTGTCCGTGATTAAGGCATACTTCGCCAAATCGGGCGCGAATTATTCACTTACTAGAACGCACATGAACTCTTGTGATTTCTCTGTAAGTAATTATTCATATTCCCCTGTAGAAGGAGATGTCAATCTAGAGCATTTTAACATTGAGGAAGACCGCGATGATCTTATTCCAATGATTAAAGATGCACTTGCAATAAGTGAAGATGGGTTTAAACTATTTGCTTCTCCATGGTCTGCAGCGCCTTGGATGAAGGACAATAACGATTGGCGTGCCGGTAAATTGAAAGAAGAATACTATGATACGTGGGCCTTATTCTTTAGTAAATATGCTTCTGCATATGCAGAGGAAGGAATAGATATTTGGGGATTTACAGTGGAGAATGAACCTCACGGAAATGGGGGTAATTGGGAAAGTATGCACTTCACCCCGGAAGAAATGACTCGTTTTGTTAATCAACATTTGGGTCCTCGTTTAGAAGCAGACGGTAAGGGTGATTTAATCATCTTAGGCTATGATCAAAACAGACAAGGCGTTCAAGAATGGGCGGATGTTATGTACAAGGATGAGGCCTCAAAAAAGTATTACAGTGGCATGGCACTTCATTGGTATGAAAGCACTTACGATTACTTTCCAGATGAATTAGACTATGCCTACCATGCAGCTCCGGAAATGCTTCTATTGCAAACAGAAGCGTGTGTGGATAATCAAGTACCTGAGTGGAAAAATGATAAATGGTATTGGCAGAAGGAAGCTACAGATTGGGGCTATTATTGGCGCGAAGAAGAAAATAGATACCTGCATCCAAAATATGCTCCGGTCAACCGCTATGCTAGAGATATTATAGGGTGTTTAAACCACTGGGTTCAAGGCTGGGTAGATTGGAATATGGTCCTTGACCGTCAAGGAGGCCCAAATTGGGCTAAAAATTGGTGTGTTGCACCAGTAATTGTGGATGTAGATAATGATGAAGTCTACTATACCCCAATGTTCTATGTGCTTCAGCATTTCAGTAAATTTATTCGTCCTGAAGCAAAGGTTGTAGAGGTGTCCAAAACAGACGATAACTTGATGGTTACGGCAGCCAAAAACACAGACGGTTCTGTTGCCGTTGTTGTTTTCAACGAAGGAGAAGAAGCTAGAAGTTTTGATTTGGAACTTGATAGTCAAACCGCTTCAATTGCTATTGAGCCACAGGCTTTACAGACGATACTCATTCAAAGCAAGTCAGAATAATGGGGACCGTATCTAAAGTCCCTATGGGACAAAAAATTGCTTTTGGTATTGGGATGCTCGCGAACCAAATGTTCCCTGCGGCAATGAGCATATTCATGGTTGTTCTTGTGCAGGATTTAGGTTTTCCTGGTTGGATGTGGGGAGTAATTTTCTTTGCGCCGCGTGCCTTTGATTCCATTCTAGATCCAATTATGGGTTTTATTTCTGACAATACTCGCTCTAAGTGGGGTCGCCGCAGGCAATATGTATTTTGGGGAGCCATACTCATGGGGTTCT
This sequence comes from Cryomorphaceae bacterium, assembly GCA_038139395.1. Classification (GTDB taxonomy): domain Bacteria; phylum Bacteroidota; class Bacteroidia; order Flavobacteriales; family Schleiferiaceae; genus UBA10364. The sequence continues at coordinate 8,149 of JAYOSU010000038.1, forward strand.
CTTTTGCTATGCTTTGGCAATTGTATCGTGAAGACAGTGTTCTTCACAATTTCACTCATGTCATGGTTTGGTCTTTTGTCTTTTACCTAGGGTTAACCATTTTTGGTGTGCCCTATGTAAGTATGGGTTATGAAATGAGTGACGACTACCATGACCGTACTAATGTTATGGCCATATCGCAATGGATTGGTCAATGGGCATGGGTAATTGCACCTTGGTTTTGGGTAATCATGTATGATCCAGAATGGTTTCCAACTGCGGATGAGGCCACTCGATCGCTATCCATTTGGGTTGCGGTAGTATTCACCCTATGTGCGATTGCACCTGCCGTTTTTATCAAAGGAGAAAGTACAGTTGGAAGAAGAGACTATGAGCCATTAAATTTTAGCGGGATTTTTGGCAGTTTAAAGAAAATTGTAAAGAATTTTGTTGAAGCATTTTCATCCCCACCATTTAGAAAGTTGTGTATTGCTACTTTCCTCATTTTTAACGGCTTCAATACGGTTGCTAGTTTCACCTATTTTGTCATCCGCTCCCATCTATTTGACGGAGCAGCTCCGGGCGTGTGGCCTACTCTATTTGGTTCCGTTGGCGCTTTGGTCACCACTTTTATAGTCATTCCAATTGTTGCCAAGATGGCAAAAACAATGGGTAAAAAGCGCGCATTTATTTTATCTCAAGCCATATCGATTTTAGGTTATACACTTTTATGGTTTTTAATGATTCCTGGTAAGCCATATATGTTTTTATTTGCACTTCCGTTTCACTCCTTTGGAATAGGAGGTCTGTTTACGATTATGATGTCAATGACTTCTGATGTTTTAGACATAGATGAACTAAATACAGGTAAGCGCAGAGAGGGCGTGTTTGGAGCTATTTACTGGTGGATGGTAAAACTAGGATTTGCCTTTGCTGGAGCTCTCAGTGGATTAATTCTGACTTTAGTGAACTATCAGAGCGGTGCTGAGGTGCAACCTGAGGGTGCTGTAAATGGTCTTCGCTTGGTATTCTCTGGATTACCAATCCTTTGCACGCTTATAGCCATTGCTGTCATGTGGAATTATAAAGTAGATGAAAACTATGCAAAAGAAGTCAGAGCGGAATTAGACAAAAGAAAAGAGACACAAGCCTAACTATAAAAACCAAACAATAATAATGTCTTACAGAAAAGAAAAATTTATGTCGCTTGCTGGGGGCGCCTCTCTCAGCATGACCACTAATGAGCTAAAAGAAATGGCTCGTAAATTATTAGACGCTGGAATTCATGGAATATGTTTCAGCGCTTACGATGAAGGGCAAGCTCCAGGAGACCAACTAACAGAAGCACAAATTCGTCGTAAACTGGAAATTTTAAAACCACATGTGAAGTGGGTGAGAACGTTTTCATGTACTGAAGGAAATGAATTGATAGCTCGCATTGCACATGAATTAGGAATTAAAACATTGGTTGGTGCTTGGTTAAGCAGCGATCTAGAAAAAAATGACGAAGAAATAGAAGCCTTGATTACCCTATGTAAAGAAGGTGTAGTAGATGTAGCTGCAGTAGGTAACGAGGTTTTGTATAGAGAAGATTTAAATGCATCAGAATTACTTGACTATATCAAGCGAGTTAAGAATGAAGTTCAAGGAGTTCCAGTTGGCTATGTAGATGCCTATTATGAATTCACTGCTCACCCGGAAATATCAGACACCTGTGATGTTATTTTAGCCAATTGCTATCCATATTGGGAAGGATGTTCTTTAGAATATTCTTTGATGTACATGAAGCACATGTATCAAGAGGCTATGGCTGCGGGCAAAGGCAAGAGAGTCATAATAACAGAAACGGGTTGGCCATCAAGCGGACAAAGTTTGGGTGGTGCACAGCCGTCATTTGACAACTACCTGAAGTATTTTATCAATGCGGTAAGCTGGTCCAATGAAAGCGACATAGAAATGTTCTATTTTTCATCATTTGATGAAAGCTGGAAAATTGAAAAAGAAGGCGATGTTGGTGCTTCTTGGGGATTATGGGACAAAAATGAAAAACTTAAGTTTTAGCCTTTTAATAGCGCTTATTGTATTTGGCTCTTGCAGGAAAGAAGCTGAACAGCCCAAAAACAGAAGTGTTTATGTGATTAGTAGAACTTCTAGTCAACCTTTGCCGAGTGTAGAAATGCACTTAAACGGTCAATTTCATTCATATACCTCAGCGGATGGTAAAACAGAGGAGGCTTCGTTGTTCAGTACAGATTCACTTTACCCAGTGGATGATGCTTTTCAGTATACTTTAATTTCTCAAGTTGAAGTCGGGTCTACTCTTAATAGCACTTATTGGGCAACCAAAAAAGCGACCTTAGAAGATAGTCTAGCAGTAGCATTTTTAAAGGACTTACAGAATACGCAAGGGCTATTGCCGACCATTCCTTATGGAAACTTAGTAAGCACCTACGATCAAGCCCTAGCAGCTATTGCCTTCATCTTGGCTGATGAGATCCAATGCGCAGAGCGCATATTTGACTATTTTGAGTCCATCCGCGTAACGGAATTAGAAAATGGTCCAGGTGGATTTTTTCAGTTTAGATCGCCTTTGGGCGTTCCCTCAGGAAGGAGATGGATGGGAGATAACGCTTGGCTATTGATTGCATTGAAAAACCATCCTCAATCGGATAAGTATACAGCTTTAATTGCATCATTAGAGTATTGGCTCATGGGATTAAATGATAGTGTAGATAACGGTCTGTGGGGAGGCTTTGAACCCAACGGTGATACCATTCATAAGATTACAGAAGGTAATATAGACGCTTTTGCAGCATTAGAGGGCTACACGTCAATACATCAAAGTATTTTAAAACATTTGGAAGCTGAAAAATGGGATGATGCGGACGGTAATTTTGTAGCATGGCCTACCAATCCTCCTTATAAGTTTGCATTAGATTGCAATACTTGGGGCTACTGTGCCTTCCCAAATTTTAATGATGCTGCGCGCAGTTCAATTTCTAGGTACGAGGTAAACGTCACAAGTACCGAAACTGGCGAGCAAATTGACGGCTATTGTTTTGACGAAGATCAGGATGTATTATGGTTTGAAGGTACGGGCCAAGTCAGCGTCATGCATTGGGTGGCAGGTGATAGAGTTGAGGCAGAGGCTGTTCTTGGTGAATTGAGAAAGGGCTGGCTCACTGGACCTGTAGGTAAAGGATTGCCTTATACCGCCAATCAAGGCACAACATACGGCGCAGGAAACCTTTGGACAACGGCGAATACGGAACCTTGTGTTTCATCAACAGCATGGTATCTGATGGCATCGTTTAGACACAATGCATTATTCCTAGGTAGAAATAAGCAAGTACCGGTAGAAGACCAATTTTGGGCGCAATAACCGGCAAGGTTATAAAGAATATTCGCCTCATCTTTGCCGCATGAATCACAAGAGCGGTTTTGTTAATATTATAGGCAATCCAAACGTTGGTAAGAGTACATTAATGAATGCTCTTGTTGGCGAGCGATTGAGTATAATTACACCAAAGGCTCAGACTACGCGCCACCGCATTTTTGGGATACTCAATGAACCTGAATATCAGATTGTTTTTTCTGACACTCCGGGAGTTATTCAACCAGCCTATAAAATGCAGGAGCACATGATGAAGTTTGTCTCCGATGCTTTTGAGGATGCGGACGTATTTCTTTATTTGGTGGAGCCTGGAGATAGAGCGTTAAAAGATCAAGGTTTTTTTGAAAAGCTTTTGAATACGAAGTTTCCCGTACTACTCATTATCAATAAGATAGATACAACCAACCAAGAACTTCTAGAAAATGAAGTGCTGTATTGGAATGAGGCATTACCCAATGCCGAAATTATTCCCATTTCTGCTTTAAAAGAGGCCAATACAGCCTATTTACTTGAACGATTAATTGCATTGATACCTCAAAGTCCTCCATATTTTGATAAGGATGCTTTAACTGATAAAACCGAAAGATTCTTTGTGAGTGAAATAGTTCGTGAGCAAATTCTTATGAACTATAAGAAGGAAATTCCCTATTCAGTAGAAGTAGATGTTGAGGAATTTAAAGAGGCTGAGGATATCATTCGGATGCGCGCAGTTATATATGTTGCCCGAGATTCGCAGAAAGGAATAATCATTGGTCACAGAGGCTCCATGCTAAAAAGAGTGGGAGTTGGTGCAAGAAAACAACTAGAGAAATTTTTCGCCAAGAAGGTACATCTAGAGACCTTTGTAAAAGTTAAGAAAAACTGGCGCGATAGCGATGCACAGCTAAAGCGGTTCGGTTATAAACAGTAGGTATGAGCAATATTGTTGCTATAGTTGGCCGCCCAAATGTGGGTAAGAGTACATTATTTAATAGGCTTATTCAGCGTAGAGACGCCATTGTGGATTCTGTTGCTGGTGTCACACGCGATCGACACTATGGCAAAAGTGATTGGAATGGCAAGGAGTTCTCCGTCATTGACACAGGGGGTTATATTGAAGGTTCAGAGGATGTCTTTGAAGCAGAGATTCGCCAACAAGTAGAATTGGCTCTTGATGAGGCTTCGGTAATTCTTTTTGTTTTAGACCTCCAAGCGGGTTTAACGGAATTTGATAAGATTATTGCAGACCTTTTGCGCAAAACGCAGAAGCCTGTGGTGTATGCAGTGAACAAGGTAGATAACAGCATGCTTGAGCTAGAAGCAACTGAATTCTATGGTTTAGGAATAGAAAGATACCACACCATTTCTGCCGTGAATGGAGGAGGTACAGGAGATCTACTGGATGAGCTTACAGAACACATGGATGAAAATCCTGTGGATGACTTTGAAGATCTACCAAAGATGGCAATAGTTGGTCGTCCTAATGCGGGTAAATCCTCCATTGTGAATTCTCTATTTGATGAAGAGCGCAATATTGTTACGGACATTGCGGGTACTACAAGAGATACAGTGAATACGCGATTCAATAAGTTTGGATTTGACTTTATGTTATTGGATACGGCGGGTCTTCGGAAGAAAGGCAAGGTTCATGAAAACTTAGAATTTTACTCCAACATGCGCTCCATTAGAGCTATAGAACATGCGGATGTTTGTATGATGGTGGTAGATGCTACAAGGGGTTTTGAGGCTCAAGATTTGTCAATCGTCTCGTTGGTTGAAAAGAATAAAAAAGGTCTTGTGGTAGTCGTGAATAAATGGGACCTCGTTGCCAAGGAAACCAACACAATGCGGGACGCAGAAGCTTACATTAAGAAGAAATTAGAGCCTTTTACGGATTTTCCAATCATCTTTACGAGTGCGTTGACCAAGCAGCGCGTTTTAAAGGCCTTTGAGGAGGGTGTTAAAGTGTATAATCGCAGAAAGCAGCGGATTTCAACTTCTAAATTGAATGATACTATGCTAGAAATCATTCAAAATTATCCACCACCTGCGGTGAAAGGTAAATATGTTAAGATTAAGTTCTGTACGCAATTGCCTACACGAACGCCCCAGTTTGCCTTCTTCGCCAACCTACCTCAGTATATCAAGGAGCCATACAAGCGGTATCTAGAGAATAGAATGCGTCAGGAGTTCGATTTCCACGGCGCCCCAATTGAAATATTCTTCCGGAAGAAATAATGCGAATTTTTACCCTAGGCTTATTGATAAGTCCATTTCTAGGTCTTGCACAGCAGGCGTTGCCGGACCCATTGGAGGCGGGCTGGAAAGGACAAAAAGTCTGCGAGGTTTTGCTTGAAAATGAGCGTGTACGAACGCTCAAATGCACTTTTCCTCCAGGTGTTGGTCATGAGAAGCACTTTCACGAGAAACATGTAGGCTATACCCTTAAGGGGGGAACCTTTCAAATCAAGGATGAAAGGGGAACTAGAGAAGTCCAAATACCCTTAGGATATACCTTTTATAACGAAAGTGTAGCTTGGCATGAGGTGCTTAACATTGGTTCGGATACCGCAGTATTTTTGATTGTTGAGCCAAAATGATTAAAGCTCGTAACAGATGATACTTTTACCTTGTCTAATAATAATCACGGGCATTCCTGTTTGACTTAGTCTCCCGGCAACGGCATGGGTTCCGGTAAACGTACCGTAAAGATCTCCATTCTTCAAGTTTACGGCCTTAATATTCTCTTGTGTTCGTATTAAGCCTGTGCCTCCAGGGTAGCAGTGCACGTATTGAATTTGATCTGCGGTAAACTGTTGTGTTCCTTCTTCATTTTTGACTTCCACTGTATTGTCGTTCCAAACCACCTTACCATAATTTTCAAAAACCACACCTTTTAATTCTCCCAAATCATGGGTAGTAGAAGAAGATGTTCCGTCCCAATTCTGATGTTGAATTTCTCCCTCACCTCCAATTCTTTCCGTAAAAGGAATATCACCGTTTTTAAGGCTCCACGGATTCAATGAAGTTGTGCCGACCGCGGTGCTGATGCGAACTTCACCTCTTCTATTTAAAATGAGTACTTTCTGTGAAGTAGAAGTGACGATGTAGTCTTTTCCATTTTTTTGAAATAAAAATGGGCGTTGGGTCAACTTTTCTTCTGCTGCCGCATTGTTCTTCCAGCCCTGTATAATATTGCCTTCGCTGGAAAAATTATAAAGCTTAGAACCGGCAGGTACTAGAAATCTATAGTTCCTATTCTTGTCATAATCCAAGACACTTAGCCCAAGGTCTGTATTTTCTGGAAGCGTAATTGGATAATTCTCAACATCTCTTCCCAATAAATCTATACAATGAATCTGGGTACTCGTGGTAAAGACTAATTGGTATTTCTGATTCTTGAATAAATCCACCTGATGCACCATGCCCGATATGGACTCATTTAAAGGCTTTTTCCATTGGATAGTCCCGTCAGAGCCGACCCAATAAAGAATATTTTGATCATCCTGAACAATAATATCGTTCTTACCCGTTCTATGATTTTTTACGATCCATGGTCCTGATTTAATAGTAGATTCAAGTGCGGTAGACCAAAGGTAGGTGCTGGTTTCGACCTCACTTTTTTCAACTTCATACATACGCGCATTTCCAAAGGTGAGCGCATTTTTAACTGCGAAATTCCCTTGAATCACATAGTCGTTTGAGTGCTCTTGGACCGGCAAATTCAGATAGCGATGAGCGGATTCGGATGTGGCTTTCAATGCTAATGCAAAATGTCCTTTTTTATCTATTCCTTTTGCTAAAGCTTCTAAAGATTTTGCGCTGTTCCAAGTGGCCTTCGCTGCTAATTCATTGGAATAGACTTCTAAAGTTTCTTGAGATGTTGAAACAAGGAGCCAATCTTTATAAATCATCCATGAAGGCGTATCCAGATTTTTATACCACCATCCAAAAAGCGCACTGAATAGAAACTTGTTTTGTTTTTCCATCGTTCCAACCAAATGACCTTGAAATAGTTTGCTTTGTCCACTTGCCTTTTTCAATACTTCGTCTAGCTCTTGATCTTCATTCAGTTTAGCTGCAATTACTTTTTCTTTACCGTACCCGATATGGACGAAACTACCTTCAAACCAAGTTGATGCAGTCATGGGGTCCATATCCAAAGGCCCTAAAACGGATAGTGCTTGTTTTAAACGTTGTTCCTTACCTCTGTAAACATTAAAGCTACGAATCCATTCAGCGGTGTTTCCAACGTTCATTTTTACAGCATGTGATGCCGATGCAGCAATAATATCACTCACTTTCGTATTTGAGGAAGATTCATTGAATGTGCTTAAAAATACCTGTGCGGAATCTGGATTTATACTCACAGATGTCATCAAGACTCGACCTTGACCAAAATCTATATCTACCTCTGACCAAACGGCTAAATTTTCCATCCAGCTCCAGTCTTCATTCATAAACCAGCTTCCTAAAGCGCTTAGCTCTTCATGTTGGATAAATAGATTAAGCGCATCCGAAGAATTTGCATTGACCCAAAGCTTATTAAAGGCGTTATTATTGGCAATGTTGAACCCGCTTTTGGATTGATTCAATGCATTTTGAATGAGTATTTTACTCGAGCTTATGGCAAAAGCATTTTCATGATATAATGCGAAGTAATTAGAATCTAGGGTTAGTGTTGTACCTTCTTTTAGCCTTTTGATAGAGCTGCTATCTTGAAGAGTGGTTGTCCATATCCAATCCATTTTTTCCGCACCTGAATTACATAAAGCACCCGTCCAGACTCCATTTTTGATGCCTAGAAGTTTTTGAATCGGTATGGCCTGTGCTGCAGGAATTTTGGTTGAATCGGCAAATTGTGACCATTCATTTGCGTGATTGATTCTAAGGATTACGGCACTGTTCATTGGTATAAACAGTGTTGACGGATTAGACACAGATGCATTGGAACAGCTTACTAAAATTGCTGTTAATAGTGTGAATATCCAAGATAAACTACGGTATGTCATGAACCAGTGCTTTGTTTCAAAGCTAACGCCCTCTTCAAGGCACTTCTTGCATAAGGGTATTCAGTTTTTCACAAATCAACGTAGAGCTTAAGAGTCAAATAAATTCAATTGACTAGGTAATAATTGAAAACTCAAACGGTGGTGGGGAGTCACACCAAATTTGCGAATGGCATTGCGGTGCTCCTTGGTTGGATAACCGGCGTTTTTTTCCCAACCATATCCCGGATAATCTTTTGAAAGTTTCTGCATGTACTCGTCTCTATATGTTTTGGCAAGTATTGATGCAGCGGCAATATTTAGATAGGTCGCATCCCCTTTTACCTGACAGTGGTAAGGTATGTCCTGAAGGGGCTTAAATCGGTTGCCATCAACGGCGATGAAATCTGGTTTTTGTTTGAGTTTTTGGATGCTTCGATGCATGGCCAGAATACTGGCATTCAAAATGTTGATTTCATCAATTTCTTTTGGAGATACATGAGCTACAGCCCAGGCTACAGCCTCCTTTTCAATTACGGGCCTAAGTTCGTTACGCTGTTTTGCACTTAATTGTTTTGAATCGTTCAAGGTTGGATGCGAAAAATCGAGTGGCAATATCACTGCAGCAGCAGTCACAGGACCGCACAAACAACCTCTCCCGGCTTCATCCGTTCCCGCTTCAAACAACGCATCAATTTTATGCTGTAGTTTCATTCCTTGAGAGCATTAATAAAAGGCTTAGCACTCTTGCTCCAATCAAAATCTTTTGAACGCTTTAGAGCCAGTTTGCTCCAATGCTCATATTCATTAACCACTTTTTGTAATCCTTCAGACCAAGCATCTATATCATAAGTTGGAAGTAATAATCCTGATTCCCCCACTACTTCTGTAATAGCGCTGTTCTTGGAAGCAATTATTGGTGTTCCACATTGCATGGCTTCCACCAAAGGAATACCAAAACCTTCCATTGCACTCGGCATACAATAGGCCGTTGCACCTCTGTACAGCATTTCTAAGTCATTTTCAGTCAACCTTCCAAGCCATTCAATTCTATCTGAATGATATAATTCTTGCAGTTCGTGTTCAAAATCTGAATCCTTGAAGAGTGCTGTTCCTGCGATTTTCAGCGTATGATTTTGTTCGGAATTTTGATGGCACCACCGGTCAAATGCTTTAATCAGTGTGATAAGATTCTTGCGTGGTGCTAGAGCGCCCACCGCACAAAAATAGTTACTTGCCAATCCCGATTTTCCAGGGGAAAATACCCGTTGTGGAGCATTAAGCGTGACGACTATTTTTTCTTCCGAAATACGATAAGTTGATACTAAGTCTTCTTTACTCCAATTACTTACCGTAAATATTTTTTCAGCAACTTGAGCTCCTTTTCTAACCTGTTTTTGATAATACTTTGCGGCCGCGGCTGTAATCCATTCAGGATGATGTTCAAAATTGAGATCATGAATAGTAATCCATTGCCGTACTGTGGTGCGAGCAGGAAGACCATCAGTAGACCAGTATAATTGGGCACCAATCTTACGAATTGCATTCGGAACAGTGATATCATTCCAAACCTTCCACAGTAAGGGGTGTCTTGCCATTGGAGCTATAACCATGAAATGAACGTTTGAAAAGTTCAATCCAAAAATTTCGGTATCAATTTTACGATCTAGAAATAGAAAAAAAGTGTGCTCGGGAAAAGATGGAATTATTTGCTCAAGCATTTTCAAGGTATATACTCCCGTACCTTCTAATTTTCCGGGCAGCAGCCAACGAGCATTCACAGCTATTTTCATAAGTCAAATGTACAAAAGGCAAGTTCTTAGCGTTAGTAAAGCGGTATATTCGCTGCCAAATTCGCTTAAATTAGCGTTAAACCATGTTGAAAAGAATAGAACAGTTCACGGATAGTCCTATCGGTTTAGCTCTGGCAAAAGGAGGTTCAATAGTTCTTGTTTTTAAAGTGCTAGGCGCGTTAGGCGGATAT
>JAYOSU010000039.1:0-17817 GCA_038139395.1 Cryomorphaceae bacterium
GTGCGGTTATTGTTCACAGCAATAAAAAACCCCAACTCCAGGTACGGAAGTTGGGGTATTGAATCAATAACTTAAGAGTGGCTATTGAAACGTTATGTTGAATTCGCCACCAATGATCTCGTGTACTCTATTGACGGTGATTATCACTTAATACTTTCCAAGTCGATGTTAGGAGGAATACCCTGAGGAAACCTTGCAAACATCCTTAACTTCTCATAAGTCATGTTTTTATCACTATAGGTAAACGTATTTTCTCCGGATGCCGTCACCGAAATTGTTACGATAAGATTTACGGGCGCAGTAATCCCAGCCACCAGACCATGTGCAATAGTGGCTAATGTGTAAATAGGAATTGTCCAGCCGTAATGTTTGGGTTGTGCGTAGGTTAGTTTGAACAATTTAACTTCATTTAAGGGAAATGTAACGCACGTTTGTTTCTCGGCTAACAATACGGTAATTTCAGTACTGTCAATAGCTATTAATTCACCTTCTATATCAGAATAGGCTGTACGAAATCTAATGTGTGATCCATATTCATTCACATCAATTTGATCCGATGACGGCAAATAACTTGGTGTTGTACAGCTGTTCAATAAAACTAGGAACAGAGCAATGATAGAAATATTAGTTTTCATAGTAGGAGAACGTTTTAGTATCAATTCTTGAATTCCAAAATTCTTGCTCCATTGAGGCTTCATATTGTTTGTAGCCTTCTGCTTCTTCCCGGAGGTATTTTTTGGAGTTGTCCACCATTTGCTTCAGTTTCATCAAGTTCTTATCCTTGATCCAATGCTCACGCATCCACTCCAGATAATACCCCTTAGAATAAAGGAAGAAATCATAATCAGTATCTGCACTTGGAAGCCTGAAGTTGAATTCATATTCGCTACCAGGCATAGAGATTAAATAGTGATCTACTGTCTTAATTTTCCTTAAAGCAACATGATCCAACTTGCCTTTATTGGTTATGGTGGAAGGAGAAATTTCAATAGGCGACACTTGCTTTTTAATGGTGGTAAGTGAAGCATAATCCATTCTCCACAGCCCCTTATTCAAAACAAGTTTGATTCTAATCTTAGAATTGGATGGTATGTTATGTAAAGGAATAATTTGTTTGTTTATCGCAATAGGTCCCGTTTCGTTGTATCCATTTTGATACTCCCAGTCATTTTTTGATTCATTCCAGAGATAAACATCAATGTTGCCAAGTTCCTTCTTTATTCCATCTTTAAGTTTATCACTTGTGCCTTCTCCTGTTTCGATTTTCGCAAATATATCCCCGACTTCATCGCCCATATAACCCATTGCACTGTAGATTAAATAGGTTGTCATCAATGTTTGTCGGAAATTTAAAATGAGTCCAAGGCTATCGGTATGTGCTACTTGATCATAGGTTAAGTATACTTCTTCTTTACTGCTCAAATTATTTTCATCTGATAACGAGAATCGCTCTATTCTGTCATTGCTCTTCAACAACGTTGTAATGTCTCCTTCCTCAGCATTCGCTTGAGATAAGGAATATTCATTTTCACAGAGGAAAAAATCGTTCGATGGTGATTGATATACCCGTTCGCCTTTTTCAAGTGGGTAAGCAAAGAGTTTTACATCATTAATACAATGCGTTTCCAAGGCTTCGTTTTTCATCATTATAGAAAATTCGTCACCGCTCACTTTCTGGTTATTTAAAGCATCAATGTCAAAATATTCCATGGAGGGGGAAATGGCGTTGGAGAACCCTTCTGCGTCTGCGTAATGAAAGTTATCTGTCTCATTGATGTAAAAGGTTGGACAGGAGCCAAAACAGGCTTTGGGATTGGACAGACATAGTACGCCTATTGCTACATCTAATCCAGTTAAAATGCTTAGGGCTGCAATTCTTTCACTCTCAGGATTCTGAAGTTTTGTGTTCGTCTCAAAGAGGGCAACGCTGTCTATAGGAACTGAAATCTCCCCTTCAAATACTTTTGTTCTTCTAAAATCATAACGACTCCCGTAACCAGAAACCAAGTTCTTAACAGTGTCTACCTGCCAAGAGTCTTTTAGGATACATACTTCACCATTTAAAAGATGTGCTTTTAGATACGGCTTTATCTGTATGTTCTGTGTCTCATGCAAAAGCGCATTCGCATCTTGGTAGTTTGAACGAAAATAATGCGTTTTGCAAGCTTGAATGGCAATCAGTCCAATGACCAGCACTACAACGCGTTTTGATAGCTTACTTAATCTCATAGCCAGGTTATGAATTAGATGTTTTATTAAAATCGGTAACCAAAATTGAAGCCGCTAATGAATTCTGCAGGTCCCCAAGAATTTTCTATTTGCTCATATACAATCCTACCACCTCCAAAGAAAGCGTCAATTGTGATTTTATCGTTGTAGATGTATTTGTAACCTAAAGTGAAACCGAGCGATGCGTAATCATCTCTCTCTGTGACCGATTCGGTTTGAACCCAGTTCCCATTTTGATCCCAGTATCCTTGTGTATATGTGTAGCTATTTGGAATATATCTACTAGCTAGACCAATGAATACACCTTGATCCTCAAATCTATTGAAGTATTGACGTGCTCCTAGACTCAGTCCACCATCCCTGTCACTCCAAGCCCATTCTTTGAAGTCCTCTGTATTATACCATGCACTCGCAAGAACGGTAATCGAAGGATTCTGTTCAAGTCGAAATTCTGCGGTGACATTATATGCCCCGAAAATCATTCCAAAAGCATTCGACTTAATCTCTACATTTTGGGCTTTTGCCGTAGTAGAAAACAAGGCAATCGTATAAAAGGCGACAATCTTATTCATCTCATTTAATTTTTTGTTTGACCCACACAAAATGCTCCTTTTTTAATTTTTTATAGAATAAAAAAATCCCTAAATCGAACCGAAATAGGGATTTTTAAGCTCATTGAATGAGTAATATTACATTTATTGTCTCTTTTATGAATCAAAAAGAGCTTTACTTCGCCACGTTCACTGAACGAAGCTCACGGATCACCGTAACCCGTACTTGACCGGGGTAAGTCATCTCTGTTTGAATCTTTTGAGAAATATCATAGGAGATCTGGGCGGCCATAGCGTCCGTCACTTTCTCACTCTCTACCATCACACGAAGCTCACGACCAGCCTGAATGGCGTATGCTTTAGTAACACCGTCAAAGTCGTATGCTAGGTTTTCTAGATCCTTTAAACGTTGAATATAACTATCTGCTACCATTCGCCTTGCGCCAGGACGAGCACCTGAAATAGCATCACATACCTGCACAATTGGCGAAATCATGGAGGTCATCTCAATTTCATCGTGGTGTGCGCCAATGGCATTGCATACATCTGGCTTCTCCCCATACTTCTCTGCCCACTGCATACCTAATAAAGCATGCGGCAAGTCTGTTTCTTCATGAGGTACTTTTCCTATATCATGCAAAAGTCCAGCACGCTTCGCTAGCTTTGGATTTAAACCCAATTCAGAAGCCATGATAGCACATAAATTAGCCACCTCACGGGAGTGCTGCAGCAAATTTTGTCCATAAGAACTGCGGTACTTCATACGTCCCACGGTCTTAATTAATTCCGGATGTAACCCATGAATACCAAGATCTATAGCCGTACGCTTACCGGTCTGTACAATCTCTTCCTCAATCTGCTTGCGCGTCTTTGCCACTACCTCCTCTACACGAGCAGGGTGAATACGTCCATCGCTGACCAATTTATGCATAGACAATCTAGCTATCTCTCTGCGAACAGGATCAAAACAACTCAAGAGAATAGCTTCCGGGGTATCATCAACAATGATTTCAACACCAGTTGCAGCCTCAATAGCGCGGATATTTCTACCCTCACGACCAATAATTTTACCCTTGATATCATCATTTTCAATATTGAAGACACTAACAGCGTTTTCAATGGCACTTTCCGTGGCCACGCGCTGAATACTCTGAATAACAATTTTCTTGGCCTCTTGAGAAGCGGTTAAATTCGCTTCCTCCATGGCGTTCTGAATGTGTGCCTGTGCATCCAATTTGGCCTTGTCCTTAAGCGCCTGAATCATCTGCTCTTTTGCTTCTTCTTCAGTCATTCCAGTCATAGCCTCCAATTCAGCAATTTGCTTGTTCTTTAGCTTTTCAACCTCTTTGGTTTTTGCCTCTAAAGACTCACGCTTTTTATCAAGTGTTTCCTTAGTGCGCTCCAAATCACGCTGCTCGCGTTTGAAATCCTGAATGCTCTTCTTGAGACGTTCATCCTTCTCACGGAAGGAATTTTGGCGTTGTGCCAACTGTTGATCGCGCTTGTTCACGGCGCGCTCATGCTCCTCTTTTAGGTTCAAAAATTTCTCTTTGGCCTTAAGGATGCGGTCTTTCTTGATTTGCTCAGCCTCTTTTTTGGCCTCCGCAATCATCAATGCCCCTTTCTTTTTCAGGGCATTCTGCCACAATGCATATCCCAATCCTATTCCTAGGACCAGTCCTATCACTGCAGCTACAATTAATTCTACCATATCACAAATGGTTAGTAGTTCTTAAAAAAACCCACACCTACTGCGGCTGTTGTCTAAACTCCTTTTAATCAGGATTTGTATCTACCTGAGCGCCTTGACCTTCCACTGGAGCGAACTCTCCTTCAAAAGGATTGCGGCCTGCTCGTAACGCTCAGAGCTAGATGCATAACAACGTGCTCGTTGAGTTTGACACAAAAAACAGCAAGTGTGGGAAACTTATCCGTCCTGTAGCGCTGCATCCAATGCAACTTCTACCTCAGCAAGCGCTTTGCTTGCTTGGGACTGAACGTCTTGAGATTGTTGTAAGGCCAGTTCTGCTCGTGATGCCAACTGCAAGGCACACATACTGAGTACATCTTGCTTGTCCTGCACTGCGTAACGCTCCTCAAAGCGCACTACAGCATCATTAATAGTCTTTACGGCACTTCGGATTTGCTCTTCCTCTTCCCTTTTTATGGTTAAAGGATAAGTTCTTCCTGCTATGGTCACTTTTATTTTTAGTGTCTCGCTCACGAGATTAGGCACTTAACAATTTCATACAACGGTCAATTTCCCGTATTAATTCCGCAATTTTCTCCTCACCATAACTATCCCGTGCGGGCGAACCACTTTGGACAGTCATTGCGAGATTGCGTTGCTGTAACTGCTCCTGAAAATCTGCGTGTTCCACTTGCAAGGCCGATAGCACTTCCTGCAAATGTGCCACTTGATCTTCTAATTCACCTATTCTAGTTTTCAGAGCACCATTGACTTCAACCACTTTTGCAGCCTTTGAAACAACTCGCTCTATTTGAAAACTTAAGTCAGATGACATAGGAAACAGTTTCCCTCAAAGATACCATTTGTACCTTTGCACTATGCAGAAAATTTTCCCTTTCATCGGTTTTTTGTTAACCCTTAACAGTGCCAATGCCCAAAAATTTGAACCCACTGCGCCTTTAGACATCCCCCTAGTCTTGAGTGGAACTTTCGCAGAATTACGCGGCAACCACTTCCACGGAGGGATTGACATCAAAACCCAAGGTCGCAGTGGTCTTAAAGTTAGCGCCGTAGCAGATGGGTACGTGAGCAGAATTTCTGTTAGTCCCTACGGGTATGGAAACGCGCTTTATTTGCGACACCCGGAAGGTTATACCACAGTTTACGGACATTTGAATGCATTCTACCCTGAGTTGGAACAATGGATAGAAGAGCAGCTACGTGACCGCAGTAAAAACAACGGTAACCTCTACCCTAATGCAAATCAATTTCCAGTATCCCGTGGCCAATTGGTTGCCTTCAGTGGCAATACAGGAGGATCTTTTGGACCACATCTACACTTTGAGATTAGAGACACCAAAACAGAAGAACCGCTCAACCCATTGGAATTTGGAATACAAGTCAAAGACACCAGAAAGCCTGACTTAAGAGGGCTCATGTGGACAGACCGTGACTTTGGGGATTACGGTACATTCAAAGAGGGAGATACTGTGGAAATGTACACAACCAAGGGTTTTGATGTTTTCACCACAGATAAACAAGACGGCGCCAATAACAACAATGGCGTCTACTTGATAGAAGCATCTGCAAACGGACAGGTATTCTTTACGGCACATTACAATAGAATCAACTTCAACACCTCACGATTCATCAATGCGCACATTAATTATCCCATTTATGCGACTGAACGTGTTCGATACACGAGATTATATGAATTAGAAAATAACCCGCTGAAAATCACCAATACCTACCCCATATTGAATCCTTCCTTTCAAGCCTCCAAAGGTTGGATTTCAGTGGCAGAAGACAGTATTGTTCAAGTGGAAGTAAGCATCTTAGATTACGAGAAAAACCAGCGCAACCTAACTTTTTACCTGGTAGGTTCCACAGTATTGGACGATTATTCTAGAACTGAAACATTGGATTGGCAGCGGGAACATGATTTGGAAATTGGCCCCATAAAAGTTCACATTCCTTCCGGGGCATTGTACAATACGGATAAATTCAACCTATTTAAAAAAAGTGACGATACGTATGTAATTGGGGAAGCCTCTGTTCCCTTGCAGAAGCACATGACCTTGAGTTGGGAATTAGACAGTGTTAAACAAAGTCAACAGGGCTGGTTTGTCTGGGAGTACGACAATAAAGGAAAGAAAAGTGCCATCACCGGAGAGCGAAAAGATGCTGTATTGAAGATAAAAACTCGTAGCACCGGTTCTTACCAATTAGATCAAGACCTAATAAAGCCAGAAGTCCGAATCGTCAAAAACACTCCTTTCCAGCGGAGTAACAGTAGCTTTAAGGAAATTCAAGTACATGCAGCAGACGACAAAACTGGTATTGACCGTTATAGTGCCAGAATTGATGGTGAGTTTGCTAGAATTGATTTTGATTATAAAAAGGACTTGTTAAAAGTCATCGTACCAAAGGAATTGGCCGCAGGAAATCATAATTTGCGAATTGTTGTGATTGACGGTGTAGGAAACACAACTACAAAAGAATATACCATTACACTATGAGAATAGCTGCATTAGTTTTTTGTCTTTCATTATTTTCTTCTAGCCTATATAGTCAGGAGAAAAAGCCTATACAACTGCACGGTATTGTGGTCTCTAATGACAGCTTAAAGCAATTGCTACCAAACGTTCAAATTCTTGTAAAGAGTAGAGGCCAAATGACCATTAGTGATCTTGACGGATTCTTCTCTGTAGTAGCTATGCCAGGAGACACGCTTTTTTTCCAACACATTGGCTTCAAATTACAGAAGTTCTGGGTGGCAGATACCTTAGAAGGAGATGAATTCTTATCCAGAGTAGTGCTTGAATGGGACACCGAATTACTTGACCCAGTAATAGTCTATCCGTGGCCTTCTAAGGAAAATTTCAAAGAAGAATTTTTAGCCATGGAAGTGCAGACCAATGAGATGGATATTGCTCAGCGAAACCTTGCTTTAGACGAACTACGCCAGCGTGCTGCTGCCATGGGTTATGATGCCTCTGAAATGCAAGATTATCTGATTACCATGCAGAATCAGCAACTCTATAATGAAGGCCGTGTGTACGGGAACGGCATGAATGCAACAGGCGCTTCAGCTATTTTAGGTGCTCTTTCCAATCCATTTGCATGGCAGCAACTCTTCCAAAGTTTGAAGCGCTAATTGATGCGTAAACTTTCCCTCATAATACTGTGCTGTTCAAGCTTTTTTGTGCACGCACAAATCATGGATACCACAGTTCTCAATGAAGTGGATGTGGTGGACGAACGCCCGCAGGACGAGCGAACCCGTGTCAAAGGGAAAGACATTGAATTCACCACCGGCGCAGAAGGCGGTATAGAAGGTGTTGTAAAGACTTTCGCCGGGGTAAGTAGCCGCAATGAAATGAGTTCGCAATACAATGTGCGCGGTGGAAATTTTGACGAAAATTTGGTCTATATCAACGGCTTTGAGGTGTTTCGTCCATTTTTAGCACGTGCCGGCCAACAGGAAGGAATGAGTATCATTCATCCGCATTTAGTAGGTAATATTTTGTTCAGCGCGGGAGGATTCTCCGCCCTATACGGGGATAAACTCAGTTCTGTATTGGACGTTCAGTACAAAAGAGGAGGTGAAGCATTAGATGCTACTATAGAAAGCTCACTCACAGGAATCAACCTGAGCGCCACTAAAGCAGGTATGGACTGGGAAATTTTAAGCGGGTTTCGTTACCGCAACAATGCATTGCTATTAAATGCTACGGATATCCAAAGCGATTACTTCCCTTCCAATGCAGACGGGCAGATTCTAGCAAGAAAGTGGTTTGACAATCAGAGTTCCATTGAAATCTTTGGGCACCTCTCCCACAACCGCATGAACCAAGTGCCTCAAAACAGGCAAACAAGTTTTGGGTCCTTAACGGAAGCCTTACGTCTCACTGTTTATTTTGATGGACAAGAGAACTTTGGCTACGACACGCAATTTCTAGCTACTAAATACAACAAGCTGTTGAACCGCGGATTTAGAAGTTTTAGTGCCACCGGGTTTCATACCACAGAGCGGGAGATTACGGATGTTATTGGCTATTACAGAATCAGTGAACTCAATAATGACCTAGGAAGTGATGACTTTGGAGAGATTTCCCAAGTGCGTGGTGTAGGTGCCTTCCAAGAATACAGAAGAAACTTTTTGGACGCCTATATAGTGAATGCCAAATATCAAGAAGGTAGATTCTTTGACCAAGGAAAGCTCAACTGGGGCGCTACCGTTCAAGGTGAAAACATATACGATAGATACAAAGAATGGCAGCGTATTGACAGCGCAGGATACAGTCTGCCGCATAGAGAAAACACTTTAGACAGCGTAGTTGATGGGAGATTATATAGCACCCCAATTACTAATCTTGAATTATACAGTCACGTTAGTGCCACCCAAGTATTAACCAATACACGATTCAAGGCATTTGTAAACTGGGAAGGAAAATGGGCTACAGATGCAGGTATCTGGACCTATAATGCAGGGCTCCGAAGTCAGTACGCCCAATTAAATGGGGAACTGCGAATAAGTCCAAGAATTAGGCTCTACTATAGACCCAATCAACAAGGGAGAACCTTTACTATAGCGGCTGGCTTATACGACCAATACCCTTTCTACAGGGAAATGCGTCAAAAGGACGGGGCACTTAACACTGCGGTTCTAAGTCAAAATGCCATTCATTTGACGGCTCGCACAGACAAAGACTTTGAATTGTGGGGCAGGCCGTTTGTTTGGTCTTTTGAAACGTACTACAAAGACCTGAACAGAGTAAACCTCTATGACGTTGAAAACGTGCGTATTAGATACAGTGCTCAAAACAATGCAATAGGCCGTGTTTATGGTTTTGACAGTCGCATCAATGGAGAATTTGTTCAAGGAACAGATAGTTGGTTCACCTTTAGTTTATTCAAAGCAGAAGAGCGTTCCGTAGAGGACTTTGTTCAAGGCTGGCATCCCCGACCTTCTGATACACGGTTTAATTTTGCCGTTTACTTTCAAGATTATCTTCCAAATGACCCAACCACTAGGTTAAGTTTAACCCTAATGGTTGGCGGCGGTTTTCCATTTGGTCCTGACGGTCCGGGAGAAGGAATTAGTGACCCTTGGGAACGCGTTTTTAGATCTCCCCCCTACCGCAGAGCAGATATTGGTTTCATTAAAGTGTTACAAGGAAAATGGACAGAACAGTTTGAAGAGATATGGATAAGCGCAGAAATTTTCAATCTCTTGCAAGCTAGAAACACCGTGAGCTATTTGTGGGTAAGAGACATTAGTGCTGCAGGTCAATACGCTGTGCCTAACTACATGACCAATAGATTGATTAACCTCAAAATGCACATTGACTTATGAGGATTGTAGAAACATGGAACACCAAACAATTCAAAACTACCATCTATGCCATGGAGCGCTGGCACGTTGTTGAGTTTGAAGCAGGGCCCATGAAACAAGCGTACAAATTCATGAAGGATACTCATCCTACTCCCGCTAAGGTTAAAGAGGCATTGAACGATACTTTTTTAGAGGGAGTCTACAAGAACTTTGAGCAGATGTACATCAACTTCAAAGAGAACGGACTCAAATAGCGCTTAACGAAGTAATTCCAAAACATCCTTTTCAAGGGAAGCGCCTTTGTCCTTATTGTACCAATCTTGTGCGAACAGCGTCCAGGCTTTGTAGTCAAAATCCGGTTTAGAACGCCATTCGGCATAAGCCACCATCAAGGCCGTTGGACGCGGCCCCCAAGAACCAAGAACTTCAAAATCTTTATTCAAGCGAACCAACTTGGGGATTGAACGGCCACCGTTGGTCAAAAATTCATCCATGAGTTCTGGATGTTCATCTCTTAAGATAATCCGCAAGTCAATCCCTGCATGAGACGCCCATTTGGCAATAAAGGGTAAATTATGTGCAGCATCTCCACACCACGTTTCGCTAAAGATTAACCACTTTTCTCCCGGCTGTGCCTTTGTTTTAATGGTATCCAAAAAAGATGCAGTAGGCTTGTACACCTTATTCCACCTTCTCATACGCGCAGCACTAAGTTTGGTGTACTCAATATAAGAGGGCTTTTGCATCCCAGTAGTTCTACCTTCCTTTGCCATTAGGGTATTCATAGCAAAGTATTGCTCGTAAGTCTGGCCGCTGGAAAAAGCGGCCTGAATTGATTTAGAAAGTTTGGATTTATTCATGGGGTTTTAGCGTTCGTTCTTTTCTCTTTTAACCAAAGAGAGGAAGGGGCGTTCAATCAATACATGAATAAGCGCTGCCAGCGCTATGGATACCAAAAAGAAAAGTATCAATTGCCCAGTTCCACTTGTGTTGAATTCTTTGATCCAGAGCAATACAGGTATATGAAACAGATAAAGGGAATAGCTTATGTTTCCAATAAATCGCAAGACGCGCAAACTTAAAAATGAGCGCCACAGCCCCTTGTAAAAAGAAGCCAAGAGGAAGGCACACCATAGAATACCGAGTGGAACGTGAAGATTTGAGATTTCAAAATCCACTCCATAACCAATTAAGGCAAAAAGAATCCCAGCAGCTATTCGAAACACATCTGCCATCCAAATACTCTGTGAAACACGAACAAAAGATGTTGGCTTTAAAGTTTCAAAAGCAGCCAGTATGGTACCTAAAGAAAAAATACCTAAGTACCGCAACGTGCTGAATCTAGGCAAATCCCAGAAAGAATTCATCAATACGGTGGCAAGGGTAATTAAAAATAAGAACCCAATAGTTGGAGTCGATTTGAACTTCAACACCTTGACACAAAACAAAATCAATAATGGGCTGACCAAATAGTAACAGAATTCCACCGGGATGGACCAAAAAATACTATCGCCTTGCTGGAGCATGAGATGGCCCCAAACATCTGACCACTGACCAATGGCGAGTTTATATCCCGCTTCATTCATTAAACGAAACACGAGTAGTGCTACGATAAACGGAGGAAATATTCTTAATAATCGCCTTGAGATGTAATAGCGCCAATAGGACCAACCCTGTTCACCGCGCAGAAATACTTGAATGATTTGTTTATCCAAAAGGTAAGCTGAAATGATAAAAAAGAGATAGACACCAAGTTTACCAAAAGAAACAAATGTTCCCTCTGGCACAGTGAGCAACCCTTGATTAATGGCGTGTGCTACGAGCACAAAAAGTACCGCCAAGCCCCGTAAACCATCCATTGCCGGATGGTGCCTTGAGCTTTTATCCAAAGGAAAGAACAGCTTACGCAGGTTCATCTACTTCTTGAATTCCAAAAGCGTTTTGCGAATGATGGCCACACAATCTGCCATCTGCTCTTGAGTCATAACTAACGGAGGTGCAAAACGTATTATATTTCCATGAGTGGGTTTAGCCAAAAGGCCGTTTTCTTTTAGTGCTACGCATATGTCCCATGCCGTTGAACTCTCTGGCGTATCATTAATGAGTATAGCGTTCAGTAGCCCTTTCCCTCGGACTTTAGTGACCAAGTCAGTTTCCGCAATAATCTCATTCATCTTGGATCTAAAAAACTCACCGAGCGCTCTTGCGTGGGGCGCAAGCCCCTCCTCTTTAACCACTTCAAGAGCGGCCATAGCGACTTCTGCAGCAATTGGGTTTCCCCCAAAAGTAGAACCATGTTGACCGGGCTTGATTACCTCCATTACAGGATCATCAGCTAACACCGCGCTCACAGGATATACACCCCCTGAAAGGGCCTTACCTAAGATTAAAATATCCGGTTTAGAATATGTTGATTGTCTTTCACAGACATTCCCGCAGGTACAGTTTCCACAGACCGCCAGCATGGAACCCGTTCTAGCAATACCGGTTTGTACTTCATCTGCAATCAAAAGTACGTTGCGTTCCGAGCACAGTTCTGCCGCTTGCGCCATGAATGTATCGGCGGGTGTATTGACACCCGCTTCACCTTGGATGGGTTCCACTAAGAATCCAACTACATTCTCATTCATCAATGCAAAGTTCAGTGCTGCAATGTCATTATATGGAATGCTGATAAATCCTGAGGTATAGGGACCAAAGTTATTTCGCGCATCTTGGTCGTCAGAGAAAGAAATAATAGTAGTGGTACGACCGTGAAAATTACCTTCACACACCACAATAAGTCCTGCATTTTCTGCTACTCCCTTTTTTTCATAGCCCCACTTACGAGCGATTTTAATTGCAGTTTCCACAGCTTCTGCTCCCGAATTCATGGGCAGGATTTTATCAAAGCCAAAGGTTTGGCTCATGTACTTTTCATATTCACCAAGCTTGCTGTTGTAGAAGGCTCGGGAGGTAAGAGTCAATTTTTGAGCTTGATGGGTTAGCGCACCAACAATTTTGGGATGGCAATGGCCTTGATTCACCGCACTATATGCACTTAAGAAATCGTAATACTTCTTTCCTTCTACGTCCCAAACGTAAACACCTTCTCCTTTGTCCAATACGACAGGAAGTGGATGATAATTGTGAGCTCCGTATCGCTCTTCTAATTCCATGAGCGCGGCAGAATTGTGTGCCATGTGATTTGTGTTTTGGGTTCTGTTGCAAATATAGGCCTTAGCGTCGTGTTGATTGATAGATTTACCTTAACTTCAGCCCACTATTAATCACATGTGTATGAAAAAATTACTACTCTCTCTTTCAATGGTGGTATTTACAGGTACAATAGCATTCGCTCAGTACTATCACCTTTCGCCTGCAGCAGGCAACCCAAACAATATTAATCAGGAAGACTCGGAATATCCCGTGGGTGGCGGTTTACCTGCAACTTGGACTCCTATTTTAGGAGCCGCTCAATCTGCAGGAACGTATACGGCAGCGCAGACGATTCCGTTTACTTTTCTCTTTAACGGTAACCCGGTAAGTACGTACCGCGCCTCAAACACAGGGATTGTAACTTTTTCTCAAGTTGCTTCTCCTGCAAATAATAGTGCGGGGAATGTTGCGGCACTAAATAGCTCTAGTGTACCAGATTCTTCTGTATGTATCCTAGGTGTAAATGGACAAGGATCCAACGATCAGGTTGCTGTACAAACTTTTGGTACGGCACCAAATCGTCAACATTGGGTATTATTTTCTTCCTACAGTGCTACGGGAACATCAGGTTCTCACTGGACCTACTGGTCAGTTGTATTGGAAGAAACCACAAATAACATCTACATCGTAGATCAGCGTACAGCCGGTTGGACAGGTAGTGTAAACATTGGTGTCCGTGTGGATGCTTCAAATTTGGATGAAATCACTGGGGTGACCAGTGGGTCAACCAACGCACCAGACCGTTCGGACAACACGCACTATACATTTATCCAAGGGATACAACCCGACTATGAAATGCAAGGTGTAAGCGTGAATTTAAGCAACTACCTAGCTTTGACTTCTGCGCCTTTTACCATAAGCGCTGACTTCGTAAATAATGGAGCTGCAACTATCTCTAGTGCAGACCTAAACGTAAGTATCAATGGAGCTGCTCCTACAACTACCATGCTTTCATCGCTAAATATTGGTTCAGGTGGTTCTGCTACACTATCTCAAAGTGCAGGTTGGACTCCTTCTTCTTCCGGAGCTTATACTGTAGAAGCTTGGTTGTCTAACCTCAACGGAACCAATGTAGATAGCAATCCAGCTAATGACACTGCAATGACTTCTGTTCAGGTGGTTCCTGCATTAACAACGCGTTACCCACTTTATGAAACTTTTACTTCTTCCACATGTCCACCTTGTGCTCCAGCAAATACTCAGATGGAAAGTGTGTTTGCTCAAAATCCAGGCGAATACAGTTCTATCAAGTATCAAATGAGCTGGCCGGGTTCAGGTGATCCATACTATACTACAGAGGGTGGCGATCGTAGAACTTACTACGGTATCAATTCTGTTCCTCGTGTAGAAATTGACGGTGGATGGGACAACAATGGTAACAATGTAACTCAAGCTGTATTTGATCAATTCCAAAATGTTCCTGCATTCGTTCAGATGGCAGCAACCTTTAGTCAATTCTCCAAGACCGTTGAAACGACTATTGACATTACGCCATTGGCGGATATCAATTCAAACAACTTAGCGCTCTTTGCGGTAATTTATGAGCACGCTACGTACAATAATGTGGGTACCAACGGTGAAACAGAATTCATTAATGTTGTTAAAAAGATGATGCCTTCTGCTCAAGGGCAGAGTTTAGGTGCACTAAGCCAAGGGGCAACGGTAAGTAGAACGTTGAGCTACACGTTTAACGGTAATTACACTTTGCCACCAAATGCAAACTCACCTGCCAATTTGAGCATTGAGCACACGGTAGAAGACTTTGAAAATCTAGGCGTGATCGCATGGGTTCAAGATTTAAATACCAAGGAAGTATTCCAAAGTGTTGATGCCACCTTTACCATTGGACAATTTGAAAACGAATTGGCCGCAGCCATAAGCGTTTATCCAAATCCTGCTACCGACTTTATTGCGGTGGAAGGAACCTTTGAAGGAACGGCCAACGTGCAACTCGTGAGTCTTTTAGGACAAGAGATTCAAGGTTTTAAAGGCGAATTAAGTTCAGGCAATACGTTGCGCATCCCAACAGAGGGACTTGCTAAAGGAACGTATTTGGTCGTAGTCAGTAAAGAAGGCACTACACACGCTGAACCAGTTGTTATTCGTTAAAAACATCTAGCAATAAAACGCAAACAAAAGGGCGGCCATTGGCCGCCCTTTTTCATTCCTATATGAGTGAATTAGATGTACTTTTGCCTCCATGGGTAGAAGAAATAGACGCATTCCAAATTTGGAGGGGATGCAGCTTACAGATATAGGAAACAAAGGCAAGGCAGTGGGTCGCCACCAAGAGCGCGTAGTCTTTGTTACAGGTGGTGTGCCTGGTGATGTAGTGGATGTACAAGTCACAAAAAAAAGACGTAGTTACTTAGAGGGGAAAGTAATCAAAGTGCATGAATACAGTCCAGACCGAGTGGAGCCTGCATGCCAATACTTTGGGGTTTGTGGCGGTTGTAAATGGCAAAACCTAGATTACTCCAAACAATTGGAATACAAAGAAAAAGAGGTACGTGAAAACCTAAAAAAAATCGGCCACGTAACCCCGGAGGAATTTCAACCCATCTTAGGCAGTAAGCAACAATATTTCTACCGCAATAAATTGGAGTTTAGCTTCACGGATAATAAATGGCTCACACAAGAACAATTAGAGAGTGGTGAAGAATTTCCTGAAAGACGCGGAGCTGGATTTCACATACCAGGTTTCTGGGACAAAGTATTGGATATAGACGCTTGTCACTTGCAGCCGGATCCAAGCAATGCTATCCGCAACTTTGTGCGTGATTGGGCTATAGAGAGGAACCTGCCCTTCTTCCATGCGCGCAGTCAGGAAGGTTGGCTTAGAACTTTAATGATACGGGTAGCAAGTACTGCAGAAGTATTGGTATTGATTCAGTTCAAATGCGAAATGGAAAGAGAGCGAGAATCCCTTCTTGCTGATGTAGCTGCTACTTTCCCTCAAATCACCACGCTGCAATACGTCATCAACGAAAAACAAAACGACACCATTTACGACCAAGAAATTATCACCTATAGCGGTCCAGGGTATATTGAAGAGGCCATGCCCAAATACAGCGGCAGCGGTGAATTGCGATTTAAAATCGGCCCAAAAAGCTTTTACCAAACTAATCCTTTACAAGCCCATGAACTCTACAAAGTAGCACTAGACATGGCAGATATTCAAAAGGATGATGTTGTATTTGACTTGTACACAGGGACAGGAACAATAGCTCTTTTCATGGCAGAAAAAGCCAAGGAAGTTATAGGTATAGAATTGATTCCAGAGGCCATTGTAGATGCAAAAACCAACGCTAAGAAAAACGGCATTAAAAATGCCACCTTCTACGACGGTGATATGAAAGATGTTTTCACGGAAGAATTTGTGGCCAAACACGGCAAGCCAAGCATATTGATTACTGACCCGCCCCGCGAAGGCATGCATGCCAACGTTGTTCAATCGCTCTTGGACCTTGAAATTCCGAAAATTGTCTACGTAAGTTGTAATTCTGCCACCCAAGCCCGTGATTTAGGTTTGTTGCAAGAGAAGTACACCGTTAAACAAAGTAGAGCGGTTGATATGTTTCCGCAGACTCACCATATTGAAAACGTTGTTCAATTGGTCTTAAAGGCGTAAATTCAGCGCATGAGTTCGAACACAACAGAAATCTTAGGTTCAGAAGATATTCGTCATAAAATTCAGCGATTAGCGTGGGAATTGTATGATAGACACAGTAAGGCTGAGCAACTCTATGTGGTGGGTATTCAAGGGAATGGTTATTGGCTTGCGCAACAGCTCGTCACCAAACTAAAATCCATCAGCGACATCAACATAGACCTTTATGAATTGGCCTTGGACAAGAACGATCCTAATCCCGATGAAATGATCATTGAATTGCCTACCGGCGCTCATGTTGCCCTTGTAGATGATGTTTTAAATAGTGGACGTACGCTTTTGTGGGCAGTCATCAAACTTATGGAATTTCACCCGCAGCAATTAAGCACCACCGTTTTAGTGGATCGCAGTCATAAAAGATATCCTGTCAAAGCAGATATCAAGGGATTAAGTCTAAGCACCACCTTACAAGAAACTGTACGGTTAATTGTAGAGGACGACAAGGCGTTGAAAGTCTGCCTAATCTAAAAGTCTTAAGAGGTCTTCTACAGTAATTTCCGAACCAACCAAACGGTGCTTGGCCAAACTATAGTAGGGCCTGCGCTCAAAAAGATGTTTGGCTATAAATTCTGTTTTATCCGCGTGATTCTTAAGCAGAGGCCTATCCATATCACCTTCTAACCGCTGCGTTAATTCTTTAAGCGGAACATCTAAGAAAACGGTTTCGCCATGAGCGTTTAGCATTTCCATGTGGTCATAAAACACAGGAGTGCCTCCACCGGTGGCCACAACGACAGATTCTGGTAAAGATTCGAGCACCTTTTCCAACGCATGGTGCTCTTGTTTTCTGAAATACAGCTCACCGTATTTTTCAATCGCCTCTTCTATACGTATGCCCATCTGCTCTTCAACCTTGTTATCAAGATCTACAAATGGGCAATTGATTTTTTGGGACAATTCTCTGCCAAGGATTGATTTTCCTGAGGCCATATAGCCGATTAAGAAAACTTTTTGTGCTTTCATAGGTTACAAAAATACAGTGAATCCTAGGGTTAATTATTGACCGTGTAAAGTTCTTGCGTTTTTTTACTTGGCTACGTTGCAAAAATTAATTTCCTAGTTATATTTGCAGCCCGCAAAGCGGATAAGGGTTGATCTCTTAGCTCAGTTGGTAGAGCAATACACTTTTAATGTATGGGTC
>JAYOSU010000040.1:0-11545 GCA_038139395.1 Cryomorphaceae bacterium
TAGAGCTCAAGGATATAGTTCCTGAAAACCCCAATCAACCTTATGATATGAAGGACGTTATTGAGGGTATTGTGGATGTAAATTCCTTTCACGAAGTACACAGAGATTTTGCGGAAAACATTATTGTTGGATTTGCTCGGTTGGCTGGAAAATCAATAGGTGTAGTAGCCAATCAACCTGCTTATTTAGCTGGAGTATTGGATATTCATGCATCAACAAAAGGTGCTCGTTTTGTGCGTTTCTGTGATGCTTTTAATATCCCATTATTGGTGCTAGAAGATGTTCCTGGATTCTTACCCGGAACCGATCAGGAGTGGAATGGAATTATCAGCAATGGGGCTAAACTTCTATATGCATTTAGTGAGGCAACCGTACCTAGAATTACAGTAATTACTAGAAAAGCTTATGGTGGTGCATATTGTGTCATGAATTCCAAACAGATTGGAGCGGATATGAATTATGCATGGCCGTCTGCTGAAATTGCAGTAATGGGCGCAAAGGGTGCAGCGGAAATAATTTTTAGAAAAGAGATTAAGGCTGCAGATAATCAAGAGGCTAAACTGGCCGAAAAAGAAGCTGAATATTCTGAAGCTTTTGCGAATCCATACAGAGCAGCATACCGCGGCTATGTGGATGATGTAATCATGCCGGAACAAACACGTGACGCTTTAATTAAGGCGTTTAAAATGCTAGAGAATAAAGCAGTTAAATTGCCTAAGAAGAAACACGGAAACCTTCCGCTTTAATGTTTATTGACACACACTGCCATTTGTATGACGCATACTTTCAAGACAGAAAGCATGAGGTAGAGCGCAGGGCCCTTGCGGCAGGTATACAAACGATTTTATTGCCTAACATTAATGTAGACTCCCTAGAAGCACTGGACAATGTGCAGAATCACTATGCTGGTTTACGTATTGAGCGAATGATAGGATTGCATCCTTGCTATGTAAAAGAAGATTGGCGCGACCAATTGGATCAAATAGAAACACATTATAAAAAAAATGCAAATAATTACTTGGCCGTAGGCGAAATTGGAATGGATTTGTATTGGGACACTTCTACGGAGTTAATACAGGTTGAGGCTTTAAATCGTCAACTTGATTGGGCGGTAGAATGGGATCTTCCGGTTGCGTTGCATGTTAGAAACAGTTTCAAGCAACTCTTTCCAGTATTAGAAGAAGCACAAGAAAGGCACAACGGCAAGCTTCGCGGGGTATTCCATTGCTTTAGTGGTGGTAAAAAACAAGTAAAACGTGCCATTCGACTTGGTGATTTTTACTTTGGCATTGGAGGTTCTTATACTATGAATCGTTCTGCTACAGATATCGTTCTTCGCAACATACCTAAAGAGCGACTTTTGTTAGAGACAGACGCCCCTTATTTAACACCTAAAGCATATCAAGGAAATAAAAATGAGCCTTCTTTCATGATAGAATCTGCTAAAGTCATGGCTGAGGTATTAGAAATGACCCTAGAGTCTGTAGGTGATATGACAAGCAGAAACGCTCAAAAGTTGTTTGGATTAGATGCGTAAAATAGCACTCATATATACAGGGGGAACCATTGGTATGCGTCAAAATGAGAAAGGGAAATTGGCTCCAATGGACTTTGAATCGGCCGTTGAAAAAATCCCTGCTCTTGGATTATTGCCAATAGAAATTAAAACAGTTTCTCTGAAGAAAGCCATAGATAGCTCAGAGATGATGCCCCAAGTATGGATAGAATTAGCTGAAGTCGTGGATAAGCTGATGCTTGAAGTTGATGGTATTGTTATCCTGCACGGTACAGATACCATGGCTTACACAGCTTGCGCTTTGAGTTTTATGTTACAGGGTTTGAGAAAACCAATCATAATCACAGGATCACAATTACCTATTGGCGTATTGCGCACTGATGCCGTTGAAAATATAGTTAGTGCTTTTGAGTTTGCGGCCCTAATGGATAAAAACGGAGATTCCCTAATACAAGAAGTGGCGATTTACTTTGAATATGAATTGCTCCGAGGCAATAGAGCTTATAAACGGTCTTCAAACGAATTTAATGCATTCAGCTCTCCTAATTTTCCTCCGCTTGCGAGCAGCGGGGTTCGTCTTACTGTCAATAAAGAATTGCTTTGGAGGTCTAAAGAAAGCTATTGTTTAGATACGAGAATAAGCAATAATGTTGGTGTGGTGACCCTATATCCTGGTCTTGATTTTTCAGAATTACCTGCATTGACTAATTGGAAGGTGCTTCTTCTTAGAACTTTTGGCGCAGGAAATGCTCCAAAATCCGATGACTTTTTAAATTTTTTGAAAAGAGTGGAAAAAAATGGAACCATTATTGTTAATACTTCGCAGTGTGTCAGCGGTTCTGTAATTCCTGGATTATATGACAGTTCAAGTGCGCTAGAAGAAGTTAAAATGCTGAATGCTAGAGACATGACTTTTGAAAGCGCTGTGGTGAAGTCCATGGTTTTGCTCGGTCGGGGTCATTCGGCATTAGATTTCTATGAAAAGTTTTCATTGAGTCTATCAGGAGAGGTCTCGGAATAGGAATAGGACACCAATTTTTTGTATTTTCGGCCCGCGGTGTTTGATATGTTACATAGAAACGGACATCAATTAAAATTAAAACAAGAAAATAATTCTTAAGAAAATGAAAAAAGCACTCTCTTTGCTTGCAATCGTGGCCCTTTCAATGGGCACCGTTAACGCCTATGCACAGGAAGACATGGCGGCTACAGAAGAAGTAGTAGATTCTACTACGGAAACAATGGATTCATCTGACGCAGTTTTAGACTCAGCTGCCGCAGCCTCAGATTCTGCTGCTGCTGAAACAGAAGAAGCTACAGAAGAGGCAGTTGAGGAGGCCATTGAAACTGAAAAAGGATTTACTCAAATCTTGAAAGAGAAATTTATTGAGGGTGGTGCCTTCTTTATGTCTTTCGTATTGTTGGCTTTGGTTCTAGGTCTTGCGCTTGTAATAGAGCGTATTATTTATTTGACGTTCGCTCAAACGAATACAGAAAAATTATTGAGTGAGGTAGAAGGTGCCTTGAACCATGGAGGAATAGATGCAGCGAAAGAAGTTTGTCGCAATACACGCGGACCAGTTGCTACTATTTTCTTTGAAGGATTAGACCATTATGACGAAGGATTAGACATGGTAGATAAATCTATTATGAGCGTTGGTTCTGTGGAAAATGGAAAGCTCGAAAAAGGAGTTTCTTGGATTTCCTTGTTTATTGCATTGGCACCAATGCTTGGTTTCATGGGAACGGTAATTGGTATGATTGGTGCATTTGACGCTATTGAAGCGGCAGGGGACATCAACCCTTCTCTTGTTGCTGGTGGTATTAAAGTGGCACTATTAACGACCGTATTTGGTTTGATTACAGCAATTATTCTTCAGATATTCTACAACCTTATTGTAGCAATGATTGACGGTATAGTCATTAAGATGGAAGATGCATCAATCTCTTTCTTGGACATACTCGTAGAGTTTAAAAAGAAAAATAGCTAATAGTATGGCAGATAAACTCCCATTAATTGGACGTGTCCTTGGAATTGTCTTTGGCTTAATTGGTGTTGTGCTATTCATTATGGTAGCCGCTAATGAAGACAAAGCCCCAGGATTTGTGTCCTACGGGATGATCATTACTATAGTTAGTATGATCATCGCTGTAATGAGCTTTATCCTTGCTCTTGTGGTTAATCCTCAAGGTATTAAAGGGGTAGGAATTGGTTTGGCAGTAATATTAGTTATTGGGTTAATCTCATGGGTCACAGCAGATGGTTCAGATTTTGTTCAATACAAAGACGTAACTGAAGCCACATCAAAAGCTTCTAGTGCCATGTTGACTTCATTCTACATATTGTTCTCAGGCGCAATTTTAGCTGTAGTCTATTCATTAGTGTCAAGAGCAATTAAATAAGGAGAGATATGGCAAGAAATAAAAGAGCCATACCTGAAATTAACGCGGGTTCAATGGCGGACATCGCCTTCCTTCTTTTGATTTTTTATCTAGTTACCACAACCATGGATACGGATCAAGGAATCAATAGAAAACTCCCTCCTATTGATGAGTTAACAGAAGAACCGCCTCCAATTAAAAAGCGAAATATTTTCACGGTATTGGTCAATTCAAATGATGAATTGCTGGTGGAAGATGAGTACTTGGAGATTAGTGAATTGCGTGCAAAAGCAATGGAATTTATTGATAACAATGGTGACGGTTCTTGCACCTATTGTAAAGGTTATGGAATCAGTACCAGTTCAGATAATCCAGTAAAAGCGGTTATTTCGCTTCAAAATGATAGAGGTACTTCTTACGGAATGTATGTTAAGGTTCAAAATGAATTGGTGGCTGCATACGAAGATTTACGTGAAATCTATGCAGAGAACGAATATGGACGCTCTTACCGGAGTATGGACCCTGAGGAAGACGAGGAAATCATTAAGGAGGTTAAAAACGCTTACCAACAAAAGATTTCTGAGGCAGAACCATTAAATATTGGTGGATAATGGCAGTAATTAAGAAAAAGAAAGACAAGGCATTGCCTGCTGTAAACACTTCAGCATTACCCGATATTGTTTTTATGTTGCTTTTCTTCTTTATGGTTGCAACAGTAATGCGTGAGGTTGACCTTAAGGTTAGTGTCAATAAACCTCAAGCCACAGAGATCCAAAAATTGGAACGCAAGTCGTTGGTTACTTATATCTACGCGGGGTCACCAAGACAGAAATATCAGGATAAGTTTGGTAAAACACCACGAATTCAGCTAAATGATGCTTTCGCATCATTAGACGATGTACAGCCGTTTGTTATTCGAGAGCGCGAAACTAAAACTGAGGAGGAGCGCCCTAGGATGACCATGTCAATCAAGGCAGATAAAACGGTTAAAATGGGGTTGATTTCGGATATTAAATTAGAGCTGCGCAAGGCGCAAGCTTATAAGATTAATTACAGTTCTAATCCTGCAAAGGATGCTCAGGCATTGTATACTGCGGATTATTAAAAAAGAATAAATCAAAAAAGAAAAAGCCGACCTCAATCAGGTCGGCTTTTTTGTTATATACACTCTAAGAATAAAACTATTACTCAATTTCTTTATGCTGTTGCCGGATTTTACGCATCCAATAGACGCCTATCACTAGTGGAATAATTCCCGCAATGCTCCAGCTGATGTCCATGGTGCTCTCATATTGCAGTTCACCGCCGGCTGCATAGGAAGAG
Source organism: Cryomorphaceae bacterium (assembly GCA_038139395.1). Classification (GTDB taxonomy): domain Bacteria; phylum Bacteroidota; class Bacteroidia; order Flavobacteriales; family Schleiferiaceae; genus UBA10364. The sequence continues at coordinate 5,222 of JAYOSU010000040.1, forward strand.
AATAATGCGAAACCGTTGTTTATGCTGTGTAATAGAATGGCTGCCCATAAACTACCTGTCCAATATTTAGTATAACTCAACAATACACCCATGAAAAATAATGGTATAAAGCTTAAAGGTTGTTGGTGGGCAAAGGCAAAACACAATGAAGTTACAACTACTGCAAATCGCAGTTTCAAATTTCTTTGAAACAGCTTTTGAAGTATACCTCTAAAGAACAATTCTTCTCCTAAGGCAGGAACAAGCACCATGACTACAAAATTTCCTGCTAAAGCTGATGGACTCGTTTCTTTTAAAAGAGTTTGTAAAGTCTGTCTTACTTCTTCTTCTTGTATTTTAAGTTTTTGGAAATAAGGTAAATCTGGAACAATGAGTTGATTCAATTGCGCCAGTAAGTCTACGGCAAAGAAGGCACCAAAACACGCTAATGTCAAACTCATATACGTGTGCCATAAAGGAGGCGACTTAATAGCATTTTTTCTTGTGTAAACTGCTGCGCCATAGGACGGCAAGAATATTAGGTTCAAGAATCGCGCAGGATTATTTGAGGCTATTTGTGCGAAAAATAGAGAAGGCATTAGAAACAAGCCTAAGGATATGGAGAATTGCATCCAACGCATACCCGCTGGAGTTGTAAGACCGTATGTAGAGCTCACAAAGGAAATACCTATTCCTCCAAAGAAAACGAGACTAGCTAAGGTGAGAATAAAGAAGGTTAATAATGTTCTTGTATTACTCCATTCCAAAGTCTTGTCCAAGTAGCTCATCCCGACGTATTTTTACGACATGGTAAAGATAGGTGATATCGACTTAGGGGAATTTCCACTATTACTTGCACCCATGGAAGACGTTAGTGATCCGCCATTTAGAAAATTGTGTAAGGATCATGGCGCAGATGTTATGTATACTGAATTTATCTCCTCAGAAGGGTTAATTCGTGATGCAGCCAAAAGTGTGAAGAAATTAGATTTCTATGAATACGAGCGGCCCTTGGGTATACAGATTTTTGGGAACGATATAGATAGTATGCGAAAAGCCGCTGAAGTCTGTGAAGCTTCTAACCCAGATATTATTGACATTAATTACGGTTGCCCGGTTAAAAACGTTGCATGCAAAGGCGCCGGAGCTGGCATATTGCAGGACATTCCAAAGATGGTTAAGATGACAGCAGAGATAGTAAAGGCTGTTGACAAGCCGGTGACAGTTAAGACTAGATTGGGTTGGGATGAGAATACCAAATACATCGTTGAAGTCGCCGAGCGACTACAAGACATAGGCATTCAGGCAATTTCTATACATGGTCGTACTCGAAAGCAGATGTATAAGGGATCAGCGGATTGGTCTTTAATTGCAGAAACTAAAAATAATCCTCGTTTAAATATTCCAGTATTTGGCAATGGTGATGTGGATAGCGGTCCAAAAGCGCTTGAGTACCGAAATAAGTATGGTGTAGATGGTATAATGATTGGTCGTGCTTCCATAGGATACCCTTGGATATTTAATGAGATAAAGCATTTCTTTGAACATGGTACTGAAGCTAAAAAACCCACTGTGAAAGAGCGTGTTGCTGCTGCACGCGAACATTTTGAGCTCAGTTTAAAGTGGAAAGAAGAACGCTATGCTATTATGGAGACCCGTAAGCATTACACCAATTACTTCCGTGGTTTAAGCCATTTTAAGCCCTACAGGACAAGGCTGGTAACCATTGATGATCCAAAGGAGGTATTGGCAACTTTAGATGAAATAGAGAAAGAATATTTAGCTAAATACGGAAACGAGCAAGAGTTAGGTGATCTTAACAATCTCCAATTTGGACGAACATCAGAGCGACAAATAGGATAGACTACTTAATAACTCTTCTAGTTGCCCAAGCACTCAAAGAACTACCTATACCTAAAACAATGACTGTTGTAAGGACGACGTGCTGCCATTTTAGACTTACAGGATAATATTCTTGAACGTATCCAGAGCCAAGGGGTACAATCCCAACCCACTTTTGAAACGCAATAATCGCTATGCCTAGCAATAGCCCACTTAGCCAGCCAGTGGATACGATAAGAATGCCGTTTTTAAAGAAAATTTTTCTTAAGTCTTTATCTGAGCTCCCCATTGACCATAATGTGCGAACGTCACTCTTCTTTTCAAGGGCAATAATTAATAATGCGCTGACAACTCCAAAGCTTGCAAGAAGTACTATGAAACTGAGAATGCAAACCACTACAATTCGCTCAGATCTCATCACTTTAAAGAGCGTAGCTTCTTGCTCTAGTCGATCAGATATGATTACGGTATCCTTAAAATATTGTTCAAGTAAATTTCTTACCGCGGTTTCGTCAGTAGTATGTACCTCAAGAAAGGAAGGTGCTGTCATTCCCGTAAACTCTTTAAACCACCCCTGTGGTGCAATCACAAATTTCTGATCGTAATCTGCTTGTACAGAATGAATGGCTGTGGTAAATGCATCTTGTCCATCTACGGCCTTACTCAGGTTTAGAGCATTAGTGTTAGCATTTATTTTTGGTAGATAAATTGAAACTACAGGAGGAGGGTTAGTACTAGATAACCCTAAATGATAAGCTACACCTGCGCCTATAGTTAGGGTGTATTTTCCATAATCCATACTAGGATCAGCCATCGTAAGCAAATGTTCAGACAGCTTGTGTCGCGTTGAATACTCTTTAGGAACTCCCAGCATATACGAGATGTATTGGTTTTCCCCATACGTCAATAGCACCCTCTTTTCGAAAATGTGCATAATGGAAGTTCCTTTAAAATCTGCAGTAAGACCATTTAAAAAAACAGAATCTTCTTCCGAGACGTTTATAGAAGGTCCAATTGCAGGTTCAATCTTTAGGGTAGCATTGGCATCTTCAAATTGCCCGGCAATGAGGTCTTCAAGACCGGCAAAGGCACTAAGTACTACAGTCATAGCAGCTGTACCAAGTGCTAGTCCTATCAGTGCGGCAAAGGACATTAGTCGTATGGATCCTAGCTTCCCTAAAGAGAAGAAATATTTTTTTGCAATAAATGACGAAAACGACCGCAAGTGTGCTTATTTAATGGGGCTTTCCCCTTCTCCACGCAATAAGCGCTCAATATTCTCTTCGTATTCTAAGCTATCGTCAGTATAAATCATGAGTTCTGGCGTTACTCTGAGTTGATTGCCAACACTACGGCCTAAGGAACCTCTAATTTTATTCTGATTTAAGCTTATGAATTCTTCTACCTCTTTAGTCTTAACAATAGGGAAAATACTGACGAATACCTTGGCGACTCCGAGGTCCGGGCTTACCCTTACTTTGCTTACGCTCAAGAGAGTGCCTGGGAAATGTTCTCGAGCTAATTGTTGTAAAATGGTCGCCATTTCCTTTTGAAGAAGCTTTGCAATCTTAAGTTGTCTTGTACTTTCCATTCAGCAAAGATACCATTTGCGCCAATTCATTTAAATTCGCTTGTCAAGCGTATTCCATGAAATCATTTGTTCGCATCTTATCCTTACTAAAGCCCTATTTGCCCTATGTGCTCATGGCGGCTTTTTTAAATATGCTTACGGTGATATTTAGCATCGGTTCAGTAGGTGCGTTAATACCTATTCTGAATTTAATTTTTGATACACCAGGAACCGATTTAAGTCACGCTGCTGAATGGAAGCTCGCCCTCGCAGAATTGGTAGAGTCGTATAAAGTTAAACATGGTCCTGGCAAAACACTTCAGACGACAGTTTTCCTGACCCTGTGCATATTTATTTTTAAGAATCTCAGTAGATATGGTGCGCTTTACATTCTTGCTCCTGTTAGAAATGGCATTGTAGCCCAATTAAAAAGGCAACTACATGACAAATGGATGTCTTTGTCGCTGCGTCAACATAGTGCCTTGAAAAAAGGGGATATGCTCACGCGGGCAACAGCAGATTTGAATGAGATTGAGTGGTCAATGCTAAAAGGAATGGAGGGCTTTGTTAGAGATCCTTTAATGATTCTAGGAACATTGATTTTATTGTTTACAATGAGTCCTAAATTAACCTTGTTGGCTATAGCTATTATTCCAATATCTGGAGGTCTTATTGCAACGGTAGGAAAAAGTTTAAAGAGGAGCGCCAAGCAAGCTCAAGAGGAGTTGGGCCAAAACACTTCCACTTTAGAAGAAGTGTTGACGAACTTACCTGTGATTAAAGCTTTTGTTGCAGAACGCGCTATGTCTTCGCGGTACCGAGCAAGCTTAAAACTTTGGACTAAACATATGGTAAGCGTTTTTCGTAAACGCGACCTGAGTTCGCCTATAGCTGAGGTACTAGGGGTTAGTGTATTGCTCATTGTTCTCTATTTAGGAGGAATGGAAGTGGTGGCAGGCCGTAGCATGACCGGTGGTGAACTAATCGCTTTTGTCGTGTTGTTTTACCAGCTTATACCCGCATTTAAAAATGTAACCAATGCACTTTACGATATTCAAAAGGGTAATGCTTCTGCTGCTAGGGTGTTTGAGGTACTTGATTTGGAAGAAGCAAGAAACGGACATATTACTCCAAATGCCCAGCAATGGAGTGAGGATATAAGGTTAAAAAATGTCTTCTTTTCATACGATGATACTGAGGTTCTCAAAGATCTTAATTTACTTATCCCTGCGGGAAAAACTACGGCAATAGTTGGTCCTTCAGGTTCTGGTAAAACCACGCTTCTGTATTTACTTGCAGGATTTGCTCACCCGCAGCAAGGTTCTATTTCTATGGGTAGCTTGGACTTAAAGGAGGCGGAATTAAAAGCGTACCGCAATAAAATTGGATGGGTGCCTCAGCAACCTTTATTGTTTAACACAGATTTTGAAAACAACATTGCTTTAGGTTCAGAACACGATAAGGCTAAAATAAACCAGGCATTAGAGGCGGCCTATTGTACTGAATTTACTTCTCAATGGACCCAGGGAAAACCTATTGGTGAGGGTGGTGCCTCATTGAGCGGTGGCCAGCGACAACGATTGAGTATTGCACGCGCTTTTTATGTAAATCCAAAACTATTATTGTTAGATGAAGCCACTGCTGCTTTGGACAATGAAAGTGAAGCTCGTGTTCAACAGGCGTTAGAAGTACTCATGAAAGAACGCACCACCGTGGTAGTTGCTCATCGATTGAGCACAATTAAAGATGCCGATCAAATTGCATATGTTGAAGATGGAAAGGTTGTAGAATTGGGTACGCACCTAGAATTGATAGAAAAAGGAGGTAAATATGCCGCATTGGTTAACTTGGGAAATCTAAACGCTGATTCATGAATTTAAGACTCAACAAAATAGAACACCTAGGAATAGCTGTAAAAAGCATAGACGAGGGCAATAGTCTTTATACCAAAATTTTAGGCGTTCCCCCGTACAAGGAAGAGGTAGTGGAGCATGAAGGTGTTCGAACTAGTTTTTTCCGGGTCGGCCCCAACAAGATTGAGCTTCTAGAAGCATTACATTCAAATAGCCCAATTGCTAAACACATTGAAAAAAGAGGTGAAGGGCTTCATCATGTGGCTTATGCAGTTGATGATATTAGAGCTGAAATGAATCGTCTAGAAAACGAGGGATTTCAATTACTCAATTCAGAACCTAAACTAGGTGCGGATAATAAAATAGTTTGTTTCCTTCATCCTAAAGAAACAGGCGGAACTTTAATTGAACTTTGCCAAGAACGCAGTTAGTTTTTGTCTTAAATCCTCCTCTTGAAGGTTGAATTTTAAAGTTTTAATCCCAAGCTTGGCAGCAGCTTCAATGTTTTCGTCAGAATCATCAATAAAGAGAACGGCATTTGGGTTAACGCTCATTTGTTTTAGTACGTGCTTAAAGTAGGCTGGTTTTGGTTTTCTATGGCCCATTTCATAGGACAAAAACAATGCTTCAAATTGTTTAATGAAGTTATTCCATAAAAAGGGGCCGGAGTCTTTTTTTATGGTTTTGATATGGGTTTCATTGGTGTTACTTACTAAGCATAGCTTGTATTTCTTTTTTAGTTTTTTCAAAAACAAGGTTTGATCCGTTAAGTTTCCTAAGAGTTCGTTCCATCCTTTTTCAATGCTTGCAGCACTCTTTAGGTATTTAGAACTTGAGGCTATTGTTTCAAAAAATTCTAAGTCTGCTAGTTTTCCCGTTTCCAATGAGTTGTTGAGAAGCTTGATTTCTTCTCGGGTTAATTGGACACTACGATTTTCAAAACTCTCTTGAGCAAGATTGGGGAATACGGGTATGAATACGTTTCCAAAATCGAACCAAATTTGCGTAATCATTGAAAGTAGCTTTTAAGATCTAATAAAGTACGGGTAAGTCCATTGCACCTTTTGATTCAAAGGTAAA
>JAYOSU010000040.1:11645-14538 GCA_038139395.1 Cryomorphaceae bacterium
TTTGGGCTCATAGCTCAGTTGGTTAGAGCACCTGACTCATAATCAGGTGGTCCCAGGTTCGAGCCCTGGTGGGCCCACTTAACTATACAAAACCCCAGATATTCTGGGGTTTTGTTTTTCCAAACCCTTTGGTATTTATTATTTAACTCGCTATCGACAGTTGTAAAATCCTTGGCTTTTCTGCCTGGAAAAAATCGTGCCAAAAAAAACAAACACCATCATTTTACAGTAACGGGCACAATTCATTTCGGGTCTTATTATGGATAAAATAGCTCTTTAAAAAGCGATATTTTATGAGGAAAGTAAATTATAAAAAATACAGTGTTGTTGCGAGTTTGCGACATTTTGGAAGTAAAAAAAGACAAAATTAGTTTCCTAGACTGTGTTCTATTCGTAATTCAATGGGAGGAACTGTTTCTAAACACCTGGTGTAATTCCGTATTTAAGGGTAACTAAAACGTTAAAACTAATATATTGAAAATAAGACAAATGCGCGTTACAAAAGGGTTTCAGCACGTTATAAAATTTATGGTTTTGTTGGGTCTAATAAAAAAGTATTCAATATTTTTTCGCTTTTGTTAATAAAAATCTTATTTTTCACAATCGTTTAAACAAAATCATGTTTTATGAAAAAACTATTACTAACGTTCTTGTTTGCTTTGGTTGCAATGGTGACCGCACAGGGACAAACGTACTGTGTTACGGGTGTAGGTCCATCTACGACCTTTGATTCGGAACTCACAGGCGTTCAAATTACGGGAGATACCTATTCAATCTCTCAAATGTCTGCTGTATGTGGAACCGCAGGTGTGCAGGATTTTACTGCTACCGATAGTGCGGACATATCAGCAGGTGCTTCATACACGGTGTCTGTGACAATGGGTACGTGTGGTGGTACTTACTCAGGTGCCATAGCTGCTTGGATCGACTTTAACGCCGACGGCGATTTTGACGATGCAGGCGAACAGCTTGGTTCCTACGGAGGTGCGCCCACAACAACTCAGGATTTCACATTCATTGTTCCTGCCACTGCGACTCTCGGAGCAACGCGAATGAGAGTGATGCAACAGGAGGGTGGAAGCGCAACTTCAATAGCTCCGTGTAACTCATTTTCATGGGGTGCTGTTGAAGACTACGCGATTAGAATTACTAATCTAAACACGCCTTCTTGTACGCAGCCGTCTGCGCTAACATCAGGATTCACTTCATGGTCTGAGGTAGATATTACTTGGACGTCACCAGCAAGTGGTTTTGACATAGAGTATGATTCTGCAGGTTTTACATTAGGTACAGGTACTCAATTTGGTAGTTCTGTTGATTCTGTGCGAATTACAGGTCTAGCGGCGCAAACTTCTTACGATGTTTATGTGCGTTCAAACTGTAAGGCGGATGGATTTGGTACTTCCGCTTGGACTGGGCCAATCACTATTACAACCGGTTGTGCGCCTCAAGCTGCGCCATTTTCTGATGACCTAGATTCATGGGCTGGCAGCATTGCTGCATGTTGGAGTGGAATTAAGACTTCAACTTCAGGCTTTGGCTGGACTTGGGATGGATTTGGAACGGGTTCTTCAGGTACGGGTCCAAATACGGGTAATTCGGGTGACTATTATTTATACCTAGAAACATCTGGTTCCGGTACTATTTCTTACGCAAACCTTCCTGTTTTAGATTTAAGTTCCATTCCTAATGCAGTCGTAGAATTTGCTTACCACATGGTAGGAGCCACCATGGGAGACCTAACTGTTGAGGTTTCGAGTGATAACCTTTCTTGGAGCACGGTTGCTACAATAAGTGGACAGCAACAATCATCTCAGTCCGATCCTTATAATGTTACTATTGTTGATTTGACTGGTTACACTTCTAGTTCTACCTACATCCGATTTGGTGGATCATACGGTGGATCATTTACAGGTGATATGGCTATCGATGACATTTACGTAGGAACTCCTCCTCCATGTCCTGTGCCAACTAACTTGGCTGTTACTACAACACTAAATGACGCGAGTTTAACTTGGAATGCACTTCCAGCTTCTGGATATTACTTAGTAGAGCACGGTCTTTCTGGTTTTACTCCGGGAACAGGCGATACTTCTTGGGTATACTCGAATGCAGCTTATGTCTCTGGCTTACAGCATTCAACTGCTTACGATTTCTATGTAACTAGAATTTGTGGTACAGATACAGCAAGCCCATTATCTGCAACAGGTATAGCTACGCAATGTGGCATCCAAGGGTTGCCATACGATCAAGATTTTGAAGCTCAAACTGGCGGAAATACAACAAATGCAGATCTTCCTTTATGTTGGGCTCAAGTAGAAACGGGTACGTCAACTTCATTCTATTCTTACATTCAGAATTCAACGTTTAATGCGAACTCTGGGTCTAAAGTGATGTACTTCTACGGTTACTTCAGCACCACTTCTACCAATAGTGCAGGTGGTGATACTTTGGCAAACATGTCCCCAATGATGGCGGATTTGAATGCGGGTGATAAGCAAGTAACTTTCCATGCAAGATCTTCAACGTCAACTTCGACTACATACAATAGAAAGTTAATCATTGGTACTGCCGATGCGGCAGCAGATAAGTCTTCTATTTACATTGTAGATACTGTAGATATTACAACTAGTTACGATCAATATTTCGTAGATCTTACAGGTGTTCCAGCGAATGCCTCACGTGTAGTCTTTATGATTGTTCCGGAACAAGCGGATACAGCTTATACGTACTCATACACTTATGCATATGTTGATGATATTCAAATTAGACCGATTCCAACTTGTGCTGAACCTTTATCAGTAACTGTTGATTCTGTTGATACTTACGAGATAGACCTTTCTTGGATTGGTTCTGTAGGTGCTGGTGAGCATGTAGTTATTGAATACGGTAC
>JAYOSU010000040.1:14638-17643 GCA_038139395.1 Cryomorphaceae bacterium
GTTAAGTCATCAACAGCCGGATTCGGTTGGACGTATGATGCCTTTGGAACTGCTTCTATTGGAACAGGACCTACAACGGGTAACTCTGGTGATTACTATGTGTACCTTGAAACTTCTGGTTTAGGTACGGTTTCTTATGCTTCATTAAAAGAATTCGATTTAACCGGAAGTTCAGCTGACATTTCATTGTCTTATGCATACCACATGGTAGGTGCTACCATTGGAAGTTTAACCATTGAAGTTTCAACGGATAATGTTTCTTGGGATACTTTAGCTATTCACACTGGAGCTCAGCAAACTGCTCAAACAGATCCTTATTTAATAGGAACGGTGAGCTTAGCAAACTATATAGACAGCACTACATATATTCGATTTGGTGGATCATACGGTGGATCATTCACTGGTGATATTGCTATTGACGATATTTACGTAGGTGATTGTCCACCTGTATCTAATGTAGGTATTGCTGGAATTACTGCTAGTAGCGCTATTACTTCTTGGGCAACTAATGGTTCATACAGCGCAATTGTATATGATACAGCTGGATTTGATATGGATTCTTCAGGAACTACTGTTGTAACGAGCAGTCCTTATGAAATAACAGGTTTGGCTGAATTAACAGCCTACGATTTCTATATTTTGGATAGCTGTGGAGGTTCTTACAGTGTATCAGGTCCATTCACTTTTGCTACTCCAGCGAACTGTGTTGCGCCTTACAATGTAAGCTTAACACCATCTTTCTTTAGTGTAGATTTAGTTTGGTCAGGCGGTCTATTATCAGGAGAATCAGTAGATATTGAATACGGAATTACAGGATTTACTCCGGGATCCGGTACGGTTGCTACCGTTTACGATACAACTGCGACCATTAGTGGTTTGGATACGACGGAAACGTATGATTTCTATTTAACTAGAAATTGTTCAGCTACTTCTAGCTCTACAACAACGGGTCCATTGACTACAACAACCATTGATTTACCAACGGAAGCATGTGGTGCTCTAGAATTGGTTCTTATTGATTCTTGGGGTGACGGTTGGAGCGGAAACTCTATGATTGTGAGGTATCCAGGTGGTGATTCTTCATACACAATTGCAAGTACTACTGCCAGTTCATTTACCGTTCCTATCACAATGACTTTGGGAGATACGGTTTCATTCAGCTGGCTTGGTGGAGGATTATACCCAAATGAGTGTTCTTACGAAATAATTGATGTATTAACTGGATCAACCATTTATACCTCACCAAACGGTGCCACAATGACGCCAGGTGATGTGCAGTTGAGCATTTACTGTAATACTGCTCCTCCTTCTTGTACAGCTCCAGTAGGTGCTGCCTTTACAGGTGGTATTTATACAGCTGAAGGTAATTGGCCAGGAACACTAGATGTTGGTGAATACTACTTAGTTGAGTACGATTCGGCAGGATTTACTCTTGGTTCAGGAGATACTACATGGGTTTATGATACAACTGTTGTTGTTAGTGGTCTATACCCACAGACGAGCTATGACTTCTATGTAACGAAAATCTGTTCTGCAACAGATTCATCGGCTACACTAGGTCCTCTTAGCGTTACTACACAATGTGCACCTGTTTCGGCTCCATTTGCTGATAATTTAGATACATGGGCAGGTAGTGTGCCAAGTTGTTGGAGCGGTATCAAAACATCAACTGCCGGATTCGGTTGGACTTGGGATGGATTTGGTACGGGTTCTTCAGGTACTGGTCCTTTAGGAGGTAATTCAGGTTCATACTACCTATATCTTGAAACTTCAGGTGGAATTGCGGGTTCGCAGTCTTATGCGACTTTGCCTGCTGTTGATCTTACTTCATCTGCTGCACCAGTATTAAGCTTTGCATACCATATGGTAGGAGCTACAATGGGCACATTGACGGCAGAAATTTCTTTAGATCAAGTAAACTGGGATACTTTGAGTACTAAAGTTGGTCAACAACAAACTGCTCAGTCTGATCCTTATGCTGATGAATCTATAAGTCTCGCGGCTTATGCAGGTAAAGTTGTATATGTTCGATTCGGTGGTACACGCGGTACATCATTTACTGGTGACATGGCTATTGATGATATCTTCATTGGGACTCCTGCAAGTTGTGATGCGCCGACCGGATTTAGTGTAACTCAAGTGTACCCTGAATCAGTTGATTTAGAATGGTCAGGTACTCTTCTAGCTGGAGAGAGCTATAAAGTAGAATATGGATTGTCTGGATTTAGCTTAGGTTCGGGTGCGACTACGGTCGTTTACGATACTGCTGCAACCATTGGTGGTCTGACTACTTCTTCGGCTTATGATTTCTATGTCACTAAGTTCTGTTCGGCTACGGATAGTTCTCTTGCAACGACTGCTTCAGCTTCAACATTACCAATGCCAACTGCGGCTTGTGGTAACTACGAACTTCGTTTGAAGGAAGCTTGGGGTGATGGCTGGAACGGTAATACGATGACAGTAGCAAGCAATAACGCTGCACCTGCTACTTATTCAGTTCCATCTGGATACTTGCAGGCCAACGTTACGCTTTCTGTTTTCCCAGGTGATACAATCCAGCTTGTCTGGGACGGTGGAGGTTCCTACAAAAACGAATGTTCATTCGAACTTTGGGATCTATCTACAACTCCAGCAACTGCGTTGTTTATTTCAGCTACTGGTGATAATATGGTTGACGGTCATACACAATACGAAGTGTACTGTGCGGCTGGTGCACCATGTGTTGCAGCTAGTGGTTTAGTAGTTAATCCTATGCAGACGATGGCTGATCTATCCTGGACGGGTGATTCTTCAGCAGCGTATTACGTAGTAGAATACGGTGCAGCTGGATTTACCCTAGGTACCGGTGATACCATGCATGTGTATGGTTCTACCATGGCAACTGTAACAGGTCTTGACATGAGTACTTCTTACGAGTACTACGTGACTTCACACTGTTCAGCAACTAGCGCTGCTACACCTCATGGTCCGGTTCAGTCTTCGACTTTAGGACTTCCAACGGGTGT